>NZ_DGYR01000013.1:186204-287590 GCF_002398425.1 Kocuria sp. UBA5001
CCGAGCACGGAGGTGACCGGGCCGAACGCCTCGACCTCGTGCACGACGGGGGTGCGTGCGTCGTCGAACGAGAGCACGGTGACGGGGAAGAACGCGCCGTGCTGGGGTACGGAGGAGAGCTCCTCGGGTCCGCCCAGCTCCACGGTGGCACCGGCGTCGACCAGGGTGCGCACGGAGCGCAGCACCTCGAGGTACTGGTCCTCGGACGCGAGCGGGCCCACCGTGGTGGCGGCGTCCCGCGGGTCCCCGACGACGGCGCGCTGGGCCACCCGCTTGCGGATCGCCGTGACCACGGCGGCCTTGACCTGCTCCGGCACGACCACTCGGCGGATCGCGGTGCACTTCTGCCCGGCCTTGGCGGTGATCTCCAGGACCACGGACTTCACGAACGCCTCGAACTCGGGGGAGTCCTCGGTGACGTCCGGGGCCATGACCGCGGCGTTCAGGGAGTCGGTCTCCGCGGTGAAGCGCACACCGTTCTCCGCCACGTTGGTGTGGCCGCGCAGTGAGCGGGCCGTGGCTGCCGACCCCGTGAACGCCACGTGGTCGCGGGCGTCCAGGTGGTCGAGCAGGTCCCCGGCGGAGCCGGAGACCAGCTGCAGGGATCCCTCGGGCAGCAGCCCGGAGTCCAGCATGAGCCGCACGCACGCCTCGGTGACGTAGCCGGTGGGGGTTGCGGGCTTCACGATGGTGGGTACCCCGGCGATGAACGCGGGCGCAAACTTCTCGAGCATGCCCCACACGGGGAAGTTGAACGCGTTGATCTGCACGGCCACGCCAGGCAGGCGGGTGTAGACGTGCTCGCCCAGGAACGAGCCGTCCCGGGAGAGCTGCTCCACGGCGCCGTCCACGATCACGTTGGCATTGGGCAGCTCGCGGCGGCCCTTGGACGAGAACGTGAACAGGGTGCCGATGCCGCCGTCGACGTCGATCAGGTGGTCCTTCGCGGTGGAGCCGGTCGCGTAGGAGAGCTCGTACAGCTGCCCCTTGTGCTCCCCGAGGTGCTGCGCGAGCTGCTTGAGGATCAGCGCGCGGTCGTGGATGCGCAACTGCCCCAGCGAGGCCTGGCCCACGGTGCGGGCGTACTCCACGGCCCCGGCGGTGTCGAGGCCGTCCGTGCTCACGCGGGCCACCAGCTCGCCGGTGGCGGCGTCCTTCACGTCCGTGACCTTCTGCGGGTCGTCCGGGCGCCACCACTGGCCCCTCACGAAGCTGGGCAGGATCTGCGGGGCGCTGGTCTCGGGCGCCTGGGTCTGGGTGCTCACGCTGGGTCCTCCGGGTGTCGAGGCGGTAGCCGAACGATCGGTCAGTATTTGGACCAGGATAACCTAGGTCACACAGAGTCACCATGGCCGTTCGTCCCGCTCCACCGGGCCCGACGGCGCTGCGGCACCTTCCCCGCGCGGGCGCGCGGGCGGCGTCGTGCCACCACCACGAGGAGTGAACATGCACGAGGACCCGACCCCCGCGGACGCACGCGTGGAGAACCGGCGGCGCGCGGCGTCGTCCGACGAGCAGAAGGGCAAGCCCTTCGACGCCCTGAACCTCGAGCTGGGCGAGCTGGACCGCAAGATGGGCGTGGAGGTGGAAGAGCGTTCCGCCGAGCGCCTCGTCGCCACCATGCCCGTGGAGGGCAACCGGCAGTCCCTCGGGCTGCTGCACGGCGGCGCCTCCGTGGCGCTGGGCGAGATGCTCGGATCGTGGGCCGCCGTGATCCACGGCTCCACGATGGGCAAGGTGGCCGTGGGCGTGGACATCAATGCCACCCACCATGCCTCCGCCACGAGCGGCCGGGTGCGCGGCGTGGCCACGGCCATCCGCCTGGGCCGCACCATGACGAGCCACGAGGTGGTCATCACCCACATCGACACCGGCCGCCGGCTGTGCACGGTGCGGATCACCAACTACCTCAAGGACGCCCCCTCGCAGTAGCCGCGGCAGGCGTGCCCCGCGCACGGAAGAACCGCCCCGGCGGCCGCGTCATGGTGCGGTGCCGGGGCGGTTCTGTGTCCGCCAGAGGTCTGAGCAGACCCCTCCATCACCCGCGGATGAGGTGAACGCGGAGGCCGGGTGCCCGGAGTACTTTGGCCTCGGTGACCGTGCACCGGCCTCCGCGAATCTGTGTCAGCGCTGCCGCGCGGGGCGGGTCAGAACTGGGCGCTTTCGGTGGAGCCCTTGAGGGCGATGGTCGAGGAGTTCGGGTTGACCACCTGCGAGACCAGGTCGAAGTAGCCGGTGCCCACCTCGCGCTGGTGCTTGGTGGCGGTGTAGCCGCGCTCCTCGGCGGCGAACTCCCGCTCCTGGAGTTCCACGTAGGCGCTCATCTGGTTGCGGGCGTAGCCGTGTGCCAGGTCGAACATCGAGTAGTTCAGGGCGTGGAAGCCCGCCAGGGTGATGAACTGGAAGCGGAAGCCCATGGCGGCCAGCTCGCGCTGGAACTTGGCGATGGTGTCGTCGTCCAGGTGCTTCTTCCAGTTGAAGGACGGCGAGCAGTTGTACGCCAGCATCTGGTCCGGGAACTCCTCGTGCACGGCCTCCGCGAACTGCTTGGCGAGTTCGAGGTCCGGGGTGCCGGTCTCCATCCAGATGAGGTCGGAGTACGGCGCGTACGCCTTGGCTCGGGCGATGCAGGGCTCGATGCCGTTGCGGACCTTGTAGAAACCCTCCGCGGTGCGCTCGCCGGTGATGAACTCGGCGTCCTGCTCGTCGATGTCCGAGGTGATCAGGGTGGCCGCCTCGGCATCCGTGCGGGCGATGATGATGCTGGGCACGTCCTCCACGTCCGCCGCGAGGCGGGCCGCGTTGAGGGTGCGGATGTGCTGCTGGGTGGGGATCAGCACCTTGCCGCCCAGGTGGCCGCACTTCTTCTCGGAGGCCAGCTGGTCCTCCCAGTGCACGCCCGCCGCACCGGCGTCGATCATGGACTTCATGAGCTCGAACGCGTTGAGCGGTCCGCCGAAGCCGGCCTCCGCGTCCGCGACGATCGGCGCCATCCAGTTCTCCACGGTGTGGACGTCCTCGGCGTGCTCGATCTGGTCCGCACGCTTGAGCGCGTTGTTGATCCGGCGCACCACCTGGGGAACCGAGTTCGCCGGGTAGAGGGACTGGTCCGGGTAGGTCTGGCCCGCCAGGTTGGCGTCACCGGCCACCTGCCAGCCGGAGAGGTAGATGGCCTTCAGGCCCGCCTTGACCTGCTGGACCGCCTGGTTGCCCGTCAGAGCGCCCAGAGCATTGATGTAATCCTCCGAGTTGAGCAGGTACCAGAGGCGCTCCGCCCCGCGGCGGGCGTTGGTGTGCTCTTCTCGAAAGGAGCCCTGCAGACGCAGGACCTCCTCGGGCGCGTAGTCACGGGTCACACCCGCCCAGCGCGGGTTCTCCTCCCAGTCACGGGCCAGTTCAGCGGCGCTGCGGAGGTTGCTGTTCTCGTTGCTCATCTCGGTCTCCTTTGATCGTTCGAGCCGGCGGCCTCGGTGGAAGCTCCGCACGGGTAACTTGATGTGTTCCACTTTTGCCGCGATCTGCACCCTCGCATAGAGGTTTTTCGGATGAAGAATTGAATTTCTTCACGTTTCAGAAAAATCTGCCTAAACTCGGACTATGACCCCGGACACAGGACCCCGCAGGCACCGTCGCACCGTCGACGCCGCTCCCACCCATTCCACGACCGAGCGCACCGCTCTCGCGGGACACGGGAGGGCGGGCACCCGAGGTGGCCGCGCGGCGTCGTCGTCCTCCGAGGTGCCGCCCGAAGAGTCGGGGGACCCGGCGGACCCGATCGTGCTGGGTCGGCGCATCCGCTACCGCCGCAAGCGCCTGCGAATCACGCTGGAGGAATTGGCGCGCACCGCGGGAATGGCGCCGTCCGCGCTGTCACTGATCGAGAACGGCAAGCGCGAGCCCAAGCTCAGCGCGCTGTCCGCGATCGCTGCGGCCCTGGACATGGGGGTGGAGCAGCTGCTGGGCTCCAAGGCGCCCTCTCGGCGCATGGAACTGGAGATCCAGGTGGAGCGGGTCCAGCGCGGGCCCATGTACTCCGCGCTCGGGCTGCCCACGGTGCGGGTGGGGCCGGGGACGAGCACCGAGACCCTCGAGGCGCTCGCCGCACTGCAGCAGCAGCTCGGTCAGCGGCTCGAGGAGCAGGCCGCCACCCCGGAGGAGGCCCGGCGCGCCAACACCCAGCTGCGGGCGCGGATGCAGAGCGTGAACAACTACTTCGAGCGGATCGAGACCATGGCCGCGGAGCTGCTCGCCGCCATCCGGCACACCGGCGGGCCGCTGTCCGAGCACCACATCTCCCGGCTGGTGGAGCACGTGGGCTTCGAGATCCACCAGGTCCCGGACCTGCCGCACTCCACGCGCTCCGTCACGGACCTGCGCAACCGGCGCTTCTACCTGCCCGCCAGCACGGCCGGCGGATCCCCGTGGTCCGTGCTGCTGCAGGCGGTGGGCCACCACCTGCTGGGGCACGGACGGCCCGCAAGCTACGGCGAGTTCCTGGAGCAGCGGGTGGAGACCAACTACTTCGCCGCCGCGCTGATGGTTCCCGAGGCCTCGGCGGTGGACCTCCTGGCCCGGGCCAAGTCCCAACGGGAGCTGTCCGTGGACGACCTCCGGGACGCGTTCGCGGTCTCCCACGAGACGGCCGCGCACCGCATGACCAACCTGATGACCCACCATTTCGAGATCCCCACGCACTTCGAGAAGGTGCACTCCTCCGGGATCATCCACAAGGCCTGGCAGAACGACGGCCTCCAGTTCCCCACCGACCACAGCGGGGCGGTGGAGGGTCAGCGGGCGTGCCGTTTTTTCTCCGCGCGCCAGGCCTTCTCCGGGACCAACCGGCTGCTCTCGCACTTCCAGTACACGGACACCCCGCACGGCACGTTCTGGTGCTCCGCCCGCGTGGAGGGCTCCGAGCACGGCGAGTTCTCAATCTCCTTCGGGGTTCCCTACGAGCACGTCAAGTGGTTCCGGGGCCGGGCCACGAACTACCGGCGCACCTCCACCTGCCCGGACCCGGCGTGCTGCCAGCAGCCCTCGCCCGCGCTCTCGGAGCTGTGGGACGGACAGGCGTGGCCCTCCGCGCGCCCGGCCACCCACATGCTCGCCGCAATGCCCGCCGGCGCGTTCCCCGGGGTGGACGAGACCGAGGTGTACCGCTTCCTGCAGCGCCACGCGCCGGCCGTTGAACTCGATGCGGACCTCGCGTAACGTCCGTCACGTTCCTACTGCTGCGTAGGCTGTCGTTCTCGCGGCGCGGGGCGAGCTTCCGCAGTGCGCCGCCCACCCGACGACGACGCCGCGCGGCCCCCTTGTCCGCGACGAAAGGCCAGTGCCATGTCCATCTCCACGTGCGACCTCTACGACGAGCGCGGCGACGAGCTGCAGTCCGTGACCACCCAGTTCATCTCGGTGGGAGGCGTCCACCAGTTCGCCGGCCCCATCCGCACCGTGCGCTGCTTCGAGTCCAACGTGGACGTCAAGAAGCTCGTGGCCACCCCCGGTGACGGTGCCGTGCTGGTGGTGGACGGGCAGGGCTCCATGAACTGCGCGCTGCTCGGCGACAACGTGGCCCGCACCGCCATGGAGAACGGCTGGGCGGGGCTCGTCATCAACGCCCCGGTGCGCGATCGCGTGGAGCTCGGAACCCTGCAGATCGGCGTGAAGGCCCTGGGCACCAACCCCCGCAAGTCCTCGCCCAACGACTTCGGCGAGACGGACGTGATCCTCAACTTCGGAGGTGTCACCTTCCGTCCGGGCAAGACCCTGTGGGCGGACGAGGACGGGATCCTCGTGGAGCGCTGAGTCCGGCACGGCCCCATGAGGACAGCTCCGTGGCCGCACGGCTGACGCCGGGTGGCCGAACCGCTGGAGGTCCGGTTCACGGCCGGTCGAGCGCACGAGCACCAGAACACACAGGTATCGGACGTGAAGGGCGCGACCCCTCGGGGTCGCGCCCTTCACCGTTGCCCGCACGGCGTCGTGTCAGCTACTTTCCTGCGTGCCTACGTGCTCGGCACGAAGGTGGAACCGTCCCAGGTGTACTCCAGGGTCTTGCCCGTTGGGGCGCCGCCCGGGGCGACCTCCTTGACCAGGATGGTCGGTTCGCCGGAGGCTTCGATCCGCAGCCCGGCCGGATCGGACGGGTACGGCGGGATCAGGTTGGCCTCGGGAATGGTTCCGTTGGATGAGTAGCCCTCGTCGGCGGGGGAAATGACGGTGACGCCGCGGCTGCTGCTCAGGTAGAGGTTCCCGTACCTGTCCACGGGGCTGCTCCCGGCCACGTCCCACACCTGGTCCCCGATCACGGGGGCCGGTCCGAACGAGACCAGGTCCCCGGCGTCCACGTTCACCTCGTAGCGCACGGGCTCGTTCCCCTGATAGACGGCGAAGCTGGGCTGCTTGCCCTGGGGAGCGGTCTCCGGGTGCACGATCCGTTCGTGGGACACGATCTCCATGGGGCCGTAGGCGGGGTGATTCATCTGGAACCGTCCCGTGGCCGTGCAGACCCCCGCACAGGGGTCCTCCACCGCGGGGAGCGTGGAGTGGACGGCGGGTGCTGAACTGGAAGGCTCCGGTGGCGGCGTGGTGGTCTCTGCAGTCGCAGTCGGCTCCGTGGCCGGGGTCTCCGCGCTCTCGTCGGGGGGCGCCGCCTGGGTGCTCGGCGCCGTACTCGGGGTGCTGCTCGCCGCCGGGGCCGTGCTCGCGGCGGGCGACGACGCGGCGTCGGCGGCCTGCGGGGGCTCGGCGCTCTGCGCGCAACCCACGAGCAGCGGGACAGCCAGAACAGCGGCGGTCAGGGTCTTGGTCTTCGTGGAGCACATCTCGTTCACCTCGTCGGTTGGGGGAGATCTCTGAGATCACCAAGGCATCCACCCTCCCCCCCCATCGCATTTGCGATTGCAACCAGGTGTGATCGAACCGCGACCCCAGTCTTCTGCCGGGCGGTCAGGCCCGCACCAGGATGGCCAGGCACGCACGAGGGCGGCTCCGCCGCAGCGGGGCCGCCCTCGTGGGACCGTGCGGTGGGACCGTGACCTACTTGCGGGCCGCGAACTTCGAGCTATCCCAGGTCCAGTCCACGGTCTCTCCGGTGTCCGCATTGCTGTCGTTCTTGTCCCTGACGTGCTGGACGACCGTCGGCTCACCGGAGGAGGCGATCCTCACGTCCGCGTTCTGGAAGGGGTGCTGCGGGTCCTCGGCTCCCGGCAAGGTGCCGTGGGAGTCGAAGCCCCCGCCTGAGGGGCTGATGACCGTGACGCCCGAGTTGGAGGGGAAGTGCACGTTGCCGTACCTGTCCACGGGGTTCTTCTGGTCCACCTCCCAGAGCTGGTCCCCGATGGCCGGGCCGTTGCCGAAGGTGATCACCGAGGAGCTCTCGGGGAAGGACACGGAGCCCACCGGGTTGCCGTTCTGGTGGACGGCATAGCTGCCCCGCTTGCCCTGCGGTGCGGTGTCCGGGGTGGTGGTCAGCGTGCAGGTCACCACCTCCATGGGCCCGTACTCCGGCGGTCTGCCTGCCCTGCCCGCAGACCGCGAGCAGGGGGGCGCCACAAGGGCAGTGGTCAGGGGCGGCGTTCGGGTGGAACGCATGTCGTTCACTTCTCCTGGACGAACGTGGTGTTCTCCCACGTCCAGTTCACGGTCCTGCCGGTCTCGGTGCCGTCCTTGTCCACGACCTTCTGCACCACCGTGGGCAACCCGGCGGCGTCGAGCTTCAGGCCCGCGTGGGAGAACGGGAACTTCGCGTCCTTGGCCGGAGGCATGGTGCCCTGGGAGTCGAAGCCCATCTCGGTGGGCGTCAGCACGGTCACGCCGGTGTCGTAGGAGATGTAGACGTTGCCGTACCGGTCCACGGGGTGTTCCTTGCCGACCTCCCACGTCTGTCCGGCCAGTGCCTTGCGGTCGGAGAAGTTGACCGCCTTGGTGCCCTCCGGGGAGGCGACGTAGCCCACCGCGTGGCCGTTCTGGTACACGGCGTAGCTCGGGACGCCCTCGGACGGGGCCGCGCCGCCCGAGGTGACGTGGAGGTACGTGACGATCTCGAGATCGCCGTACTTAGGGTGCTCCACCGGGATCCTCGAGGTCTCGGCCTCCGTGCCGGCCAGCGGGTCCGTCACCTCCGGCAGCGTGGTGCCCTCGCCGGCGGCAGCCTGCGTGCTGGCCTCACCGGTGGTCGTGGCCGCCGGGTCCGCGGTGCTCACCGCACTCGAGCCTGTCGCGGGTGCCTGCGAGCTCTGGGCCGATGCGGCCGTGCTCGCCGTCTGCCGCGTCTGTGCCGTCGTCTCGCCGGCCTCGGCAGTCTGGGAGGGCTGAGCGCTCTGTGCGCACCCCACCAGCAGCGGGGCGGCCACGGCCGCGGCGGTCAGGGTCAGGGTCTTCTTGGACTGCATCTCGATCACCTCTCGATGTGGGAGCCGTCTGTGCTCTGCAACACGCCCCACACTTCACGGGAGCCGTTTGCTAGTGCAACCCCCTGTGATCGAATTGTGATGGACGACGGCCCGCCACCCGGGGGTTCTGGGTGGCGGGCCGTCGGGGGAAACCTGTGCCGACCAGCTGTCATGCGGTCAGCGTCGAGCGGCAACTCTATGAATAGTCATAAAAACCCCTTCCGGACTTCTTGCCCAGCTCGCCGCGCTCCACCATGTCCCGCATGAGCTGTGGGGGCGTGAAGCGGGGTCCAAGCTCCTTCTCCAGGTACTCGGCGATGCCCAGGCGGACGTCCAGTCCCACAATGTCCGTGAGCGCCAGCGGACCCACAGGGTGCTTGTAGCCGAGCACCATGGCGTTGTCGATGTCCTCGGCGGAGGCCACACCCTCCTCGACCATGCGAATGGCCTCCAGGCCCAGGGCCACGCCCAGGCGGGACGAGGCGAACCCGGGGGCGTCCTTGACGGTCACGGGGGTCTTGCCGAGCCCCGCGACCCACTGCAGAGTGAGGTCCCGCAGCTCCTGCCCCGTGCGCTCGCCGATCACGATCTCCACGAGCTTGGAGGCGGGCACCGGGTTGAAGAAGTGCATGCCGCAGAAGCGCTCCGGGCGCTGCAGCTGCGCGGCGAGCCCGTCCACGGACAGCGAGGACGTGTTCGTGGCGAGCCAGGCGCCCTCGGACAGGTTCGCCTCGACCTCCCGGAGGGAGGAGACCTTGAGGTCCCAGATCTCCGGGACGGCCTCGACCACCAGCTCGCAGTTCGCAAAGTCCGCGTAGTCCACGCTGACCGCGAAGTTCTCGGCCCACACGTCCAGGTTGCCGTCGATCTTCCCGCGCTCCAGGGACTTGGCGAGGTCCGACTCCACGCGCTCCTTCGCGGCCTCCGCGGCCTGGGCGTCCACCTCCACCACGGTCACGTGCGCGCCGGAGATCAGGAACGCGTGGGCGATTCCCGCGCCCATGCGGCCCCCGCCCAGCACGCCCACGGTGGAGGGGACGGTTGACGTGGTGCTCTCGGTCATTTCTTGTGCTCCTTCTTGCGGTCCAGGAACGCCTGCATGCGGTCGAACTTGGCCTGGGACTCGAACAGGACGGCCTGCGCAAGCTCGTCCACGTGGGGGTGGGCCTCGCGCGGCATGGCGAAGACCCGCTTGGAGATCCGCACGGCCAGCGGATCCTGTGCGGCGATCCGGTCCGCGAGAGCGTCCGCGGCCGCCAGCAGCTCGGAGGGCTCGTGGATCTCCGTGATCAGCCGGGCCTCCAGGGCCTCCTGCGCGGAGAGGATGCGCCCGGCCATCAGGATGTCCTTGGCCAGGGCCTCACCGGCGAGCTCCTTGAGCCGCCACAGCGCACCGGCCGCGGCGATGATGCCGAGCCCGGTCTCGGGCTGGCCCACCTTCAGGCGGGGCGTGCCGATGCGGAAGTCCGCGGCCCACGCGAGCTCCGCGCCACCGCCCAGGGCGTAGCCGTCCAGGGCGGTAACGACGGGCATGGGCAGCTTGGCGATCCGGTCGAAGATCTGCGAGTTCACCCCGCGCAGGGCGTCCTCGCGGCGCCGCTCGCGCAGCTGGGCGATGTCCGCCCCGGAGGCGAAGATCCCCTTGCCCTTCACCTCGGTGCCGCTGAGCACCATGATCTTCGGCTCGCGCTCCAGGTGCCCGCACACCGTGTGCAGCTCGTCCACCATGACCTCGTCGATGGCGTTGCGCACGTCCGGGCGGTCCAGGGCCACGTGCAGCCGGTCCGGGCGCTCGGTGACGCGCAGGGCCGAGAAGTCCGCGGCCCAGGTGGGCGTCCGCCCGTTCTCGGGGAACGACGGCGCGGCGGCGCCGTCCGCGCGCGGGTCGCGGGCGGCGTCGTCGTGGCTGGGGTTCGTGTCCGTCACGGCCGGATCACACCCGCTCCACGAGCAGAGCCGCGCCCTGGCCCACGCCGATGCACATGGTGGTCAGGCCCTTGGCGGTGCGCTCGCGCTCCATACGACCCATCAGCGTGATCACGATGCGCGAGCCGGACGAGCCGAGCGGGTGCCCCAGGGCGATCGCGCCGCCGTCCCGGTTCACGATCTCCGGGTCCAGGCCGAGACGGCGGATGGAGCCGAGGGACTGGGTGGCGAAGGCCTCGTTGATCTCCACCGAACCGAGGTCGCCCACGTTCCACCCGGCCCGCTCCAGCACTTTCTGCGAGGCCGGGACCGGGCCGAGGCCCATGATCTCCGGGGCGAGACCGGCTGAGGCGCCGTCCACCACGCGCGCACGGGCGGTGAGACCGTACTTGGTCACGGCCCGCTCGCTCGCCACGATCACGGCCGAGGCGCCGTCGTTGAGGGAGGAGGAGTTGCCCGCGGTGACCACGGAGCCGCCCGCGACCACCGGGCGCAGCTTGGCGAGCACCTCGGTGGTGGAGCCCTCGCGGGGGCCCTCGTCCGTGTCCACCACGGTGACCGCGCCCTTGCGGCCCTTGACCTCCACAGGGACGATCTCCTTCTCGAAGTGCCCGGCGCGGATCGCTGCCAGCGCCTTCTCGTGGGACTGCGCGGCGAAGGCGTCCGCGTCCTCGCGCGTGATGCCGTCCACGCGCGCGACCTCCTCCGCGGTCTCCGGCATGGAGTAGGTCATCTTGCCGTCCCGGGACAGCGGCCCGTCCAGGAAGGCGGGGTTGGTGAAGCGCCAGCCGATCGAGGTGTCGAACGCGTCCCCGGGCTTGGCGAAGGCGGTGGTCGGCTTGGCCATGACCCACGGCGCGCGGGACATGGACTCCACACCGCCGGCCACCACGATCTCCGCGGCACCGGACTTCACCATCTGGGAGGCGATCGTGATTGCGGACATCCCGGATGCGCAGAGCCGGTTGACCGTGATGCCTGGGACGGAGTCCGGGTAGCCGTTGAGCAGCCACGCCATGCGGGCCACGTTGCGGTTCTCCTCGCCCGCGCCGTTCGCGTTGCCCAGGATCACCTCGTCCACCAGCGCGGGGTCGATCCCGGCCTCCCCCACCACGGAGCGGATGCACAGGGCGGCCATGTCGTCCGGGCGGACCGAGGACAGCGCGCCGCCGTAGCGGCCAACGGGCGTCCGGGCGCCCCCGACGAGGAAGGCTTGCGGCAGAGAGGGCATGGCAACTCCTAGCTGGGAAGGATTACTGACCGATCGTTCACTGCTCAGGTTCCCCGATCGTGTGAGCCACGTCAATCGGTGACACCCGCTCCGGGGAGACGAGAAGGCCCGGCGTCCGTGCGGATGCCGGGCCGGTTCTCGGGTGGCGTCCCGCGGCCCTTCGTCGGGGGCCGCGGGACGGGGTGCGCAGGGTGCGTCAGTGCCGGGGGCGACGCGCGGAGGTGGTCTCCGGCTCGCCGGCGACGGCGGGGACGCTCTCCCCGGGGTGCGCCTGGACGTACTCCTGGTGCACCTCCGCCACGTGAAGGTCCTTGCCCTGGTCCGACTTCTTCACGAAGCACACCGCGATGAAGGACACCAGGGACAGCAGCGAGATGTAGACGCCGATGGTCCACGCCTGGCCGGTGCGGGCGAGCAGCAGCTCGGCAATCATGGGCGCGAACGCACCGCCGATGATCGAGCCCAGCGCGTAGCCGATCGAGACGCCCGAGTAGCGCACGCGGGCCGGGAACATCTCCGCGTACATGGCCGACTGCGGTCCGTAGGACGGGCCCAGGCCGATGGTCAGCACGAAGATCGCCAGGGCGAACAGCGGCAGGGACGCCGTGTTGAGCAGCCACCACATGGGGATGGCCCACACAATGATGATGCCGTAGCCGATCATGAATGTGCGCCTGCGTCCCACCTTGTCCGACATCCAGCCGCCCAGCATGGTGAAGATCAGCCAGCCGATGCCGCCCACCAGGGAGGCGACCAGGGTCTCCGGCCGGGACATGTGCAGGACCTTCGTGCCGTAGGAGGCGAAGAACGCGATCACCAGGTAGCCCGCGGCGTTGTTGCCGGCGAAGATCAGCGCGGCGAGCAGGACCTCGCGGGGGTTCTTGCGGAAGAGCTGGCCGAGGGGCGCGGAGGACTCCTTGGCGCGCTGCTGCATCTCCAGGAACACCGGGGACTCGTCCACCGAGCGGCGGATGAGCCAGCCCACGAAGATCAGCACGATGGAGAACAGGAACGGCACGCGCCAACCCCAGGACTCGAACTGCTGGGGCGTCAGCCCCGTGCTCAGGCCGAACATGAACAGGGTGGCCATGAGCATGCCGATCGGCACGCCGATCTGCGGGTACGCGCCGAAGAGTCCGCGCTTGTTCACGGGGGCGTGCTCCACGGACATCAGGGCCGCGCCGCCCCACTCACCGCCGGCGGAGAAGCCCTGCAGGATGCGCAGCAGGATCAGCAGAATGGGTGCCGCCATGCCGATCTGGCTGTACGTGGGCAGCAGGCCGATCAGCGTGGTGGCCGCGCCCATGCCGAACAGGGTCATCACGAGCGTGACCTTGCGCCCGAAGCGGTCGCCGATGTGCCCCGCCACGATCGCGCCCAGCGGGCGGAAGAGGAAGCTGATGCCCAGGGTCGCCCACGAGATGATCTGACCGAACTGGGGGTTCTCGGCGGTGAGCGGGTTGAAGAAGTGCGCGGCCAGGATGAACGCGGCGGCCTGGGCATAGATGAAGAAGTCGTACCACTCGATGGTGGTGCCCACGAGCGTGCCCGCGAGGACCTTGCGCTCCTCGCGGCTCATGGTGTGGCCCTGCGCGGGCGCTGTGGTGGTTGATGCCATGGTGGATCTCCAGAATCTTCGGACCGGCGTCCGCGGTGCCAGAGGCAGGGGCCTGAATGCAATAACCGACCGATTGGTCTTGAAACGGCAGTGTACGCATGCGTGTGAGCCCGGTCACGCATGTCGTGTATAAAATCGTATATGTTACGGCGTCGTCGCGAGGCTTCCCTGGCGGCACGTCACCTCCGCGCACCGGCACGGCCACGCCCGCGACGTCCCGGCAGGGCGGGGTCACCATGCACCGCGGGCCCGGCACTCCGTGGAGGTGTCGGGCCCGCGTGACGGCGCGCGCGGCGTCGTCGTCGGTGCTGGAAGAGGCGGAAGGGCTCAGAAGAGGCGCTGCGAGGCGATCCGCGCGCCCTCCACGAGCGACCCGAGCTTCGCGAGCGCGATCTGCGGGTGCAAGCGCCCGCCCAGCCCGCAGTCCGTGGAGGCGATGACGTTCTCGCGGCCCACCACCGAGGCGTACTGCTCGATGCGCTGCGCCACCAGCTCCGGGTGCTCCACGCCGTTGGTCGAGTGGGAGACCATGCCGGGGTAGACCACCTTGCCCTCGGGCAGCTTGTGCTCCTCCCAGACCTTCCACTCGTGGCCGTGGCGGGGACTGGACGCCTCGAAGCTGTAGCCCTGCGCGTTGATGGTGAGCATGAGGTCCACGAGGTACTTCAGCTCCAGGTCCGTGGTGTGCGGGCCGTGCCACGAGCCCCAGCAAAGGTGGAAGCGGATCTGCTCCTGCGGCAGGTCGCGCAGGGCGTGGTTCAGGGCCTCCACGCGCAGCCGGGTGAAGTCCAGGTAGTCCTCCACCGTGGGCTCCGGGTTGATCTGGTCCCAGGACTCGGCGATCGAGGGGTCGTCGATCTGCACGGTCAGCCCGGCGTCCACGATGGCCTTGTACTCCTCGCGCATCACGTCCGCGCAGGCGTAGACCAGTTCCTCGTCCGTGGCGTAGTACTCGTTCTTCACGCGGGCGCAGGAGCCGGGGGACAGTGCGGCGACGAAGCCCTGCGTGGCCCCGTTCAGTGCCATCGCGTCCTTCACGCGGCGGATGTCGCCGGCCACCGCCTCCTGACCCGTGTAGGTCAGCGGGCCCGTGATCTTGGGCTGCGAGACCGTGTTGCGGTGCGCCAGCACGCCCGCCGTGGGGTCCTCGTAGGCGTCCCGGAAGCGCTCGCGGTCGCGGCGGTCGGGGAAGCTCGTGAGCACGATGTGCCCCGGGCTGGAGCGGTGCTTCTCCGCGTCGTTCCAGCGGTCCTCGTCCGTGGGGGTCAGCCCGCCCAGGCGGTGGAACGAGTAGTTCCACCAGGCCCCGTAGTCCACGGCGCCGGACGTGGTGTGGCCGTACTCGCCGTCGTTGACGATGTCGATGCCGATCTCGCGCTGGGTGCGCACGATCTCCTTGACCCCCTCGTCGAGCGCCTCGCCCAGCTGGGGGAGGTCGATCTCGCCCGCCTGGAAACGGTTGTTGGCCTCCAGCAGCTCGGGCGTGCGGGGCAGCGAGCCCACGTGGGTGGTCTGGATGCGGTCGGTGTTGTGGGGCATGGGGTGGTGCGTCCTTTCCATCGGTTCTGGCATTAGCACCGGGGGTGATCCGGTTGCTGCGGCTTCGACGAGCCAGATCTCTCGGCCGCTCTGGATGGTTGCCCCTCCATCCAACAGCACGCGGAGGTGGGCGGGCGAATCATGGCGGGCCTGTGGCGCACTCTCGGCGGACGACGACGTCGCCCGGGCCGTGTGCGAGCCTCGTGCGGGGCGGGCTACGACGTCGCTCGGCCCGTGCGCAGTGCCGTGCTGAGCCTGTGTGCCTGGTCCAGCAGCGCGGTGCCCAGCTGCTGCTGCCGCGGCGGGCGGAAGCGGGACTCGATCCCCGTGAGGGACAGCGCGTAGCGGGGCTGGCCGGAGGCGTCGAAGACCGCGGCGGCCATGCCCCACGAGCCCTCCACGATCCGCCCCGGGTTCAGGGACCAGCCGTGCTCGCGGACCTGGGCCACGAGACCGCGGACGTGGGCGTCGTCGTGCTGGGGGCCGAGCTCACTGCGGCGCTCGCGGGTGGCGGCGAGCGCGCCCTCCAGCTGCTCGTCCGGGAGGTGGCCGAGGATGGCCAGCCCCGCGGAGGCGACGCCCAGGGGCAGTCGCAGGCCCTCGTGCAGGACGTGCGAGCGGACGGGGAACGAGCCCTCGGCGCGTTCGAGGCAGATCACCTCGTCCCCGCGGCGGGCGGAGAAGAACGCGGACTCGCCGGTGGCCTCGGCGAGGCGCCGCAGGTGCGGGGTGGCGAGGTCCTGCGCCGGGTAGCGCTGAGCGGTCACCGCCCCCAGGATGGTCAGCTCGAAGCCGAGCGCCCAGCGACCGGTGTCGTCCCGGTCGAGCAGTCCCTCGTGGGCCAGTGCGGTGAGCAGGCGGTGGGCGGTGGGGCGGGTGAGCCCCGTGCTGCGGGCGACCTCGGCGGTGCCAGCGGTTCCCGCGGCGGCCACGGCCTGCAGCACCGCGGCGACCCGTCCGACCACCTGGGTGCCCGACGTCGCTGCGGCCCGCGACGTCGTCGCCCGCGCCCGTTCCGCGCCGCCCGGCTGCTCCGCCGCTCTCGCCATCGCCGTCTCCTCTGCCCGCCAGGCCCCGCTTGTCCACGATGTGGACGATCAACCGCCAGTTTTCCAGAATGTGGCTCGTTCCGCGACGCACCACGGATTTCTTTGACCAGGATGTGAACCCTTCCTAGGGTGAGAGGCAGATCACACGGAACAATCCGGAAAGGGCGGCCATGTCCAAACTCAGGGACGACGTCACCGGCCTGCTGGCCGAGACGCTGCGGGACGGCATGACCCTCGCGGTGGGAGGGTTCGGTCTCTCCGGCATCCCGCGGGACCTCATCGAGGCGGTGCGGGACAGCGGCGTCAAAGACCTCACCGTGGTCTCCAACAACATGGGCGTGGACGGCAAGGGACTCGGGCTGCTGCTCGAGAACCGCCAGGTCTCCACGGTGCTCGCCTCCTACGTGGGGGAGAACAGGGAGTTCGCGCGCCAGTTCCTGGAGGGCGAGCTGGAGGTGGAGTTCACTCCGCAGGGCACCCTCGCGGAGCGGCTGCGCGCCGGTGGGGCAGGGATCCCCGCGTTCTACACGGCCACCGGGGTGGGCACCCCCGTGGCCGAGGGCAAGCCCACCGCCGAGTTCGACGGGCGCACCTACGTCCAGGAGCGCGGGATCGTGGCGGACGTGGCGCTCGTGCACGCCTGGCGCGGGGACACGGACGGCAACCTGGTCTACCGGCGCACCTCCCGCAACTTCAACCCGGTGTGCGCGGCCTCCGGGAAGGTCACGTTCGCGGAGGTCGAGGAGGTGCTGGCTCCCGGCGAGCTGGACCCGGACCACATCGTGACCCCCGGCGTGTACGTGCAGCACGTGGTGCGGTACTCCGGGGTGCCCAAGGAGATCGAGCAGCGCACCACGCGGCCGAGGCCCGAGGGCGACGTCGTGCGCGCGGCAGAGGACCGGCGCTCGCCGGAGAGCGGCGCGGAAGAACGGCCCACCGCGGGCCGCCGCACGGAAGGGGACGCGGCATGAGCTGGACGCGCGACGAGATGGCGGCCATCGCGGCGTCGGAACTGGCCGACGGCGACTACGTGAACCTGGGCATCGGCATCCCCACCCTGGTGGCGAACAACCTGCCGCCCGGGGTGAGCGTGGTGCTGCAGTCCGAGAACGGCGTGCTGGGCATGGGCCCGTTCCCGTACGAGGGGGACGAGGACCCGGACCTCATCAACGCCGGCAAGCAGACCATCACGCTGCAGCCGGGCGCGGCGATCTTCGACTCCGCCACGTCCTTCGGGATGATCCGCGGCGGGCACGTGAAGATGGCGATCCTGGGCGCCATGCAGGTCTCCGAGACGGGAGACCTGGCGAACTGGATGATTCCCGGCAAGATGGTCAAGGGCATGGGCGGCGCCATGGACCTCGTGGCCGGGACGCCGCGCGTGCTGGTGCTCACCGAGCACGTGGCCAAGGACGGCTCCGCGAAGCTCAAGCACGAGTGCGACCTCCCGCTCACCGGTGTGGGCGTGGTGGACCGCATCATCACGGACCTGTGCGTGTTCGACGTCGAGGACGCCGGGCTCGTGCTGCGCACCCTGGCCCCAGGGGTGAGCGAGGACGAAGTGGCCGAAAAGACCGAAGCGAACTACCGGGTGGATCTGGTGGACGTCACCCCCGATTCCGTACCCGTTCAGGAGGAACAGTGACCGAGAACGCCAACGACATCGTGATCGTCAACGGGGCCCGCACCCCGCAGGGAAAGCTGCTGGGAGCGCTCGCGTCCCAGAGCGCCGTGGACCTGGGGGCGCACGCCATCAAGCACGCGCTGCAACGGGCCGAGGTAGCCCCGGAGGACGTGGACCACGTCTACATGGGCAACGTGGTGCAGGCGGGCAACGGCCAGAACCCGGCGAAGCAGGCCGCCGTGGCCGCCGGGCTGCCCATGAGCGTGCCCGCCATGAGCCTCAACAAGGTGTGCCTCTCCGGGCTGGTGGCCGTCACGGAGGCTGCCCGGATGATTCGCGCGGGCGAGGCGGACGTGGTGGTGGCCGGTGGCATGGAGTCCATGACCAACGCACCCCACCTGGCACTGGGTGCCCGCAAGGGGAAGTCCTACGGGGACATGACCCTCGCCGATTCCCTGGCCCACGACGGCCTGGTGGACTCCGCGCTGGGCGTGGCCATGGGTGAGCTGACGGAGACGGGCAACACGGAACGGCACATCGGGCGCCAGGAGCAGGACGAGGTGGCGGCGCGCAGCCACCAGCTCGCAGGCAAGGCCCAGCAGGACGGCGTGTTCGCGGAGGAGATCGCACCCATCGAGATCCCCCAGCGCAAGGGTGACCCCGTGACCGTCGCGGAGGACCAGGGCGTCCGTCCCGATTCCACGGCGGAGGGGCTCGGCAAGCTGCGCCCCGCGTTCACCAAGGACGGCACGATCACCGCGGGCAACTCGTCCCCCATCTCCGACGGCGCCGCGGCAGTGGTACTGACCACCCGCGGCTACGCGCAGGAGCACGGCCTGGAGTGGCTCGCCGTGGTGGGCAGTCCGGGCCAGGTGGCCGGCCCGGACACGTCCCTGCACTCCCAGCCCTCGCACGCGATCGAGCACGCGCTCTCCCGTTCCGGCTGGGACGTCTCGGAGCTGGACTTCATCGAGATCAACGAGGCCTTCGCGGCGGTGTCCATGCAGTCCGTGAAGGACCTCGGCGTGGACATGGACAGGGTGAACATCCACGGAGGCGCGATCGCACTGGGCCACCCCATCGGTGCCTCCGGCGCACGGCTCGCGCTGCACGCGGCCATGGAGCTCGCCCGCCGCGGCTCCGGCAAGGCTGCCGTGTCCCTGTGCGGCGGCGGCGGGCAGGGCGAGGCCCTGCTGCTGAGCCGCTGAGCCACCCAGCACGCATCAGCCCATCGTGACAAGGGGAGTCGGTCCGCCGGCTCCCCTCGCCGCACCCGCGAGGCTCCTGTCCGCCCCGAGTGTCCCCGCCGGGGGCCGGGACCTGCCCGCCCGTGACCGCCGAGTCCAGCTCTCGCGCCACCGGGCTGTGGGTACCAGCCCGGCACGCGTCGTCGGCGCCTACCCGTCAACCCTCCTCAACGAAGAAGAGGCCCGCCATGAGCTCCCCCGACCGTTCCTCAACTCCTGCGGCGACCGCCGACCCCGTGCTTGCCCGGGCCATGAAGCCCGTGAACTACGTGGTGGAGCGGTTCATCCCCTCCGCGCTGATCTTCGCGATCGTCCTGACACTGGTGGTTGCGGTCATGGCACTGGTCCTGACCGACTCCGGCCCAGTGACCGTTGTCATGGGGTGGGGGACGGGACTTTCGGGGCTGCTGGAGTTCATGACCCAGATGGCGCTGGTGCTGCTGCTCGGCCACGCCCTGGCGAGCACTCGGCCGGTTCGGGCGCTTCTCGCACGACTCGCCGGCATCCCGCGGTCGCCGCTTGCGGCCTACGTGTTCGTGTTCGTGATCGCTGCGGTGGCGTCACTGATCACATGGGGCTTCGGCCTGGTGGTCGGCGGTCTGCTCGCGCGCGAGGTCGCCGCCGAGTTCTCGCGCCGCGGCAGGCCGGTGAGCTTCCCCATGCTCGTGGCCTCCGGCTTCTCCGGCTTCGTGGTGTGGCACATGGGCTACTCGGGCTCGGGGCCGCTGACCGCGGCAACTCCCGGCTCGTTCATCGAGAAGCAGGTGGGCCACGTCATCCCCATCTCGCAGACCACGTTCTCGTGGTGGAACATCACGGCTACGGTGGCCACCGTGGTGCTCGTCGCCTTCGCCCTGTGGCTCGTGGCGCCTCGGGCCGTGCCCGCGAGTCACGCGGTGACCGCAGACGCGCTCGCCGAGTCCGACCAGCGCATTGCCACCCCCGAGGTGGAAGTGCCCGCCGACCGCCTCGACGCCTCACGCATCCCCACCCTGCTCGTGGGCCTCGCCCTGGTGGCCTACCTGGTCATCCACTTCACCGGCGGCGGCACCGTGACCCTGAACATTGTGAACTGGATGTTCCTGGCGCTGATCTTCCTGCTCTCCCGCAACGCGTTCGAGGTCATGGCGCTCGTCAAGAACGCTGCATCCAACGTGGGAGACATCCTGCTGCAGTTCCCGCTCTACGCCGGGATCATGGGAATCATGACGGCCAGTGGGCTCATCCAGGTGCTCTCGGACTCCATCGTGGAGGTCGCCTCCCCCCAGACCCTCGGCTTCCTGGCCTTTCTCTCCGCGGGCCTCGTGAACTTCTTCGTCCCCTCCGGCGGCGGCCAGGTGGCCATCCAGGCGCCCATCCTCCTCGACGCCGCCGCCCGCCTGGGCGTGGACCCCTCCGTGATCATCATGTCCGTGGCGTACGGCGACCAGTGGACCAACATGATCCAGCCCTTCTGGGCCCTGCCCCTGCTGGCGATCGCCGGGCTGAAGATCCGGGACATCCTCGGCTACACCACCGTGGTGCTGGTGGTCTCCGGGGTGGTCTTCGGGGCGACCATGCTGATCGTGGGCGCGGGGGTCTGACGACGACGCCGCACGGTCCCGTGCCGCGCGTGGGTGGCGGGGAGCGACGTCGTCCGCGGTCTCACCGGACCATGCGGACCTCGCGCAGGTCCTCCAGCCCGGGATCGGTCAACGAGGCGCTGTCCGCCCGGAACCCGTTGCGCTCGTAGAAGCGGATGGCGCGTGGATTGGCCTCCGCGACCCACAGCTGCGCGGGCTCCCCGCCGAGAACGGCGTCGAGCAGGGCCTGTCCCGCGCCCGTGCCGTGGTGCTCGCGGAGCACATAGAGCAGGTGCAGGGCGTGCTCGCGGGCGGGGTCGTCTTCGCGGGGCTGCCCAGTGCCCGCGAAACCGATGATCGTCTCGCCCACCACGGCCACCCTAACCCGTACACGGCGGGACGGTTCTGCGAGCATCCGGGTCCACGTCTCCTCCCGACGGCGCAAGGCGTCGTCGTCGAAGAACCGCTCCGGCACGAGCCCGGTGTACGTTTCCCGCCACGACTGCGTGTGCACTCTCGCGATCCCCGGGGCGTCTTCGGGGACGGGTGTACGCACGGTGAAGGGGGTGCCGGTGGTCATGCAGACATTCTGGCCGCCGCCCGCATCGGCTGACACCCCCGGACGGCGGACCCGGCGGTGGAGAGGAGCGCGCACGCGTTCCCACCACCTGCAACAACGGAGCAAGTGCAGTTCCGGGGTCGCAGTTCTGCGTTTGCTCCGTAGTCGCAGGGGCGCCCCGTCTGGACCGGCGGCTTCAGCGAGAGCGGTGGCCCCGGCAGGCTCACTGAAGCCCCCTCCCGCCTCCTGCATTAACAGAGCAAGTGCGGTTTTGCGGCCGCAATTCGGCATCTGCTCAGTTGTTGCAGGGGTGCGGGCGGTGGAGGGGGGGCGACGACGCCGCTACGCCAGGATCGCGCGCACGCCCGCCTCGAACTCGGCGGCCATCGTGGCGGTGGGGAGGTCCATCGACTCGCGGGTCTGCTGGGCGGTCACGGATCCCAGGGTGAAGCGGACCAGGGTGAGCGCGGCCGTCTCGGCCGGGGCGGGGTCCATGCCCGCGCGGGTCAGCGCCGCGGTGAGCAGGGGTGTGGGCTGCATGCCCGAGGGGTCCAGCGCGTGGGCCACGCTCACCACGTCCGCGCCGTCTCGCACGGCGAGCACCGCGGAACGGAACCGGGCGATGAGGAGGGTGGCGTCGTCGTCGGCGACTGCCGGGGAAGTGCCCGCGGGAGAGGCTCCTGTGGTGGGAGCGCCTGTGGAGGAGGTGCTCAGCGGGGCGACCATGCGCTGCGCGAGGACTGCCAGCAGCTCCTGCTTGTTCGCCACGTGCCAGTACAGGGCGCCGGGCTGCACGCCCAGCTCGCGGGCCAGGCGGCGCATCGAGAGGTCCCCGAGCCCGTAGGTCTGCAGGATGTGCCACGCGGCGTCCACCACCTGCTCGCGGTCCAGTGCCACGGTGTCCCTCCCTGCTCTCGTGCCCGGGTGCGGGCCACGCGGAAACTCTACCGAGCGGGCGGGGTGGCCCGCGCTGGCGGGGGTGGGGCGCGACGTCGTCGTGGCCCGGACGGCGGCAGGGCGGCGGCCACCCGTGGGCCGCGTCCCGCAATGATGGCCCGGAGAATTGACAATCCTGAACACCGTTCAATAATTGAACAATGTTCAAGAACCCTGCCGAGCTGGCCGAGCGCGTCCTCGCCGGCGACCCCGTGACCCCGGACGAAGCCCTCGAGCTGCTGCACACCGACGACCCCGGCATGCTGGACCTCGTGGCCGCCGCCGCCCGGCTGCGCCGCGAGCACTTCGGGATGACCGTGAAGGTGAACTACCTGGTCAACCTGAAGTCTGGGCTGTGCGCCGAGGACTGCGGCTACTGCTCCCAGCGCCTGAACGCCGGGACGGACATCCTCAAGTACTCGTGGCTGAGCCCCGAGAAGGCCGTGGAGCAGGCCGAGTACGGCATCCGCGGTGGCGCGAGCCGCGTGTGCCTCGTGGCGAGCGGCCGCGGCCCGTCCAACCGAGAGGTGGGCAACGTGACCCGCACCGTGGAGGCGCTCAAGGAGCAGCACCCGGACGTGGAGGTCTGCGCATGCCTGGGCCTGCTCAAGGACGGCCAGGCGGAGACACTGAGCGGCGCGGGGGTGGACGCCTACAACCACAACCTCAACACCGCCGAGTCCAACTACGAGTCCATCTGCTCCACCCACACCTACCAGGACCGCGTGGACACCGTGGAGCGCGCCAAGGACGCCGGACTCTCCCCGTGCTCCGGGCTGATCATGGGCATGCGGGAGACGGACGAGCAGCTCGTCGAGGCGCTCTTCGCCCTGCGGGACCTGGGCTCGGACTCCGTGCCGGTCAACTTCCTCATGCCCTTCGACGGCACGCCCCTGGCCGGCACGTGGCAGCTGAGCCCGCAGAAGTGCCTGAAGATCCTCTCCGTGGTGCGCTTCGTGTGCCCGGACAAGGAGATCCGCATGGCCGGCGGCCGCGAGATGCACCTGCGCTCCCTGCAGCCGCTCGCCCTGCACGTGGTCAACTCCCTGTTCCTGGGCGACTACCTCACCTCCGAAGGGCAGGCGGCCAAGGCGGACCTGGACATGATCGCGGACGCCGGATTCACCGTCCTCGGCGCGGGTCCGTTGAGGGAGCACGACGACACGGTGCCCGCCGACACCTCGAACGGTGCGGCACCCGAGCAGGCCGCGGCGGGCCAGGCAGGTTCGACGGGCCCCGCGACCACGCCCTGCGGGTCCACGTGCGGAACCGGTGGACCTGCCGGTTCCGATGCCGCCTCGGGCGGCCGTCCGGACCCCTCCGACCCGGTCTCTTCCGGTCAGGGCGACGACGCCGCGGTGCCCTCCGCCGCCCCGGGCCCGGTTCCGACCCCGCCAGCTGCCCCCGCCCCCGTGTCTGCGGCGCTCGCCGCCCTGCTGAGCTCGGGCGAGGGGCCCGAGCGCGACGAGGACGACACCCGGGTGAGGATCGAGCTGAGCCCGACCGTGCGGCGTCGTGGTGCGGGGACCTCGGTGGCGCCGAATGCCTGAACCGGCACCGCAGATCACTCACGACACCGCGCCCGCCGAGAGCAGCGGGGAAGCTTCTTGCCCCACCGCGGGTGCCGTGGCAGATACGGCAGAACAGGGTGACGACGCCGCGCAGCCCACCCGCCTCGCCGCTCGTGACCGCGGGCTGCTCTGGCACCCCTACGCACCGCTGGACGGACCCGCACCCCACGCGGTGCTGGCCGCGGAGGGCGTGACCCTGACCCTGGAGACCCCGGAGGGGGAGCGGGTCCGGGCGATCGACGGCATGGCCTCGTGGTGGTGCGCGGTGCACGGCTACCGCAACCCGGAGCTGGACCGCGCCGCCGTGGACCAGATCACCGAGTTCTCCCACGTGATGTTCGGCGGTCTCACGCACCGCCCGGCCGTAGAACTCGCGGAGCTGCTGGTGGAGGTCACCCCGCCCGAGCTGCAGCACGTGTTCTTCGCAGACTCGGGTTCCGTGAGCGTGGAGGTCGCGCTGAAGCTCGCCGTGCAGTACCAGGCGGCCCTCGGGCGGCCGGAGCGCCGTCGCATCCTGACCGTGCGCGGCGGCTACCACGGGGACACCACTGGCGCCATGAGCGTGTGCGACCCCGAGGGCGGAATGCACGCCGAATTCTCCGGGCTGGTGGCGGAGCAGCTGTTCGTGGCACCGCCTCCCGCGGCGCACCCCCGGCGTAGGTCCGGGTACGAGGATCCCGAGGGGTTGCGGTCCCCGGAGAACCTCGGTGCGGCGGCCTCGGACACCGCTGGTTTCGTGCCTTCCGGGGACACCGAGGGGCCAGGTGGGAGCGGCGCGCAGGGTGCGGGAGCGCCGTCGTCGTCCGGGGCCGTGGACTGGGACGCCGACGACGCCGCCGTTGAGGCGTGGATCGCGGACGTGCGCAACGTCGCCCGCGCCCACCGGGACGAGCTCGCCGGGATCATCGTGGAACCCGTGCTGCAGGGCGCGGGCGGGATGCGCACGTACGACCCGCGGTGCCTGCGGGTGCTGCGAGAGCTGGCGGACGAGCTGGACCTGGTGTTCGTCGTGGACGAGATCGCCACGGGCTTCGGCCGCACCGGGAAGTGGTTCGCCAGTGAGTGGGCGGACGTGGTCCCGGACGTGATGTGCGTGGGCAAGGCGCTGACCGGCGGATACATGTCCCTGGCGGCGGTGCTCGTGTCCGAGGCCGTGGGAGCGGTCATCACGGCGTCGGAGCAGCGCGCGCTGATGCACGGGCCCACGTTCATGGCGAACCCGCTCGCGTGCGCCGTGGCCCTGCAGTCCGTGCGGATGCTGCGGGACTCCTGGTGGGCGAACGTCTCCCGGATCGAGGAGACCCTGCGGGAGATCCTGCCCGTGGCGGCGGAGCTGCGCGTCGTGAAGGACGTGCGGGTCATCGGCGCCGTGGGGGTCGTGGAGTTCCACGAGGCCCCGGACCCGGAGCTGCTCACCCGCGCGGCTCTGGAACAGGAGGTGTGGTTCCGCCCGTTCGGACGCCTGCTCTACACCATGCCCCCGTACGTCTGCACGGACGAGGAGGTCCGCACCATCGCCTACGCCCTGCTGCGGGCCGCGCAGGAAGTGGAGCTGACGGGCGGGGGATGGGCATGACGGTCGGTCCCCTTGACGACTGGCTCCGCGCTCGCGGCGAGCAGCGCGCGGAGGCGGGACTGCGACGTCGGCTGCGGACGCCGCCCCGGGCGTGCGTGGACCTGGCCTCGAACGACTACCTGGGGCTCTCCCGGGACCCGCGCGTGGTGGCCGCCGCCCAGCACGCGCTGGGGGAGCACGGCACAGGCTCTCGGGCCTCCCGGCTGGTGACCGGAACCCTGGGGGTCCACGAGGTGCTGGAGCGCGAACTGTGCGAGCTCACTGACCAGCCCGTCGCGCTCGCGTTCTCCAGCGGGTACGCCGCGAACACCGGGGTGCTGACGGCGCTGGGGGACGCGGACACGCTGATCGTCTCGGACGCCCACGCGCACGCGTCCCTGGTGGACGGGGCACGGCTGTCCCAGTCGCCGGTGCGGATCGCGCGGCACTCGGACGTCGCGCACGTGGCGCAGCTGCTGGCGGAGCGCGCGGAGGCGCGCGCCGTCGTGGTCGTGGAGTCCGTGTACTCGGTGTGGGGCGACCACGCGCCGCTCGCGGAGCTGGCCGCGCTCTGCCGCGCCGAGAACGCGCTGCTGCTCGTGGACGAGGCGCACGGGATCGGGGTAGCGGGCGGCGGCCGGGGGCTCGTGCACGAGCTTGGTCTTGCGGGATCGCCGCACGTGGCCGTGACCATGACGCTGTCCAAGGCGCTCGGCGCGCAGGGCGGCGCGGTGCTCGGGTCCGAGGCGCTGCGCGAGCACCTGGTGAACACGGCGCGCCCGTTCATCTTCGACACCGCCCTCGCGCCCGCCTCTGCCGCTGCGGCCACGGAGGCCGCGCGGATCGTGCGGGCGCACCCCGAACTGGTGGAGACCCTGCACGAGCGGGCGCGGTTCGTGGCCTCCGCGCTGGGCACCCCGCCGGCCCGCGCGGCGGTGCAGTCCCTCCCGGTGGCCTCCGCGGAGTCGGCCGTGCGGGCAGCGGAGGTGATCCGTTCCCGGGGCGTGGTGGTGGGGTGCTTCCGCCCGCCCTCGGTCCCGGACGGCATCAGTCGCCTGCGCATCACGGCTCCCGCGGACATGGAACTACACGTTCTGGCCCGGGCGTTGGACACCGTCCGGGACGTGGTGGGGGACGAACCGCAGGGCGTGTGAGGGGCCGCTCACCCTGCGGAGGAACTGCCCGCCGCCGCGTCAGCCACGTCCAGCGCACGTGGCCGCACTGCTTTCACTCTGACAGGAGAGACCATGACCACCAATCCCCTGGGCGACCTCGTCGCCTCCCTGGGCCACGCCGTCGTCGTGACGGGAACCGACACGGACGTGGGCAAGACGTACGCCACGGCGGCGCTCACGGTCTCCGGGTGGAACGTGGGCCGGCGGCGGATCGCGGTCTACAAGCCGCAGCAGACCGGGATGCGGGGCGGGGAACCGGGGGACGTTGACGACGTCGCCCGGCTGGCTCGCGCCGCCGGCGTGCCTCCCGAGGCACTCACCACCGCCGAGGGCCAGCGTCTCACCGAGCCGATGGCCCCGCCTCCCGCGGCGGCGATCGACGGGGTGGAGCTGCTCCCGCTCTCGGAGCACGTGATGAAAATTGTGGAATTACAAGAATCCCACGACCTCGTGATCGTGGAGGGCAGCGGGGGTGTGCTCGTGGAGCTGGACGGGGACCGGCGCACGATTGCGGACCTGGCAGTGGCGTTGCAGGAGGCTTGTGGGGAGCCAGGCGGGGCGGCCCAAACGGGCCGAGCGGCGGCCGAAACCAGCGGCCAGTTGAGTTCTCCCGAGACGTCCGAGCCCGTGAACGCGGTGGAACGTGACGGGGGGACGGTGAGCACTGTGCTGGTGGCGCGCCCGGACCTCGGGACGCTGAACCACACGCTGCTGAGTCTGGAGGCGCTGCTGCACCGCGGCGTCGAGGTGGCCGGGGTGGTGCTGGGCAGCTGGCCCGCCGACCCCGACCGCCTGGCGACCTCCAACAGGGAGTACCTCGCGGACCTGCCACCCGTCGCGGGCCGACGCGTTCCCCTCCTGGGCGCGGTTCCGCGTGGTTGGGGCGGGGCCGCATAGGAGCGGACGGGCGAAAAGAGGGGGACCGCCGTCGTCGTCCTAGCCACTCCGCCCACCCGAGCAGGCACCGGCTGCAAAAACTGAGCAAGTGCAGATCCGGGGCCCCAAAACTGCACTAGCGGAGCAAATGCAGGCCCGGCGGCGCAGGTGTGCACTAGCGGAGCAAACGCAGCAGGGCGGGCAGGGCCAACGGCGGAGCGGGGTCAGCGGCCCGCCACCAGCGCGTCGTAGAGGTGCTCGAAGCGCTCGTGGACTCCCCGGTAGTAGTCCTGCGTCTGCTCGCGGGGCTCGTAGGTGCCCGCCGGCTTCGGGTGGGAGCGCTCCACGTCCGGGGCGAGGGACTCCAGCATGAGCAGCGCGTTGCCGCGGCACGTGGAGCGCTTGATCGTCTGGTGGATCACCGGCTTGCCCAGGTAGTCGCCGAGGATCTGCAGCCAGGACGGCAGCTCCTGCGTGACCCGCCCGGCCGCCACGATCCGCTCCACGCTGTGGGCTGCGGCCTCCAACTCGTCGGAGACCCTGCGGTAGGACCCGGCGATCCCCTCGAGCATCCCGCGGGCCATGGCGGGTGCGTCCGTGGCGGCGGAGACGTCCGAGAACACCGCCCGCGCGCTGCCGGCCCAGCCCGTGGAGCGCTCTCCGGTGAGGAAAGGAAGTACCCCGGGGGTGTCGGTGGAAACGGGAAGGGCGGCGATGTCGTTCAGCACGGCGTCGTCCAGGGAGAGCGTGTCGATCAGCCAGCTCACGGCCCGGCCGACGTCGTTGAGGGCCCCGCCCAGCAGGCACCGCGAGTCGTCGATCCGGTAGCACCACAGACCCGCGGGGATCTCCTGCGGCTGGTGGTGCAGCAGCACGCGCATCGCCCCGGAGGTCGCGGCGGAGACCACGATGGTGTCCTCGCCTGCACCGCCCACGCCCAGGTTGGCGCACAGTCCGTCCGCGACCGGCGCGAACCAGTTTGCCTCCGAGAGCCCTCGCCACCGCTGCACGCGGGAGGGGTCCACGTCCCGCAGCGGCTCGTGCGGATCGAGCACGGGGGACAGCACGTCCTCGGTGATCCCGGCCGCCTTGAGCATCCGCCGGTCCCAGTTGCCGGAGCGCCGGTTGAGCAGCCCGGTCCACGCGGCGGTCGCGGTGCCGGCGGCGGTGGTCCCGAGCAGCCGCAGCCACACGTACTCGCCGATGCTCAGCCAGCGCTCGGCCGCAGCGAACTGCTCGGGCCGGGTCTCGCGCAGCCACCGGAAGCGCGGCGCCAGGTAGCTGGTGTGCAGCCGCGCGCCCATCTTCTGCTGCACGTCCCGCTCGTCCAGCTCCTCGCGCAGCTCCGCGAGCTGGGGTGCGCAGCGGGAGTCCCCGTAGGTGAAGCACTCGGTCACGGCGTCCCCGTTGGCATCCACGCCCACCAGGGAGGACGCGAACGAGTCGAGCCCGACGCCGCGCACCCGCCCCGCGAGCTCCTCCCGGTCGCACACGCGGTCCAGGATCTCGGCGATCTCCCCGGCCACCTGGTCCGGGTCGATCACGGAGGTGCCGTCCGCGCCCGTGGTGAAGGCGTGCGGGATCTTGTGGCGGTAGCCGCGCACGAGGGTCCCGGCGGCGTCGTGCAGGGAGCCTCGCGTGGCGGTGGAGCCGATGTCCAGCGTCATCACCAGCGGGTCCTGCGCCTGGGCCAGGTCCACCGCGAAGTCCGTGGAGTCGTCCCGGTGGGGCGTGTGCCTGTGCTTGCTCATGTCTCTCCTGCTCCTTCGCGGGGTGGCGCGTGACGTCCGCCCAGTCTAGGGACGGCCTCCGTCACGCGGCTCGGCGGACCGGCAATGGCGGGCAGGCGGGACGGCCCGACGGCGCACGGCGGGGCAGGTGGGCCCGCCCCGGTCCGCGCTGGGTATCGACGCCGCGCGGCGGGTTCGTGGGTCGGGCGCCGGCAGGGCGCGGGCCAGGGCGTCAGCGGAGCTGCAGGCCGGCGACGGTACGGCTGACCAGGCGACGGCGGGCAGGGAACCGGGCGACGCGGCGTCGTCGTCACCGGGCGCAAGATGCTGTCCGCCATGTGAGACCGGTGCCCGGCATGTGAACAGCGGCGGGGGCCGCGCGTATTCTGGGTGGAATGCGTTCTGCCGGGGCGCGGCACCCATGACCCGCCCGTCCCGGCCCAGACAAGGGGAAGGCAAGACAGTGCCGCAGCTGCGTTCAGCGACGTCCACCACCGGCCGCAACATGGCGGGAGCGCGTGCCCTCTGGCGCGCCACCGGTATGGGTAGCGAGGACTTCGGCAAGCCCATCATCGCCATCGCGAACTCGTTCACCCAGTTCGTGCCGGGCCACGTGCACCTGAAGAACATGGGGGACCTCGTGGCCTCCGCGGTCCGCGAGGCGGGCGGCGTCGCCAAGGAGTTCAACACCATCGCGGTGGACGACGGCATCGCCATGGGCCACGACGGCATGCTCTACTCGCTGCCGTCCCGCGACATCATCGCGGACTCCGTGGAGTACATGGTCAACGCGCACTGCGCGGACGCGCTCGTGTGCATCTCCAACTGCGACAAGATCACCCCGGGCATGCTCATGGCGGCGCTGCGGCTGAACATCCCGGTGGTGTTCGTCTCCGGCGGCCCCATGGAGTCCGGTGAGGGCGTGGAGGGCGTGGTGGAGCACCGCGTGGACCTGGTGGACGCCATGGCCCTGGCCGTGGACGAGTCGGTCACGGACGCGCAGCTCGCCCAGATCGAGGAGAACGCGTGCCCCACGTGCGGCTCGTGCTCCGGGATGTTCACGGCGAACTCGATGAACTGCCTGACCGAGGCGCTGGGACTGTCCCTGCCCGGCAACGGCACCACGCTGGCCACCCACGTCAACCGCAAGCGGCTGTTCCTGGAGGCCGGTCGCCGTGCGGTGGAGTCCGCCAAGAGGTACTACGAGCAGGACGACGAGTCCGTGCTGCCCCGCAGCATCGCCACGAAGGCCGCGTTCGAGAACGCCATGGCTCTGGACATCGCGATGGGCGGCTCCACCAACACCGTGCTGCACATCCTCGCCGCCGCGCAGGAGGCGGAGGTGGACTTCAACCTCTCGGACATCGACGCACTCTCCCGCCAGGTCCCGTGCCTGGCCAAGGTGGCGCCGAACTCCACGACGTTCCACATCGAGCACGTGCACCGCGCCGGCGGCATCCCCGCGATCCTGGGGGAGCTGCGCCGCGGCGGGCTGCTGAACGAGGACGTCCACACCGTGCACTCGCAGACCATGGGCGAGTGGCTGGACGAGTGGGACATCCGCTCGGGCAAGGCATCCGACGCCGCCAAGGAGTTCTTCCTGGCGGCACCGGGCGGCGTGCGCACCACCCAGGCGTTCTCGCAGGCCAACGAGTACGAGGACCACGACGTGGACGCCGCTGGGGGCTGCATCCGCTCCGTGGAGCACGCCTACACGAAGGAGGGCGGGCTGTGCGTACTCTTCGGCAACATCGCCGAGGACGGCGCCGTCATCAAGACGGCGGGCATCGACCCGGAGCTGTTCCACTTCGTGAGCAGGGCGTTCGTGGTGGAGTCCCAGGACGAGGCCGTGCACGAGATCCTCTCCAAGAACGTGAAGGAGGGGGACATCGTGGTGATCGCGTACGAGGGCCCCAAGGGAGGCCCCGGCATGCAGGAGATGCTCTACCCCACGAGCTACCTCAAGGGCCTGGGGCTGGGCAAGAAGTGCGCGCTGATCACGGACGGCCGCTTCTCCGGCGGCACCTCCGGGATCTCGATCGGCCACATCTCCCCGGAGGCCGCCGCGGGCGGTGCGGTGGGGCTGATCGAGCACGGTGACGAGATCGAGATCGACGTGGAGAACCGCGTGCTGCGCGTCAACGTGGACGACGCCGAGCTGGCCCGCCGTCGCCAGGAGAAGGGTGAGGCGCCCTGGAAGCCCACCAGGCCGCGCGAGCGCAAGGTCTCCAAGGCCCTGCGCGCGTACGCATCGATGGTGACGTCCGCGGACAAGGGCGCGGTGCGGGTGGTCGAGGACTGAGCCGACGGCGACGTCGCTCTGCCGGACTCCACGGGGGCGCTCACCGGGGCCGCGTGCCCGGGTGAGCGCCCCTGCGGCGTGCACGCGTGCGTTGCGCGCCGTGACGCGGTGAGCGGCGTGGCACCGGGTGTGGTCCGCGCGACGCCGTAGGCTCACCAGGAGCGGAGCAGCACGTCCCCACGGCGTGTCTCGGGTTTCTGGAAGGGGACGGTGTGATGGCCACACATGGACGGGACGCGGCGCGGGAACTGCCCGCGGCACGGCAGTTCCAGGAGGAGGCCTCCGGTTTCCGGAAGGGCCTGGGGCAGCGGCAGCTGCAGATGATCGCGATCGGCAGCGCGATCGGCACGGGACTGTTCCTGGGTGCCGGCGGCCGCCTCCGGGAGGCCGGGCCGTCCCTGTTCGTGCTCTACGCGGTCTGCGGGTTCTTCGGCTACCTCATCCTCCGTGCGCTGGGGGAGCTGGTGGTGCACCGGCCGTCGTCGGGCTCCTTCGTCTCCTACTGCCGCGAGTTCTTCGGGGAGAAGGCCGCGTTCGTCTCCGGGTGGCTCTACTGGCTGAACTGGGCGATGACGGCGGTCGCGGACGCCACGGCCATCGCCATCTACATCGCGTGGTTCGGGCAGTACAGCGAGTTCATCGCGGGGATCCCGCAGTGGGCGCTGGCCCTGGTGGTCGTGGTGCTCGTGCTGGCGCTGAACCTGGTCTCGGTGAAGATCTTCGGGGAGCTCGAGTTCTGGTTCGCCCTGGTCAAGGTGCTCGCACTGCTGGTGTTCCTGGTGATCGGCACGCTCTTCGTGGTCTTCGGGACCCCCACCGGCTCGCAGGTGGGTTTCTCGCTCATCACCGAGAACGGGGGCCTGCTGCCCACGGGCGTGCTGCCCGCGCTGATCGTGGTGCAGGGTGTGGTGTTCGCGTACGCGGGCATCGAACTGGTGGGCACCACCTCGGGCGAGACGCGGGACGCCGAGCGCGTCATCCCGCGCGCCATCAACCTGGTGATCCTGCGGATCGCCGTTTTCTACGTGGGCTCCGTGCTGCTGCTGTGCCTGCTGCTGCCCTACACCGCGTACAGCGCCACGGAGAGCCCGTTCGTCACGTTCTTCGAGTCGATCGACGTGGCTGCGGCGGCCCCTCTGATGCAGCTCGTGGTGATCACGGCCGCGCTGTCCTCGCTCAACGCCGGGCTCTACTCGACCGGGCGGATCGTGCACTCGATGGCCATGGCCGGCTCCGCGCCGCGATTCGCGGGGAGGCTGACGGCGTCCGGGGTGCCCTACGGTGGGATCCTGCTGACCGCCGTCGTCGCCCTGCTGGGGGTGGGCCTGAACCTGGTGGTGCCGGAGGAGGCCTTCGAGATCGTGCTGAACCTGGCCGCCCTCGGGACCATGGCCGGGTGGGCGGCCATCACGATGTCCCACATGAAGTTCGTCGCCCTGGCCAAGCGCGGGCTCTACCACCGGCCGCCGTACCGCGCGCCGCTGTCCCCGTTCACGGACTGGCTCACGCTCGCGTTCCTGGCCGGGGTGCTCGTGCTCATGGCCGTGGACTACCCGGTGGGCACGTGGACGCTTGTCTCCTCGCTCGCTCTCGTCCCGTGCCTGGTGCTCGGGTGGTACCTGGTGCGCGGGCGGGTCCACGAGATCGCCCAGCAGCGCCAGGGCTTCACGGGCGCCTTCCCCGTGGTGGCGGGCCCGGGGCCGATCCCCGGCCGCCGTGACGAGCGACCGTAGCGCACGACGTCGCCGGGGCGGGTTTCACGGGTGCCCGTCGGGCGGTGCGGCTCCGTCACAGCCCGCCGCTCCCGGGGCTGATCCCGGGCAACCCGCCGGGGATGCACTACTGTGTCCTCAATCGGTGCCGCAGCGTGCCGCTCATCCTTCCCGGCTCCGCCCGCTCGAGCAGCGGCGGGGCCGGAACCTTCCCAGCCGCACAACACGGAGTTTCCATGGAATCACTGACAGAGCTCGTCGCAACGGTGGGTGGCTACGTCTGGTACGTGGTCTTCGCCATCCTCATCGGCGTGGGCTTGTACCTGACCATCCGCACCAAGGCCATCCAGTTCCGCGGCATCCCCGAGATGTTCCGCGTGCTGACCGATCCCGCGGGTGAGGAGGACGGGCGCAAGGGCATCTCCTCGTTCCGCGCGTTCACGGTCTCCGCCGCTGCGCGCGTGGGCACGGGCAACATCGCCGGCGTGGCCATCGCGATCACTCTGGGCGGGCCCGGCGCCGTGTTCTGGATGTGGGTCATCGCGGCCATCGGTGCCGCGAGCGCCTTCGTGGAGTCCCTGCTGGGCCAGCTCTACAAGGTCAAGACCGCGGACGGCTACGTGGGCGGTCCCGCGTACTACATGGAGCGCGGGCTCAACAAGCGGTGGATGGGCCTGCTGTTCGCGGTCATCATCACCGTCACCTACGGCTTCGTGTTCAACTCCGTGCAGTCCAACTCGATCGTGGACGCCGTGAGCGGCTCCTTCGGCGTGGACATCACCAACGGGCAGGGCCTCTGGCTGCGCGTGGTGCTCGGTCTGGCCCTCGTGGTGCTCACCGCGGCCGTGATCTTCGGCGGCATCCGTTCCATCTCCTCTGTGACGCAGGTGCTCGTGCCGGTCATGGCCGTGCTGTACCTGATCCTGGGTCTGCTGGTCCTGGTCCTGAACATCACCGAGGTTCCGGCGATGTTCGGGATGATCATCCAGGGCGCCTTCGGCATGCGGGAGTTCATCACGGGCGGTCTGATCGGCGTGATCATCCAGGGCATGAAGCGCGGTCTGTTCTCCAACGAGGCTGGCATGGGCTCCGCCCCGAACGCCGGTGCCACCGCGTCCATCTCCCACCCCGCCAAGCAGGGCTTCGTGCAGTCCCTGGGCGTCTTCTTCGACACCATGCTGGTCTGCTCGATCACCGCGTTCATCGTGCTGCTGTCCAACCCCACGTTCGGAGACGAGCGCCAGGGTGCGGGCCTGACCCAGAGCGCCCTCGGAATGCAGCTGGGCGACTGGGCCGTGCACTTCCTGACCGTGGCGATCTTCCTGTTCGCGTGGTCCTCGGTGATCGGCAACTACTACTACGGTGAGTCCAACGTCCGCTTCATGACCAAGTCCCGCACGGCCATGGGCGTCTACCGCTTCGCGGTGCTCGTGTGCGTGTTCATGGGCGCCATCCTGGCCCTGGACCTGGTGTGGTCCCTGGCGGACCTGTTCATGGCGTTCATGGCCACGCTGAACCTGATCGCCCTGGTGATGCTCGCCGGCGTGGCCGCCAAGGTGCTGCAGAACTACATGGAGCAGCGCAAGGCCGGCGTGGAGCCCGTCTTCAAGGCCGGTGACATCCCCGGTTTGCACGGGCTCTCCGCGTGGGACGGCACGGACACCGTGACGCTGCCGATCTTCTGGGAGCAGCGGGGCCGCGACAAGGACGGGGCGCGCCGCTGATCCCGCGGGCGCGGCGTCGTCGTCCTCGTCCCGAGCTCTTGACGACGATGCCGCCCGCGCCCTTCCACGAAACAGCCCCCGGCAGGTGCCGGGGGCTGTTTCACGTTCGGGGGTGCTCCCTCGCGGGCACCGTGGGCGCGCCGGGGATCAGGAGGAGGACGAGTCCTTCTCCGCGTTCTGGTCGCGCTTGATGAGGGCGTCGATGGCGCCCGTGAGGGTGTCGTTGTCCGCGGGGGAGCCCTCGGTGGCGTCACGCAGCTGGTTCTCGTTGTACTCGGAGAAGTCCTGGCTGTCGTCGCCGCGCTTGGTGAGCAGCGCACGGATGCGGATGCGGCGCCCGGCCTCCGTACTGATCTTCTCCCGGTTGCGGAACCACCACACGAACATCACGACCATCAGCACCAGGCCCACGTAGCCGATCACCGGGTACACCACGCTCATGAGAGTGCCGAAGCCCACCAGGCTGATTGCGTAGCCCACGAGACAGGTGACCAGGAAGATGGGGACGTAGCGGCTGCGGTGGTTGACCGTCATACGGCGGCCCAGAGCGTAGAACATGCTGATGCAGGTGTTGTAGATCATCACGAACGTCACGAACACCATGGCCATGGCCGCGACGGGGTGCATGGTCTCGAAGAGCCTGAGCATGGGAACGTCCGCCTCTCCCACGCTCGGGTAGTTCACCAGCAGGGCGAACGCATTCATGGTCAGCAGAACGGTGTAGACCACGCCGCCGATCAGACCGCCACGGCCGGCGTCGCGCGGGTCCAGGGTGTTGCCGCCGATCACCAGGGACATGGACACGCCCAGCATGAGCGCCATGGAGGTGTAGTTGATCGCGGAGAGCCACCACGGGGAGACCGGCGAGTCCGCCTGGACGGCGAGCTCGTGCGCGGCACCCAGGTCCACGGGCAGCTGGAACAGGGTGTAGACGAACGCCACGATCACGGCCACGAAGATCGTGGGCGTCACCGCGGAGATGATGTTCGTGACCTTGTTGACGTCCAGCAGGCCGGTGACCATCACAATGGCCACCATGATGGCCGAGCCGATCCACGCCGGCAGCCCGAACTGCTGCTCCAGCGTGGAGCCCGCGCCCGCGAGCATCACGATGCCCATGGCGAACAGCGTGAGCGACACTGCGTAGTCCAGGAAGTGGGAGATCCACGGGGAGGACACGGAGCTGAAGACCTGACGGTGCTCGTCCGCCATGAAGTAGCTGCCGATGTTGATGATCACGGCACCGGCGGTGATCATCAGCACCCCGGCCACGATCGCCCCGGCGAGACCCCACGCACCGAACGAGATGAAGTACTGGATGACCTCTTGACCGGTCGCGAAACCGGCACCGACCATCAGGCCCACGAAGGCCAGTGAGACTTGCATGGTTTTCTTGACGGACACAGGTGGGACTCCTCGCAGGTGTGGTGGGGTGGCGAAGGCGCGGCCCGGTCGGGGCGCACCCCGCCGAGCATTCATCCGCCAAGCATAGAGACATGACCGGGCGCGTGCGTGCGCCGCCCCCGGCACCGGGTGCCGCAGCCCCTCCGGCGACCGGCCGCGGTGGCATACTCGTGAGGGACGTTTTCCGCGGAAGGAGCAGCTCATGACGCAGCAGTGGCAGTCGGACCTCGATGCCTGGGCGGGCGGATGGGCCGCCATCCGCGAGGACGAGACCCCACAGGGCGTTCGGGCGTGGAACGGTTCCCTCCCGCAGGACACGGTGGCCGGCGTGGAGCTGGTCCTGGTGTGTGAGCCCTCGGACGCGGGTACGGTCCGGGATGCCGTCGTGGCGGCGGGCAGCGACGTCCTCTCCACCGACGTGCTGCTCTGCGGCGCGGTGCAGGACCTCGACCGCGGCCTGGGCTTCCCCGGGGACGCCGGACTCTTCGATGCACCAATGGGCGACTGGTCGCGCTTCGAGGTGGACGAGTGGGGTCAGCCCGTGGCTCACTCGGCCATGTCCGTGCAGGAGGGCGTCGCGTTCGTGGGCGCGCTGCACGCGGACTCGTCGCAGGACCGCGATCCTGCCGAGGTGCTGGACCCGCTCGTCTCCGCCATGGCCAACGAGGCCTTCCTCGCGGACGCCGAGCGCCTGTACACGGTCGTGCCGGAGAGTGAGCTCCCCGCCCGCGAGGCGCAGGGCTGGCAGCGGGTGGCCGCGGTGGTGCGCTGCCTGAGGCGCTGACCGGCAGGGGCACGTTCCAGCTGAGGTGCGCACCAGCCGAGGCCCGTGCCGCGCAGCAGAGGGTGCGGCGTCGTCGTCGTGGCACTGCGCGGCCCGGACATGAATCCGAGGTGTAGAGGTACCCGGTTCCGTGCAGGAAATCCGGGTGTCCCTACACCTCAGAGGGCCGCCGTCCCGGTTACGCGAGAACCTGGCGCTTCGCGGAGACCACTCCCGTGTTGAAGCCCGCGAGGTGCAGGCCGCCGTGGAAGCGTGCGTGCTCGATCTTCACGCAGCGGTCCATGACCACGTTCAGTCCGGCGTCCTCCGCGATCCTCGCGGCTTCCTCGTTCCAGGAGCCGAGCTGCAGCCACAGCGTCTTCGCGCCCGCATCGACCGCTTCCTGCGCCACCCCGGGCAGGTCAGCGTCCTTGCGGAACACGTCCACGAGGTCCGGGGGCTCCGGCAGGTGCGCGAGGGACGGGTAGACCTTCTCGCCGAGCACCTCGTCCAGCACCGGGTTCACGAAGTACACGCGGTACGGGCTCGAGGAGCGCAGGTAGGTGGCCACGAAGTAGCTCGCGCGCGAGGGCTTGTTGGACATCCCCACGATCGCCACGGAGCGGGTGCTCCTCAGGATGCCCAGCCGTTCGGGGGCGCTGGGGCCCACCCAGGTGCGTTCGGTGCTCATGCCCGTCCTCCTTCGTGCGCGCCTGTGGCGCTGGTGTCCTGCTCAAGGATCTGCCGTGCGGCGTCCTCGAGGATGGCCTCGGGGCCGACGACGCCGCCCTCCCGGTTCCTGCCACTGGCCGCGGTGAGCGCCTGGTCCAGGTCCCAGATGATGTCCGCCGCGTCCTCCAGCCCCACGGAGATGCGGATGAGGTCCTCCTTCACACCGCCGGCCGCGAGCTGCTCGGAGCTCAGCTGCTGGTGCGTGGTGGAGGCGGGGTGCAGCACGAGGGTGCGGGCATCTCCGATGTTGGCCAGATGGGAGGCGAGCTGCAGGGCGCCGATGAACCGGGCGCCCACCTCGCGCCCGCTCAGCTCGTCCGTTCCGGCGACCCCGAACGCGAAGACCGAGCCCACACCGTGCGGGAGATACTTCTGCGCGCGGTCGTGGTGAGGGTGGTCCTCCAGCCCGGCGTAGTTGACGTAGGAGATGCGGGGGTCGCTGTGCAGCCACTGCACCACCTCGCGCGCGTTGCCCACGTGGGCGTCCATGCGCTGGGGAAGAGTCTCCACACCCTGAAGCAGGTTCCACGCTGCCTGCGGGGTCAGGGCGGGCCCGATGTCCCGCAGCTGCTCCGAACGCAGCTTGGTCAGGAACCCGTACTCACCGAAGTTCCCCCACCACGTCACGTTGTTGTAGGAGGGGACCGGTTCGGTCATGGCTGGGAAGTTCCCGTTGCCCCAGTCGAAGCGGCCGGATTCGACCACCACGCCACCCAGGGTATTGCCGTGCCCGCCCAGGAACTTGGTGATCGAGTGGATCACGATGTCCGCGCCGTGCTCGAACGGGCGGCACAGGTACGGGGTGTTCAGGGTGGCATCGACGACCAGCGGCACACCGGCCTCGTGGGCGACCTCCGCAAGACCCTCCAGGTCCGCGATCTCCCCGGACGGGTTGGCCACGAGCTCCGCGTAGACAGCCTTGGTGTTCCCGGTCAGCGCCGCGCGGTAGTCCGCCGCGTCCGTACCGGGCACGAACGTGGTCTCCACCCCGAAGCGGCGCAGGGTCACGTCCAGCTGGGTGACCGTGCCTCCGTAGAGCTGGGACGAGGCCACCACGTGGTCACCCTGCCCGCACAGCGCGGCGAACGTGATGAACTCGGCGGCCATGCCCGAGGCGGTGGCCACCGCGCCGATCCCGCCCTCGAGGGAGGCGATGCGCTCCTCCAGGGCCGAGACCGTGGGGTTGCCGATCCGGGAGTAGATGTTGCCGTACTTCTGCAGCGCGAACAGGTTGGCGGCGTCGTCGGCGTCCTTGAACACGAACGAACTGGTCTGGTAGATCGGCACGGAACGCGCGCCGTGCTCGGCGTCCGGGGTGCCGCCCGCGTGCAGGGCCCGGGTGCGGAAACCGAACTGGTGCTCGGCCATGGATCCTCCTGAACGGCCTGCGCAGTGGGTCCCGCGGTGAAACTGTTGCAGCGAGTGCGAACGCTCCATCGGTCCTGGCGGTAGCACCGTGCAGCGGGCCGGGCGCTGCGGGTTGCTGCGGCGTCGTCGATCCAGGTCTCTCGGCCGCTCGGGATGGTCCGTCCATTGTGGGACGGACCCCGGGTGGCCCACAAACCGGTGTGACGCCGCGCGGCTACTTCTTCTCGGCGCCCGCGGAGCCCTCGTCGTCGTCGGGGCCCTGCGGCGCGGGGTAGCGCTCCGGGAACTTGCGGTGCAGGTTCTCCCGCGTGACGGAGGTGAGGTTCTGCAGCGGCAGCCCGGCGGGGCACACCTCGGTGCAGTCGCCCAGCAGGGAGCACGGGCCGAACTCCTGGTCGGCGGCGTCGAGCACCTTGGCGGCGCGTTCGTCGCGCTCCTCGGGGGTCTTGGCCAGCGGCGGCAGGTGCTTGAGCATGGTGCCCACGAACAGCTGGCCGGAGCCGTTGGGGCACGCGGCGATGCACGCGCCGCAGCTGATGCAGCCCGCGGTGTTCAGGGCCTTCATGGCCACCGGGAACTTGGCCTCCTTGGAGACCCGCCGCAGGGACTTCTTGTCCACGGAGAGGTCCTTCTTGACCGGCAGGGCACCGGCGCGCATGGGCTCGACGAAGATCTCGTCCCCGTCCCGGTAGGCGTTCAGGGACTGCATGCACGAGGCCCTGTTGCGGTCCGGACCGTGCGGGACACCGTCCACGGTCACGCCGCACTTGCCGCAGATGCCCTCGCGGCAACCATCGTCGAAGCTCACGGGCTCGTCCCCCTGGCGCTCCAGGGTCTCGTTGACGGCGTCCAGCAGCTCGAGGACGCTCATCTCCTCGCGCGCCTCCACGGGATGGACGGTCTCGAAGCCGCCCTGGGTCTCGGCGTCCGGCTGTCGCCAGACGTGCACGGTCAGCAGCATCAGCGCACCACCTTGATTTGTACGGCTACAGGAATGCTCACGTTGCCAATCGCGACGACGGCGCCCACGGCCTTCGCGGCCACGTCCACCCGGTGCACACGCTGGGCGGTCCCGGTGAGCCCGGTGTCCAGCGCGGCGGTGCGCAGCCCGTGGACCATGTGCCCGGCCAGGGCGGCCATCGACGCCGCGTAGAACGCCGCGACCACCGGCCGGGACAGGCTCGAGACCAGGTTTCCGTAGGCGTCACCGTGCTCGAAGGAGCGCGCGGCCGCCGGGCGGGTTCCGGTGGTGAGGTCCATCACGTGGTAGCCCACGAACAGGCCCAGGACCGCGCCCGTGGAGCGCATCGACCGGGCGACGAGCTGGGGGAGTGTGCGACGTCGTCCCCGGGGGCGCCTGCGGGGGGCGCCGGAGCGGTCGGGGAGGAAGGCGCCGGCAAATGGCGCGCGGCGGGAGGCCTTCGGCGTGCCCGTGGGTGCACCCGTTGGCTGTTCGGGTGCGCTCGTCGGGACGCCCAGGGCCCGCCCGGGCAGCGCAGGGCGGGGACGCGAGCCCACCACCGTGGCGATCCGGAGCGTGACCTGCCGCGCTGTGACCGCGACCGTTCGGCCCTCCCAGCGCATGCTGCGCAGCGTGAGCTCGGTGCCCGCGAGCACGTGCACACCGGCGCTCGCGAGCAGACCGGCCCGCGCGACCCACAGCAGGGTGTTCGGCGGCAGCACCGGGGCGCCCGCGCGGCGCAGCAGCCGGGCGTACTCGTTGAACCGCTCACGGCCCGCGTAGACCTGCATGTTCCCGGCCATGTGCCCCACGGTGAACAGGCTCAGCGCGGTGCCTGAGGCCGCCATGGCGAGCTTCAGGTCCGGGTTCGACGCCGCTCCCAGGGTGCGCTGCCACGCGTTCGAGCGCGGGGCGGCGTCGTCGGGCGCGTCCGAGGGGACGGCAGCCGGCGCGGCGGGGCGTGACGCGCGCGCGGCGGGCTCTCGCGGGGAGGGATCGGAGAAAGTCATCACTGCCCAATCCTAGAAGGTGGCGCGGGAGGGACCAGTTCCGGGGGTCACACGCGGTCACGCCTGCCGGTGCACTCAGCTCCCTCGGACCCCTCGACCTCGGCGGGCCCACCAGGTGGTTCAGGTCTGCGGCGGTGACACCCCGCGGACCGCCGCCTCCACGTCCGCCCGGAGGGAGGGAAGCGCGGGCGCCATCCTGACCACCAGTGGGGCTGCAACCCCGCAGCGATCGCCCGCTGCTGCTCCTCGGTGGCGGTCACCTCGCGGGGCAGCAGCAACCGTGCAGGGCCGACCGCGGGGACCTGGTCGGAGGAGGCGTCTGCGGGAGGGTCGTCCATGGGTGCAGGCTACAAGGACGTACGACGGCGACGGCGGTCCGGGCCCTGGCCGACCTGCCCCCGTGCCGCCAGGACGTCCGCGATCGCGTCCAGCGCCTCCTCGTTCTGCAGCGAGGAACGGTCGCCCAGGGGCGCGCCCTCGTAGAGCTGGCCCAGCAGGCGGCGGGTGATCTTTCCGGAGCGCGTCTTGGGCAGGTCCGGCACGGCGACGACCTCCCGCGGCTTGGCGATCGGACCGATTTCCCGGGCCACGTGGGCGCGCAGCTCGTCCCGCACCTCCTCCTGGGACAGGGACAGCGCCGCACGGCTGAGCACCACGTAGGCGAGCACCGCGTGCCCGGTCACCGGGTCCGTCACCGGCGTGGCCCCGGCCTCCACCACGTGCGGGTGGGTGACCAGCGCGGACTCGATCTCAATGGTCGACAACCGGTGCCCGGACACGTTGATGACGTCGTCCACGCGCCCGAGGATGTAGAGGTCCCCCTCCTCGTCCGTGCGGGCGCCGTCCCCGGCCAGGAACCAGCCGCGCTCGCCGTAGGCCGCCCAGTAGGAGGCGAGGAAGCGCTGCGGGTCCTTCCACACCGTCCGCGCCATGGACGGGCCGATCTTGTCGACCACCGCGAAGCCCTGCAGCCCCGGGGCCACGTCCTCGCCGGACTCGTCCACCACGCGCAGCGACACCCCCGGCACCGCGCGCGTGACGCAGCCGGGCTTCGGAGAGGTGTGCGGAGCGGCGTCGTCGAACGTGCCGGGAGGGGCGAACTGCGGGTCGCGCGGACGCGGGGAGGCCACGCACGACCCCGTCTCGGACTGCCACCAGGTGTCCACGAACGGCACCTCGTCCCGGCCCACCTGCGCGCGCAGCCAGCGCCACGCCTCGGGGTTGATGGACTCGCCCACGGAGCCGAGCAGGCGGATCGAGGACAGGTTGTAGACCGGCGGCAGGCCCCTGGGGAACGCGCCCATGAGCGAGCGGATCAGAGTGGGCGCGGTGTAGTAGTTGGTCACGCCGTAGCGCTCGATGACCTCGAAGTGCCGGCCGTAGTCAGGGGTGTTCGGGGTGCCCTCGTAGATCACCTCCGACACGCCGTTGACCAGCGGTCCGTAGATCTCGTAGGTGTGGGCGGTGACCCACGCGAGGTCCGCGGTGCACCAGTGGACGGTCGAGTCCACCTTGGCCGGATCGTTCACGGTCGAGAGCTCGTCCGGGCGCACAGTTCCGTCCGCGTCCGGGACGTCCGGCAGGAGATCGAACATGAGCGCGTGGGTGTATGCCGTCTGCACCAGGTACCCGCCCATGGTGTGGACCAGGCCCTTGGGTTTCCCGGTGGTGCCGGACGTGTAGATGATGAACAGCGGCGTCTCGGCGTCGAACGCCTCGGGTTCGTGGACCTCGGAGGCCTGCGCGGTGAGCTCGTGCCACCACACGTCCCGTCCGGGCGTCCACGGCACGAGCTCCTGGTCCTTGGACCGCAGCCCGCGCGTGCCCCGCGGCAGGTCCGTGCGGCCGGGGCGTGAGGTGCGGCGCACCACCACCACGTGCTCGATCGCGTTCTCCCCGTTGCACGCTTCGTCCGCCGCGGCTTTCACGGGCACGACGACGCCGCGCCGGTTCTGCCCGTCCGTGGTCACCAGCACCTTCGCGCCGGTGTCCTCCACACGGAACTTCAGCGCCTCGGCTGAGAACCCGCCGAAGACCAGTGAGTGCACCGCGCCGATCCGGGCGCACGCCAGCGTGATGATGACCGTCTCGGGGATCACGGGCAGGTAGATCACCACGCGGTCGCCCTTCTCCACACCGAGGTCCAGCAGGGCGTTGGCGGCCTTGCAGACCTCCCGCTGCAGGTCCGCGTACGTGTAGACCGCACGGTCCCCGGGCTCGCCCTCGAAGTACAGGGCCACGTGGTTGCCGCGCCCCGCTGCCACGTGGCGGTCCACGCAGTTGTAGGACACGTTGAGCGTGCCGCCCTCGAACCACGCGATCTCCGGGACCGTGTAGGTGGGATTGCCGTCCTCGTCCTCCCCGGTGCGCCGCGGCTTCTCGAAGCGGTGGGTCGTGTGCCACGGCTCGGCCCAGTCCAGCCGGCCGGCCTGCTCCGCCCAGAACTCGATCCGCGCCTCGTCCGAGATGAGCGCGGGGTTCGGGGTGGGGGCGTGGGGGTCCGTGTATGCGAACGCGGTCATCGTGGTGTCTCCTGGTTCATGGTCCGTCGGAGGTCAGGGGGCGGCGGCCGTGGGGCTCGCGCCTCGGGTGGGTGGCGTGCTCAGGGGTGCGGGCGTCGTCGTCGGGTGCCGACGCCGCCCGGACGAGAAACCGGGCTCAGGTGGCGGGGGCCGAGCCCCACCGGTGCTGTGTCCAGCGCTCGAAGACCCCGATCAGCGCATCTGTCAGCTTGCCCAGCACGGCGAGCAGCACGATCGCGAGCAGGAGCCGGTCCGTGCGACCGTTGTTCTGCGAGTCGGTGAGCAGAAATCCGAGCCCCATGGAGGAGCCGAGCAGCTCGGCGGCCACGAGGAACAGCCACGCCTGGGCCAGCGCGAGACGCAGCCCGGAGATCACGGCGGGCAGCACGGCGGGCAGCTGCACGGTGGTGAACAGCCGGACGCCCCGGATGCCGAACGAGCGGGCCGCCTCGACGATCTGCCCGTCCACGTGCTGCAGCGCCGCGGAGACCGTGGTGTACACGGGGAAGAACGCGCCGATGGCCACCAGGGTCACCTTGGAGTTCTCCCCAATCCCGATCCACAGCAGCAGCAGCGGAACCCAGGCCAGGGACGGTACCGCGCGCAGGGCTCCGACGGTGGGCCCGGCGAGGATCCGCGCCCACGGGGAGAGTCCCACCAGGGCGCCGACGGCGAGGCCCAGGGCGCTGCCGAGCATGAATCCTACGACCACGCGCTGGGTGGAGATCCCCACGTGCACCCACAGGTCACCGCTGCGCAGCAGCTCCCACCCGGCGCCGAGGACGGCCGAGGGCTGCGGGAGCTGCACAGGGGAGTAGAAGCCGTTCGTGGACAGGAGGTGCCACACGAGCAGCAGCAGGACGGGCAGCACCAGTCCGAGCAGGGCGACCGTGAGCCGGGTGCGCGGCACGGAACCTGCCCGTCGACGTCGTGGGGGCAGCGGACCGGAGCCTTCGTGCTCGGCGGCGGGCACCGTGCTCGCGTTCGCGCCGCCGAGGGGTTCGCCGGTCACCTCGTCCAGGGTCGTGCTTCCGGAGGTGGAGTGCGTGCTCATGGGGCGTTCCCTTCGATGGCCCGGGCCGCGGCGTCGGCGTCCGCGCTCTGTGCGTAGTGCTGCTCGACAATCCCCGCGAGGGCGTCGTCCACATCCTGCTGCGAGGGCACGTCCCCCGAGTCGACGAGGATCGGGCCCACCTCCCGCAGCACGGCGAGCTGCTTCTCGCCGGGGACGGGGTCGATGTCCAGGTGGGTGCGGTGCCACACACGGGTGGCGGTGTCGAGGTCGATCTTCGCCGCTTCCGCGAGGACCTCGATCCCCTCGTCACGGTGCCGCGCCGCCCAGGAGCGGGCATAGGCGTAGGTGTTCACCACGTCCTGGGCGCCGGTGGGGTTCAGCCGCAGGAAGACCTCGCGGACGTTGAGGAAGCCGTAGGTGTTGTACTCGAGTTTGCGGTGGAACAGCACGTCGCCGTTCTGCTCGGACGCCGCCATGATCGGGTCCAGCCCGGACCAGGCGTCCACCCGGCCGGAGTCCAGGGCCGTGCGCCCGTCCGCGTGCTGGAGGTTCGTCACGGTGACGTCCTCCGCGCTCATCCCCGCAGCCTTCAGGGACTGCAGCAGGAAGAAGTAGGGGTCCGTCCCCTTGGTGACGGCCACGCTCTTGCCTGCGAGGTCAGCGATGGCGCGCACGGGCGAGGCCGCCGTGCGCACCAGGGCAGACCACTCGGGCTGGGAGAAGAGGCTGATGGTCTTGATCGGGGAGCCGTTGGCCCGTGCCAGCAGCGCGGCCGAGCCGGCGGTGGAGCCGACATCGACCACGCCCGCGCGCAGGGACTCGTTCGCCTTGTTCGACCCGGCCGAGTAGACCCAGGTGACGCTCTGGCCGTGCTCGGCGGCAACCTTCTCGAGCCACCCCTTGGACTTGATGATCAGTGACAGCGGGTTGTACGTGGCGTAGTCCAGGTAGATCTCGTCCGCGGAGCCGCCGGCCACGCCGCGTCCGGGGCCCTCCCCGGCCATGACGCAGCCGCTCAACGGCAGCGCCAGGGGGGAGAGGGCGGCGGCACGCAGCACGCCCCGGCGTGAGACGACGGGCACCCCTCAGCGCTCCACACCGAGCAGGCGCAGCAGGTGGGTGCGCATGGCGGTGAGGCGGGTGTCGTCCCGGGAGCGCGGGCGGGCCTGATCCGGGGCGAGCACCTCCGCCACCGTGGCCGGGCTCGTGGGGGTCTCTCGGGTCAGGACGACCACGCGGTCGGAGAGGACGAGCGCCTCCTCGACGTCGTGCGTGACCATCAGGACCGTTGTCGGATCCGCCCGGTGCACCTGCAGCAGGAGGTCCTGCATGCGGATCCGGGTGAGGGCGTCCAGCGCGCCGAAGGGTTCGTCCAGCAGCAGCACCCGGGGGTTGCGGGCCAGCGCACGGGCCAGCGACGCGCGCTGCGCCATGCCGCCCGAGACCTCTCCGGGGCGGTGGCCCGCGTGGTGGGTCAGCCCCACGAGATCCAGCAGCTCGGCCACCCGGCGTCGGCCAGTGCCGCTCGGGGTTCTCGCGGGCAGGCCGAGTTCCACGTTCTTCGTGATCGTGCGCCAGGGCAGCAGCCGCGGCTCCTGAAAGCCGACGGCGCAGCGCGGGTCGATCCCGGAGACGACGTCGTCGTCGATCCGTACCGCGCCGGACGTGGGGGCGCTGAGGCCGCCCACCGCGCGCAGCAGCGTCGACTTCCCGCAGCCCGAGGGGCCCAGGACGGTGACGATCTCTCCCGGCTCGACCCGGAAGGAGACGTCCGTCAGGACGGGCTGCTCGTACCGACCGTCGCGGGAGGGGAAGGACTTGCCCAGGTTCTCGAACGAGACCGCCGCGGCGTCGAGGGCGGTGTCCGGGCGTGTGAGGACATGACGCAACTCATCAACTCCATCGTTCCTGGCATTAGCACCTTGCCCGCGTGGGGCCGGTTGCTGCGACGTCGACGAGCCAGGTCTCTCAGCCGCTCCGGATGGGAACGCCCTCATTCAACGGTTGCCCGGAGCGGTGATGCAAGTCGGTGTGAGACAGCCCACGGGGATCGGTGGTGCGCGGGGTCACGCGGCGTCACGTGGAGCTTCGCCTGCTGAGGGAGCGTGGTTAGACTCTGGATCGAGACGATCACGAGTTCCGACGTTCAGCCCTGGCTTGTCGGACGGCAACCCTCTCCCGTAGCGGGGTGCCCCAGGTGAGGATCGGGCCGCATGGCACACCGCATGCGGCAAGTACGGCGCCGCACACGCGCGCGCTGGACCCGCAGATGGCCGCCGCGGGCGGTGCACGGGGTGCGGGTTGCGTCAACTTCAAGGAACCGGCACATGAGCAAGCGGATCTCCGTCAACGCATTTGACATGACCTGTGTGGACCACCAGAGCTTTGGCCTGTGGCGGCACCCGCGGTCCCGGGCCACCGAGTACAACACGCTCGAGTACTGGACGAATCTGGCCCGGCTGCTGGAGAAGGGGAAGTTCGACGCACTCTTCCTGGCGGACGTCGTCGGGATCTACGACATCTACCGCAACTCCGCGGCACCGGCCGTGCGGGACGGCGCGCAGGTCCCGGTCAACGACCCGTTCATGCAGGTCTCGGCCATGGCCGCCGTGACGGAGCACCTGGGCTTCGGCGTCACGAGCGCAGTGACCTACGAGCAGCCCTACACCCTCGCCCGGAAGTTCGCCACGCTGGACCACCTCACGCGCGGGCGCGTGGGCTTCAACGTGGTCACCTCCTACCTGCCCTCCGCCGCTGAGAACCAGGGGCTGCCGCGCCAGATCGAGCACGACCAGCGCTACGAGATCGCGGAGGAGTTCCTGGACGTGTGCTACAAGCTCTGGGAGGGCTCGTGGGAGGACGACGCCGTGGTGAAGGACCGCGAATCCGGGGTCTACGCGGACCCCACCAAGGTGCACCCCATCCGGCACGCCGGCGAGCACTTCACGGTTCCCGGGGCCGGGCTGACCGAGCCGTCCCCGCAGCGCACGCCGCTGATCTTCCAGGCGGGTGCATCCTCGCGCGGGCAGGCGTTCGCCGGGCGGCACGCGGAGGCGGTGTTCATCGGCGGCACCCGCCCGGACCTCACCCGGTACATGACGGACAAGATCCGCGAGCAGGCGCAGGCCCAGGGCCGGGACCCGGAGGACGTGAAGATCTACGCGATGCTCTCCGTGGTGGTCGCGGACACGGATGAGGAGGCCGCGGAGAAGTACCGTGACTACCTGCAGTACGTGGACCTGGAGGCGTCCCAGGCGATCATCGGCGGCTGGTCCGGCGTGGACCTCTCCCAGTTCCCGGAGGACGAGGCCCTGAACTACATCAAGACCGACTCCATCCAGTCCTTCCTCACCCCGTTCACCCTCCAGGCGAAGGACAAGCGGTGGACGCGCGAGGAGATCGCCAAGCACTGCGCCCTGGGCGGGATGGGCGCCGTGATCGTGGGCTCTCCGTCCACCGTGGCGGACGAGCTGGAGCGCTGGGTGGACGAGGGCGGCCTGGACGGCATCAACCTGGCCTACCACGTGAGCCCGGGCTCCTTCGAGGACTTCGTGGAGTACGTGGTCCCCGAACTGCAGGCCCGCGGCCGCTACCGCACCGAGTACGAGGGCTCCACCCTGCGCGAGTCCCTCTACGGAGCCGGCCAGGACCGCGTGAAGGACACTCACCCCGCCGCGGCCTACCGGGGCGCGTTCGCGGACGCGTGCTCCGTGGCCACGGCCAGTTCCCGCTGAGCGGCGGCCCGGGACGCAGGGAGGACGACGCCGCACGGCCGGGTTGCCGGGGCACCCCACTCGGGTGGGACAACGGCCCGTTTCCCGCCCGGGGTCCGCGCCGCCGGGGCCCTGTTCCGGACGGCACTAGTTCCGGACGGTGCCGCAGCGGGCGGTGCAGGGTGGCGGGCGTGCGCGCGGACCGGGCAGAGCGGATGCCGGAGGGCGGCGTGGTGATGCTCGCGTTCCAGGCGATGGACCGCGGTCGGGCGGTCGTCTCCTTTGACCACGCCGTGGGCCCGGCCTGGCGCTGGCACCCCGAGGTGATGGCGGACCACCTCCTGCGGGCCGGCTTCCGCGAGGTCTGGCACACCATGAGCCGCCCGGACGAGGGCCACCGCTTCCCAGAGTGTCACCTGCTGGCGGTACGCAGCCTGGAACCGATCCCACAGGATCCGGTGAGCTGCGGCTGCCGAGTGGAGTGACGGTGGCCCGCCCGGCTCGTGACTGACCCGTGCGACCGCCATCCCGACACCGAGTGGCGTGGCCCGGGCTCGTGGGTCGGCCCAGGCGCCGTCGGTCGCAAGGACCTCACTCCCCGACGGCGCCATCGATCGCCTCCCGCAGCAGGTCTGCGTGGCCGCAGTGGCGCGCGTACTCCTCGACCATGTGCGTGAGCACCCACCGGGCGTTCATGTCCCCGCGGAGGGGACGGGCCACGAGCGCGTCCATCGGGTGAGCGTGCTCCGCGGCGAAGTTCTCCCACCGCTGCCGGGACTGCTCCACAGCGGCGGCCCAGTGCGTTCGCAGGGCGTCCCCGCCCGCCTCGGAGGCGGAGTCCCAGTCCCAGTCCGGGTCCTTCTCCCACTCCACGGCGTCCCACGGGGAGCACTGCCGCTGCCCGCTGAGCACGTAGCAGAACCAGTGGTCCTCCACGTAGGTGAGGTGGCGGAGCATGCCGCCCAGGGTCATGGTGCTGGGCAGGGGACGTTCGTGCAGCTGCGCCGTGCTGAGCCCCTCGGTCTTCCACGCGACCGTAGCGCGCAGGTATTCCAGGAACCCCAGCAGGGTGGCGGTCTCGTCGCCCTGCTGGGGTGGTTCGGATCGGTGGGTCGTGTCCGTGGGTGTCTCGTCCATGGGGTCACGCTAGACCTTCCCGTAGCTCGGTCTGCCGGAAGGCCCACCACGGGCCGGCGGGTGCGACGTCGTCGTGCGGGCCCCGGTGGCCCGTCACCTGGCAGTGCGGCGAGCCCCGGCGCACCGGTTCGGCATCCGGGTGGTGCGGCCTAGAATTATGGTGAGGCTCACACTGCGAGTCGCACGAACGCAACTGCTACGAAGGAGTAGCCATGAAGGTTTTCGCCCATGCCGAGCCCGGTGCCCCGGCGGAGGAGATCGAGCTGGAGAAGCCCCAGCTCACGGGTTCCGAGGTGCTGATCCGCGTCACGAACTCGGGGGTGTGCCACTCGGACGTCCACGCTCAGGACGGGTACTTCGACCTGGGCAGCGCGGGGCGTCGCGAGCTGACCGCCTCGGGCGCGCAGTACCCGGTGGTGCTGGGCCACGAGATCGTGGGAGAGGTGGTGGAGGTGGGCCCGCAGGCCACGGTGCAGCCGGGGGACACCAAGTACATCGTCTACCCCTGGGTCGGGTGCGGTGAGTGCCAGGCCTGCCAGGAGGACCGCGAGAACTACTGCAGCGGCGCCAAGCGCAACCTCTCGGTGGCACTCAACGGCGGCTACGCGGAGGAGGTCCTGGTTCCAGGGGACCGCTACCTGGTGCCGCTCGGGGACATCGAGCCTTCCTTCGGTGCCACGCTGGCCTGCTCTGGGCTGACGTCCTACTCGGCCATCCAGAAGATCATCCCGGTCCCCGCGGACAAGCCGGTTGCGGTCATCGGCGCCGGTGGTGTGGGGCTCATGACCATTGCGCTGCTCAAGGCACTGGGCCACGAGAACATCGTGGCGGTGGACATGAGTGAGAAGGCACTGGAGAACGCCACCGCAATGGGTGCCACGGCAACCGTGGTAGCGGGTGGCGAGGCCCTCCACAAGGACATCGTGGCGGCCGGCGGGGAGAAGATCGCCGCGGCCATCGACCTGGTCAACAACGGGGACACCTCCAGCGCCGCCCTGTTCGCCCTGGCCAACGGCGGCACCCTGGTGAGCGTGGGGCTGTTCGGCGGCCAGTTCACGTTCCCCACCGCGCTCGTGGCGTTCAACCTGCTGAACATCCGCGGCAACTTCGTGGGCAGCCTGCCCGAGCTCAAGGAGCTTGTGAAGCTCGCCCAGGACACGGATCTGCCCAGGCCGCCCATCACGGAGCTCCCGCTCACCGCACAGGAGGTCAACTCCGCGCTGGACGGCCTGCGCAACCGCACGTTCAACGGCCGCACGGTGCTCGTGGCCTCCTGAGCCGTCGCGGCGCGGGCGCCGCACTACGAGGACAACGACGCCGCCGCCACCCGGCTACCCCGGGTGGCGTCGTCGTAGTACCACCTCAGAGCAGCCCGGAGGTGAGGCGGCAGACGTTCTCCACGAACTTGCGGCCCAGGGGCCGCTTCTCCCAGACGCCGAGGTCCAGGCGCGTGGAGTGCGCGGTGAACTGCTCCACGATCCGCTCCATCCGCTCGCGGAACCCGTGGTCCACGATCATCACGGAGACCTCGAGGTCCAGCGCGAACGAGCGCTCGTCCATGTTGGAGGAGCCGATCACCGAGACGATGTCGTCCACCAGCACGAACTTGGCGTGCAGCACGGTGGGGGAGCTGTAGCGGTGGATCTGCACCCCGGCGCGCGCGAGCTCCGAGTAGTAGGAGTTCTGGGCGTGCTGCGCGAGGAACTGGTCCGAGGTCTCACCCACGAACAGTTGGATCCGCACCCCCGCCTGGGCCTCCGTGGTGAGCGCGTGCAGCAGGGACTCGTCCGGTACGAAATACGGGCTGGAGATCACCACGCGGTGGTTGGCGTTGTAGATCAGGTGGTTGAACAGCCGCAGGTTGTTCTCGGTCTCGAATCCGGGCCCGGAGGGCACCACCTGCGCGAACATGGGCCCGGAGGCCTGCTCCAGGGCGGCGGGGGACTCGTCCAGCAGCAGGTCGTCGGTCTCCGAGTACCAGTCCGAGACGAACACCGCGTTGAGCTCTGTGACCACGGCGCCGGTACCCCGGATCATGAGGTCCTTCCACTGCCGTCCCTTCCGCACGTTCTTCGACTTGTTGTACGAGCGGTGGATGATGTTCTGCGAACCGGTGTAGGCCACCTGCCCGTCCACGACCAGGATCTTGCGGTGGTTGCGCAGGTCCGGGCGCTGCCACTCCCCGCGCCACGGGCGGATGGGGAGCATCCGCCGCCACGGCACCCCGGATCGGTCGAACTCGCGGACCAGCTCCGCGTACCCGGGGTAGCCCAGGGACCCCACGTGGTCGATGAGGATGCGCACCCGCACGCCGCGCTCGTGGGCACGGATCAGGGCGTTGAGCAGGTCCCTGGAGACCTCGTCCACGGCCACGATGTAGAACTCGAAGTGCACGTAGTCCGTGGCGGCGTCCACGTCCGCCGCCATCCGGGCCATGTTTCGGTGGTTGTCCGGGAGGATCTCGAAGTCATTGCCGCCCACCATGGGAAGCGCCCCGAGGTTCTGGTTGAGCGCCGCGGTGGTGCGCACCCACTCCGGGTACCGGTCGAACTCTGGGCCCAGGGCCACGCCCTCCGGGGTGTTCTCCTGGATCACGTGGTTCATCCGGGCCTGCTTGTCCATGCGGCGCCGCGACAGCCGGGAGGAGCCCAGCACCAGGAAGAGCACGAGGCCCGCGTAGGGCAGCAGGAACACGGCCAGCAGCCAGGCCAGCGCTACGGACGGGCGGCGCTGGTGGGGGATCCAGCCCAGCGCCACGAGTTTCGCCACGAGGTCCAGCACCGCGAGGGCGACCAGAATCCACTCGGGCACGGTGTCCGCGGGCAGCAGGTTGAAGGGGATCCAGGGGTTCATGCTTGCGGTTCCATCAGGGGTGGGGGAGGTGGTACGAGACCCCGGCGGCGCCGGTCGGCGACCAGCGAACCCTCCAGCTCCAGCTCCGCGTTCATCGCGGGGCCCGAGAAGCCGCCCGTGCCCACGATCCCGCCGGTGACGAGCTCGACCCCCGCGAAGCGCGAGTACGGGGACTCGGTGGCGAAGTGCGCGCCGGCCTCGCTGGCACCGCGCGCCCAGTCCCGGTCCGCCGCGGCGGGGAACCCGGGGGCGAAGCGGGGCAGCGTGCGCCCGTCCGCCCCGGCCTCGAGCTCCTCGCACGTGAACGGACGCAGCTCCAGCCGCTCGGTGCGCGGCGGCCGGGGCCCGTCCAGCTCGGGCAGTTCGTCCATCATGGCCACACCCAACGGGCTCCGCCCCCGTGCCTCAGCCGAAGTGGCGGGGCAGCGTGGCCTCGTGGGCCTCCCGCAGGGCGTCCAGCGCCACGGCGAACTCCCCCTGGAAGTCCAGCGTGCCGCTTACGGCGTCCACCACGCCGATTCGCGCGAAGGGGTAGTTACGCACGGTGCACATGTCGCTGAAGCGGACCTCCTCGGAGCGGGGCACGGCCACGACGGCGCGGCCCTGGGACTCGGAGAACAGCAGCGTGAACAGGTCCACACCGTCGCGCTCCGCGACCTCGCCCAGCCCGATCCGCGCGCCCACGCCGAAGCGCAGCGCCATCTCGGCGAGCGTGGCACCCAGCCCGCCCTCCGCGACGTCGTGCGCGGCGTCGATCATGCCGTCCCGGGACATGTTGATGAGCATGTCCCCGAGGGTGCGCTCACGGCCCAGGTCCACGCGCGGGGGCGTGCCGCCCAGGTGGCCGCGCACGCGCGCCCACTCGGAGCCGTCCAGCTCGTCCGCGGTCTCGCCGAGCAGGTAGATGGCCTGGCCGTCCTCCCGCCAGCCCGACGGCGTGCGGCGGGTGACGTCGTCCAGCACGCCCATCATGGCGACCACCGGCGTGGGGTTGATGGCGACGCCGCCGGTCTGGTTGTAGAGCGAGACGTTGCCGCCGGTCACGGGCACGCCCATCTCCTGGCAGCCGTCCGAGAGTCCGCGCACGGCCTCCGCGAACTGCCACATCACGTCGGGGTCCTCGGGGGAGCCGAAATTGAGGCAGTCGGAGACGGCCACGGGTCGGGCCCCGGCGGTGGCCACGTTGCGGTAGGCCTGCGCGAGCGCGAGCCGGGCGCCTTCGTACGGGTCCAGGCGCGTGTAGCGGCCGTTGGAGTCCGTGGACAGGGCCACTCCCAGGTTGGTGCTCTCGTCCACGCGGAGCACACCGGCGTCGTCCGGCATGGCCATGGCGGTGTTGCCCTGGACGTAGCGGTCGTACTGGCTGGTGACCCACGCCTTGGAGCACAGGTTCGGGGAGCCCATCAGCTCGAGAAGGGCCGGGCCCAGCTCGGCGCCCGAGGGCCGCGCCGCGTCCTCCGGGGAGCCCGTGAAGTGCGCCGCCTGCAGGGCGTCCTGGGACTCCGGTCGGGCGAAGGGCCGCTCGTAGACGGGGCCGTCGTGGGCCACTGTGCGCGGATCCACGTCCACGATCACCTCGCCCTGGTAGTTGATCACCAGCCGGCCGGTGTCCGTGACCTCGCCGATCCACGAGTGCTCGACGTCCCACTTGGCCATGACGGCCTCGAAGTCCGCCACCTTCTCCGGCGTGACCACGGCCATCATCCGCTCCTGGGACTCCGACATCAGGATCTCGCCCGGGGTCAGGGACGGGTCGCGCAGCAGCACCTCGGTCAGGTCCACCCGCATGCCGCCGTCACCGTTGGACGCCAGCTCGGACGTGGCGCACGAGATGCCCGCCGCGCCGAGGTCCTGGATGCCCTCCACCAGCGAGGACTTGAACAGCTCCAGGCAGCACTCGATGAGCACCTTCTCCGCGAAGGGGTCACCCACCTGCACGGCGGGGCGCTTGGAAGGCTTGGAGTCGTCGAAGGACTCGGACGCCAGCACGGACGCACCACCGATGCCGTCGCCGCCGGTGCGCGCACCGAAGAGCACCACCCTGTTGCCCGTACCGGAGGCGTTGGCCAGGCGGATGTCCTCGTGGCGCATCACGCCCACCGCCAGCGCGTTGACCAGCGGGTTGCCCTGGTAGCAGGGGTCGAACTCCACCTCGCCGCCGATGTTCGGCAGGCCCAGCGAGTTCCCGTAGCCGCCCACGCCGGCCACGATCCCGTGCACCACGCGCTGGGTGTCCGGGTGGTCGATCGCGCCGAAGCGCAGGGGGTCCATCACGGCCACCGGGCGCGCGCCCATGGAGATGATGTCCCGCACGATCCCGCCCACGCCCGTGGCCGCCCCCTGGTAGGGCTCCACATAGGACGGGTGGTTGTGGGACTCGATCTTGAAGGTCACGGCCCAGCCGTCCCCGATGTCCGTGACACCCGCGTTCTCCCCGATGCCCACCATCAGGTTCTTGCGCATCTCCTCCGTGACCTTCTCGCCGAACTGGCTCAGGTGCACCTTGGAGGACTTGTAGGAGCAGTGCTCGGACCACATGACCGAGTACATGGCCAGCTCCGCGGCGGTGGGACGGCGGCCCAGGATGTCCTTGACCCGCCCGAACTCGGCCTCCGAGAGCCCCAGCTCCGCCCAGGGCAGCTCGGTGTCCGGGGTCGAGGCGGCGTGCTCGACGGTGTCCAGGTTGAAGTGCGTTTCACTCATGACGTGTGCGGTGTCCCTTACGTGAAGGAGGTGGGGCGAGCGGGGAGAGATGGAGGGGGACGACGAGGACGCCGGGCTCGCGGCGTCCTTGTGCCGTCAGCGGGTCAGGCGTTCCAGGACCGAGACGAACACGTCCAGGCCGTCGGTGCCCTCGCGCATGCCCACGGTGCCCGCGCCGGAGAGGTCCGCGCCGAAGCCCGGTTCCACGGCGTGCTCCGGGTGCGGCATGAGACCCACCACATTGCCCCGGGCGTTCGTGATCCCGGCGATGTCGTTGCGCGAGCCGTTGGGGTTGCCGCCCACGTAGCGGAAGGCCACACGGTGCTCGGCTTCCAGCTCGTCCAGGGTGCGCTGGTCCGCCACGTACTGGCCGTCCTGGTTCTTCAGCGGCACCACGATCTCCTGGCCCGCCGTGAAGCGCCCGGTCCAGGAGGTCTCGGCGTTCTCCACGCGCAGGCGCTGGTCCCGGCAGATGAACTTCAGCTGCTCGTTCTTGATCATGGACCCGGGCAGCAGGTGGGCCTCGGTGAGCACCTGGAAGCCGTTGCAGATGCCCAGAACGGGCATCCCACCATCCCCGCTCGCGGCGTCCACGATCCGGCCCATGAGCGGGGCGAAGCGTGCGATCGCCCCGGCGCGCAGGTAGTCCCCGTAGGAGAACCCGCCCGGCAGGATCACGGCGTCCACGCCCTGCAGGTCCTCGTCCGCGTACCACAGCGGCACGGAGGTGCCGCCGGCGATGTCCACGGCGCGGGCGGCGTCGCGGTCGTCCAGGGTGCCCGGGAACGTCACCACGCCCACACGGACGTCCGCGAGCCGGGCGTCCGGGGCGGGCTGGTCCAGGTCCGCGACCAGCGGGGTCTGCTCGGCGGTGAGGTGCTGCGCCACGCTCAGTTCTCCTCGGCCAGCTCGGAGACGCTGACGACGTCCTCGATCACCGGGTTGGAGAGCAGCTTCTCGGCCGCCTCGCGCGCCTGGGCCAGGACCTCGTCCGTGACCTCGCCCGCCACGGTGAGCTCGAAGCGGCGGCCCTGCCGGACCCCGGTGAACCCGGTCAGGCCGATGCGGGGAAGTTCGTTCGCGATCGCCTTGCCCTGCGGGTCGAGGATCTCGGGCTTGGGCATGACGTCAACAATGATGCGGGGCATCGGCGCTCCTGTACGCGGTGCGAAGGGATGGGCGCGGAGAGTGCCGGTTCGGGTGCCGTCTCACGGGCCCGACGCCGTGGCGTCGAGACCCGCTCCGCGAGCTTGCCCCACCAGTCTAGCGGCCGGGGGCGGGCCCGGGCGTACGCTGGGGGCCGTCCCACGGCTCTGCCCCGCGGTGCCGTTCGGCGGCACCGTTGCGCGGTGGTCACCCGCGACCCTGTCCCGCAATCCAGTCCCGCACGCCCTCCCCGAGAAGCCCCAGGAGTCTTCCCATGCCCGACGCACCCGAACCCGTCCTCCTGGACCTGTGGGCGGACATCGTCTGCCCCTGGTGCTACGTGGGCCGCGTGGCCCTGGAGCGCGCGATCAGCGAGGAGGGCCTGGAGGGGCGCGTGCACCGCACCCTGCACTCCTTCGAGCTGGACCCGGACGCCCCCGTCGCAGGCCCGGACGGTGGCGCCGGGCTGCCCACCAACACCGAGTACCTGCGGGAGAAGGTGGGGTTGAGTCCCGAGCAGATCGCTGAGGGTGAGGACCGGCTGCGCGCCCTCGCGGACTCCCTGGGCGTGCCCTACGTGGACGTGCGCCCCAGCGGCAGCACCCGCTCCCTGCACCGGTTCCTGCAGGCGGTGCAGGCCACCGTGGGCCACGGTGCCGCTGCGGCCTTCTTTGCCACCCTGCAGGACGGCTACTTCTCCGGCACCCTCGACATCTTCGACCCCGTGGTGCTCGCCGAGCAGGCCCGCGCCGTGGGACTTCCCGCCGGCGACGCCGCGCTGCTGGCCGCCGAGCCCACCTCACCCGTGGGGGAGAAGGCGGAGAACGTGGTGTCCCACGACATCGCCACTGCCCGGCAGATCGGTGTGCGTGGCGTGCCGTACCTCGTGGTGGACCGCCAGTTCGCGGCCCCGGGTGCGCAGGACGTGGCCGCCTACCGGCAGCTGCTGCGACGCTTCGCGGACTGAGCCCGCACCACGTCCGGGAGGGTGCCTGCCGCTGCCCCGCCGCGCAGGTCTCTCCCCGCGGCTCGTCCGGCGGGCGGCCCACGGGCAACGGAAAACGCCCCGTGGCTCCGGAAGGTTCCGGAGGCACGGGGCGTTTCGTGGTTGCGGGGCGCGGGGAAGGCGTCCCTCGCGGGCTACTTCTTCAGCTGGGTCTCGAGCTTGTCGAGCACGTTGTTGGCGGAGTAGTAGTCCAGGCGGAAGGAGTCCTGGCCCAGGGCGTACACGGCCTTGTTCTTCACGGCCTCGGTGTTCGCCACCAGGCTGTCCTTCAGGTAGGCGTCCTTGCCATCGTCGTCGGAGGCGAAGAGGAACACGGTCTTGCCGGTTGCGGCCTTGGACAGGTTTTCGCCGGTGATCGGCTTGATGTCGCTGCGCTGGCCCATCTGGGAGTTCTTGTCCACGGCGTCCTCGGGGATGTCGGCCAGCTTGAAGCCGAGCTTCTCGAGCAGCTTTCCCTGCGCGGACTCGGAGGTCCAGATGTTGGCGCCGGAGTCGTCCTTGAAGGAGCCGGCGTTGTAGACCATGCCGGTCACGGGCTGCTCGGGCTCCTTGATGTTGTCCTTGACCTCGTTCACGCGTTCGCCGAAGGACTTCACGAGCTCGTCGGCCTTCTGCTGCTTGCCGGTCAGCTCACCCAGCTGCTGGGAGACCTCTTCCCAGTCCTTGTCGCTGTAGTCCATGACGTAGACGGGGACACCCGTCTCCTTGAGCTGGTCGTAGATGTCCATGGCGGAGTCCGCGCCGCTCTTGGAGACGACGATCAGGTCCGGGTTCTCGGCGAGGATCTTCTCGGCGCTCGGGTCACCGGTGTAGAGGGACTTGACGTTCTTCTCGGTGGCCTTGTCACCCCACTGGGTGAAGAATCCCTGGCTGTCGGAGATGGAGGTGTTGGCGGAGGTGCCGCCGGAGGCGATCACGGGGGCGTCGATGGCGAGCAGCGAGCCGGTGAGGGTCACGGAGGTGGAGACGATCTTCTCGGGCTTCGACTCCAGTTTCACCTCCTGGTCGTTGTCGTCCTTGACGGTCTTGGGCCAGGTCTCGTCGGAGGCCGACGCCGAGGCGCTGGAGTCCGAGGACGAGCTCTGCGAACCACCGCAGGCGGTGAGTGCGAAGACGGCGCACAGGCCGACGACGAGCGCCGCGAGCAGGCGACGCAGGCTGGATGTCTGGGACACGAGTTTCCTCCGTGAGATCGGGACGGGGTCCTGGGTTCGGCGGGCCAGATGGACAAGCCTGTTAGGAAGCTTAGGCTAACCTAAACTCTGTCTGGGGGTGACACGCGGACCGTGGCGCGACAGTTCCCCCGCGGCGCGCCCGCGGGCCCCCAGCCACCGGTTCTGCTCCGCTGCCGCGGCGTCGGCGAGGATGCCCGTCCCCGGCCTGAACGAGGGACTCAGCGGGGGACGACCAGCGGCCCGCCGGTGGCCGGGTCCGGGACCACCAGGGCGTCCAGACCGAAGACCTCGTGCAGCAGCTCGGGCGTGACCACGTCCTGCGGGGTGCCCTGCGCGGCGACGACGCCGTCCCCCAGCACCACCAGGTGGTCGGAGAAGCGGATGGCCAGGTTGAGGTCGTGCAGCACCATGACCACGGTCTTGCCCTGCTCGCTCTGCAGCCGGCGCACCAGGCTCAGCACCTCGATGCTGTAGGCGAGGTCCAGGTAGGTGGTGGGCTCGTCCAGCAGCAGCGTGGGGGTGTCCTGGGCGAGTGCCATGGCGATCCACACCCGCTGGCGCTGGCCCCCGGACAGAGCGGAGATGGGCCGGGTGCCCAGGTGGGACAGCCCCGTGGCCCGCAGTGCGCGGCGCACCTCCTTCTCGTCCTGCGCGGACCAGCGGCTCATCCAGGACTGGTAGGGGTGGCGGCCGCGGGCCACCAGCCCGGCCACGGTCAGTCCCTCCGGGGCCACGGGGGCCTGGGGGAGCATGGTCAGCAACCGGGCCCGGTCCGGGCGGCGGACGCCGTGCAGGTCCCGGCCCTCCAGCTCCACGGTGCCTTCGTAGGGCAGCAGCCCGCACAGGGACTTCAGCAGGGTGGACTTCCCGCAGCCGTTGGGGCCGATCAGGGTGGTCACCGCACCGGCGGGGACCTCCAGGTCCAGGTCGCAAAGCACGGGTTCCTGGCCGTACCCCGCGGTGAGGGAGCGGGCGGCGAGACGGGCGGGGCTCATGCGCTGGCCTTTCGGTTGGTCTTCACGACCAGGTAGATCAGGGCGGGTGCACCGCAGAAGGCGGTCACGATGCCGACCGGCAGCTCCCAGGGCAGGACGGTGCGGGCGAGGAGGTCCGCTCCGGAGACGAGCAGGGCGCCGCTGAGCGCGGAGCACAGCAGCGGCGGGGTGGGAGTTCCGGCGAGGCGCTGGGCGATCTGCGGGGCCACGAAGGCGACGAACGGCACCGGCCCGGCCGCCGACACGGCCACGGCCACGAGGACGACGCCGAAGAGCAGCTGCACGGCCTGCGCCACCCGGATGCCGTGGCCCAGCACCTGGGCGACGTCCGGGCCCAGGGCGAGGGCGTCCAGGCGGAAGGCGAGCCAGCCGGCGAACGCCACGGCCACGACCACGCACGCGAGCACGGGCCAGGCCTCACCCCAGCCCCTCCCGTTGAGCGAGCCGGTGAGCCACAGCTTGGCGGTGGCGGCCTGGTCCACGTTCGTGGTGGCCATGAGCCACGTGGAGATCGCGCCCAGGAACATGGAGGTGCCCACGCCGATCAGTACCAGGCGGATCATGGAGTCGCGGTCCTTCCCCGCCACGAACCACACGGCCAGGGCGGTCAGCGTCGCCCCGATCACTGCGACCACCGGGACTCCCAGGACGTTGTCGCCGAAGCCCGCGACCGCCCCCACGATCCCGGTGCCTCCGGACGCGGTGATCACGAAGACCGCGGCGGTGGACGCCCCGCTGGTGATGCCGAGGACGTCCGGGCTCGCCAGGGGGTTGCGCGCCACCGACTGGGTCAGGGCACCGGCGAAGGCGAGGGCCGCGCCCACGAGCAGACCCAGGACGGCCCGCCCCATGCGCCATTTGAAAACCACGGTCTCCTCGATGTGGCTGCCGCCCCCGGCGAGAGTCCGCAGCACCTGCGGCACGCTCAGCCGGTAGTCCCCCATGCCAATGCCGAGGGTGAACGCCAGAGCGCACAGCAGCACGAGCACGAGGCCCACGAGGAACCGGCGGAGGCTGAACGGGACGGACCAGGGTCCCACGCGCAGGGCGGAGATGCCGAGGTCCGGTGCTGTGGTGTGCGCCCGGGCGCGGGGCCCGGCCAGGAGGCGGCTCACAGCGAGGTCACCTTCCCCCGGCGGATCAGGACCACGAAGAACGGCACGCCCACCAGGGCCATGACGATGCCCATCTGCAGCTCTCCGGGACGCCCGATGACACGCCCGAGGACGTCCGCGCCGAGGGCCAGGGCCGCGCCGAGCAACGCGGAGTAGGGCACCAGCAGGCGGTAGTCGGGGCCGAGCAGGCCGCGCACCATGTGCGGAGCAGCGAGACCGATGAAGGCCACGGGCCCGGCGGCAGCGGTGGCCGCCCCACCCAGCAGCGCCACGGCCAGCAGGCCGAGCACGCGCTGGCGGGTCACGTTCAACCCCAGCGACTCCGCCACGGCCTCGCCCAGTGCCAGCAGGTTCAGACCGGGCCCCTGGGCCATGGCCAGCACGGCGCCCACCAGCACGAACGGCACGGTGACCGCGGCGACCTCCAGGGTCACGCCGGAGACGGAACCGGTGGCCCACTGGCGCATGCGGTCCAGGGTGTTCTGGTCGGAGAGCACCAGCGCGTTGACCACGGCCATCAGGATCGCGGACAGTGCCGCTCCGGCCAGGATGATGCTCAGGGGGTTGGCCGCGCTGGAGCCCGTGGAGGACAGCGCGAAGACCGCGGCCGTGACCAGCGCGCAGCCGATGAGCGCGGGCCACACATAACCCAGGGGGGAGGACACCCACCCCCACACGATGCTCAGAACCACGGCGGCGGCCGCACCGGCGTTGATTCCCAGGATGCCAGGATCGGTGAGGGGGTTGCGCGTGTGGCCCTGGATCACGGTACCGGCCATGCCCAGCGCCGCGCCCACGAGCAGTGCCCCGAGGGTGCGCGGCAGGCGCAGCAGACCCATCACGGTCACGAGGTCGTCGGCCTGGGCATCCGGGTTAAGCCGCTGCGGCGCGAACGCATAGGTGAAGGCCTGGGGGATGCGCTGCCATCCCTCGGCCAGGGTGTTCAGCCGCCCGCCCACGAGCAGGCTCAGCAGGAAGAGTCCCGCGATCGCCGCGATCAGGAGGACGGGCAACCAGAAGACGACGCCGCGGCGTCGGGCGGGTGCCACGGGGTCGGTGGCCTCGAGGTCGGCCGCGCCCGCTCCGGCTGCGTCCGGATCGGCCGGTGCGGAGGCGGCAGGGGCATCGGCCGGGACCGAGGGGCGCGAAGTCACCCAGCAAGGATAGGCATACCTTAGTGAAGCGCCAAAGCCCGTGAGGGGGATGACGGTAGCCGCTCTGTACTGCCCAGGGGCGGCTTCGACGGTGTCAGCGGACGTCGATGCCCAGGTGCCGGGCGAGCGCCGGGGCCAGTGCCATGAGCTGCTGCTCGTCGAGCACCGTGCCGCGCAGCGCGGCGAGCCCGTCCACGCGGGTGAACTCCAGCCCGCGCAGGTCCACGGCGTCGAACTGGGCGAAGCGCACGTCCAGCGTCTCGGCGCGGCAGTCGCGGAAGGCCACGCGGGTGGCGCGGGCGTTGACGAGGTCCACGTCCCGGAACGAGCAGTTCTCGAAGACCACGTCCTGCAGCGTGGTGTCCCGCAGGTTGAGGAAGTCGATCTTGCACCCGGTGACGAGCACCGAGCGCCAGTCGCCGCCGTGCAGCACCGCCGCCCCGATCCGCGAGTCCCGCACCGACGCGGTGCACCACGAGGACTCCGGCGCGGCGAGGGAGGGCTCGCTGATCTCTGCCAGTTCGGTGTCGTGGATCCGTGCGCCCTTGAGGTTCGCGCCGTCCAGCTCTGCACCCTGCAGGGTGCAGTCCAGCAGGGTGAGGCCGTGGAGGTCGCGGTCCGCCCATGCGGCGGCGCGGATCATGAGGCCCTCCAGGCTCTCCTCGGCGTACACGTCCCCGCAGAAGGTCTCGACGGTGCGCGGTCGGCACAGGGCCAGGCGTGGCTCCGTGCGCGCGGCCGCGCGGGAGGAGGCTGCGTCCTCAGAGCCCCGCCGCGAGGTGCCGGGCGAGGAGCCGGGTGCCGCGGAACCGGCGGCGCGAGCCGTGTCGCGACGTCGGGCGGAAGGAGTGGCGGGGCTCATGATGGGCAAATCTACCGGCACCCTCCGGCACGGAGAACGGGCCCACCCCGTGGAGGTGGACCCGCTGGCCGAGGGTGGTGCGACGTCGTCAGCCGATGGCCACCGCGCCCACCAGGACGCCCACCACGAGCATGACCAGCGAGACCACCAGGGCGCGCCAGAGCACCTTCTTGTGGTGGTCGCCCAGCTGCACGCCCGCCAGGGAGACGAGCAGCAGGATCGCGGGGACCAGCGGGGACTGCATGTGCACGGGCTGGCCCGTGATGGAGGCGCGGGCCATGTCCACGGCGGGGATCCCGTAGTGCGCGCCGGTCTCCGTGAGCACCGGCAGGACGCCGAAGTAAAAGGCGTCATTGCTCATGAAGAACGTGGCCGGGATGCTGATGAGCCCGGTCAGCACGGCCATGTACGGACCCATGCTGGAGGGGATCACGGCCACGAGCCACTGGGACATGGCGTCCACCATGCCGGTGCCGGAGAGGATGCCGGTGAGGACAGCGGCGGCCATCACCATGGAGACCACGGCGATGATCGAGGAGGAGTGGGAGACCACCATCTTGGCCTGGTCCGTCATCCTGGGAAAGTTCACCAGCAGGGCGATCGCGCTGCCCACCATGAACAGGTAGGGCAGGGGGACCACGTCCACCACGAGCAGGACCATGATGGCCACGGTGAGCACCAGGTTGAACCAGAACAGCTTGGGACGCAGGGACTCGCGATTCGGGTCCAGGGCGGTGTCGGTGAGGCCCATGTTCACGGGCGCGGGTGAGCCTGTGGCAACCGCGGTACCCGCGCTGCCGGAGCCCGCGCCCACGGTGGTACCGGCGCCCCAGCGGGCGGGGTCGGCCACGGCCAGGCGGCGTCGTTCGGAGCGCCCGAGCATCACGGCGAAGACGAAGATGACCACGAGACCCGCGCCGAGGGAGGGGAGCATGGGCAGGAAGATGTCCGTGGCCTCGACCTTCAGGGCGGCCGAGGCGCGCGCGGTGGGTCCGCCCCACGGGACGATGTTCAGCGCGCCGTTGGTCAGGCCGGCCACGCACGTGAGCACCACGGGACTCAGGCCCAGGCGCTGGTAGACCGGCAGCATGGCCGCGGTGACCACGATGTAGGTGGTGGAGCCGTCCCCGTCCAGTGAGACCAGGGCCGTGAGGATCATGGTTCCCACCACCACCTTGGCGGGGTCGTGGCCGGTGGCGCGCACGATCAGGTTCACGAGCTTGTCGAAGAGTCCCACGTCGATCATCAGCCCGAAGTAGATGATCGCGAACATCAGCAGGGCGGCGGTGGAGGACATGTCCTTGACCGAGTCCATGACCATGTCGCCGAGGCCCAAACCCGCGCCCGTGAGGAGGCCGAACACCGTGGGGACGATGATTAGGGCGAGCAGGGGTGTGAGGCGTTTGCTCATGATGAGCCCCATGAAGGTGGCGATCATCAGGAACCCGAGTACGACGAGCATGGGCGTCTCCTGGGGGGTGTGGGTGGACGACGGCGTGTGGGCCGGAGCCAAAGATGGCGTGTGCTGCATCACACGCTAGGGGCGGGAGGGCTCGTGGGAGCCGTTGTGCTCATTGCCGCTGAATGTGCTCGTTGCGCTGTTTGTGCGCATTGTGCTCAGGAGGTGTTCCGAGACCTAGGATGATCCCATGACCACCGGACGCACCCCCGCGGGAACGTTCACCACCCGCATGCTGGTGGTGCTGTTCGGGATCGTGGCCGGAATCGTCGTGCTGTGTCTCGCCGCGGTGCTCGTGCTGAGCGTGGAGCGGGTGTACGACCAGGCGGAGCGGGAGGCACTGGGGATCGGGCGCACACTCGCCGCCGACCCCGCCGTCGTCGACGCCGCACGGGAGAGTTCCGGGGCCACCTCCCTGGACGCAGCGACTCTCGCGGACGGGCCCGTGCAGCAGCGTGCGGAAGCGGTGCGCCAGCGCACCGGGGCGCTGTTCGTGGTGGTGACCAACGACCACGGTCTGCGTCTCTCCCACCCGGACACCGCCGAGCTCGGCCAGGAGGTCAGCACGTCCCCGGACGCACTGGGCGGGCGGGAGTCCGTCTCTCGCGAGGCCGGAACGCTCGGCGAGTCCGTGCGCGCGAAGGTGCCCGTGCGGGACGGCCAGCGCGTGGTCGGTGAGGTCAGCGTGGGCGTTCCCGTCTCGGCCGTGACCGGGCAGGTGCGCCAGGCGGCCGTGTCCATCGCGATCATCGCCGTGCTCGCCATGGCGCTCGCCGCGGGCGCCGCGGCGCTGCTTGTGCGGTGGCTGCGCCGCACCACCCTGGGACTCGAGCCGGAGGAGATGGCGCAGCTCGTGCGGGACCAGGAAGCGGTGCTCTACGGCGTGGAGGACGGCGTGATCGGCATCGGTCCGGACGGGCGGATCAGCATTCGCAACAAGGCGGCGCGCATGATGCTCGACCTCCCACGGCGCTCCGAGGCCGCGGACGTGGTGGGCAGGCCGTACACGCAGGCAGGATTCGACGACGCCCTCACCCAGGCCATCACCGGGCAGCGTTCCGGGGAGGGTGCCGAGGCGTCGATCATCCGCCTGGACACCTCCCACCGCTCCATCCGCGCCCAGGTGCAGGGCGTGCACCGGGACGGCGTGGACCTCGGCCAGGTGGTGCTGCTGCGGGACCTCACCGCCGTGGAGGACCTACGCAGCCGGCTCTCCGCCATGCGCGCGATCACCGATGCCCTGCGCGCCCAGCGCCACGAGTTCGCCAACCGGCTGCACACCATCTCCGGGCTGCTCGCCAACGGGGAGAACGAGCACGCCCGGACCTACGTCGCGCAGATCATGGCCTCCGGGCCCGTACGGGATCCCGTTGCGAACATCTCCGCAGTGACGGACCCGTTCCTGCGCGCGTTCATCGGCGCCAAGGGGGTCCAGTCCCACGAGCGCGGCGTCGACCTGCGGGTGGGGCCGGAGACGGTGCTGGAGGGCCAGCTCGTGGAGGCGCAGGACGTGACGGCGATCCTGGGCAACCTGATCGACAACGCTCTGACAGCGGTCATCGAGGCGCCCGAGGGGCCCGCCGTTTCGGCGGCGGCCGGGGACAGCGGGCGCTGGGTGGAGGTGGACCTCATCGGGGAGGGCTCCACGCTCCACCTCGCGGTGGCGGACTCCGGCGCGGGCGTGGCACTCGGGCTGGACATCTTCGCCTCCGGGGTCAGCACGCGCGAGGAGCCGGGCCTGGACGTCCACGGCCACGGGGTGGGGCTCAGCCTCTCCCGGCGGCTGGCCCGCACGATGGGCGGGGACGTGTGGCTCGCGGACCCCGGCGGGGCGGAGGAGGGGCAGGGCGCGGTCTTCGTCGCGCGGCTGCCGGGCGTGCTGGCAGTGGGAACGGACACGGAGCAGGGGGACTCATGAGCGACTTCAGGGTGCTGGTGATCGACGACGACTTCCACGTGGCCGCGCTGCACGTGGGCTACGTGGACGCCGTCCCGGGGTTCACGGCGCTGCCCCCGGTGCACGACCTGCGGGCCGTGAGCAGGGCGGTGGCCGAGACGTCGCCGGACCTCATGCTCGTGGACATGTACTTCCCGCAGGGCTCCGGGCTGGACGTGCTGCGCGCCGTGGACGTGGACGCCTTCGTGCTCTCGGCCGCCTCCGAGCGGGCCACCGTCACGGCGGCGTTTCGGCGTGGCGCGCTCGCCTACCTGCTCAAGCCCTTCGAGCCCGAGGTGCTGATGTCGAAGCTGCGCAGCTACGCCCGCTACCGCCGCCAGCTGGACGCCCCCGGGCCCCTGGACCAGGCGGTGATCGACCGGGCCCGGCGTGCGATGACGGGTGCGGAGGAGGCGCCCTCTGGGCCGAGCGCGTCCGCCACGGAGAGCTCGGTGCTGGCCGCCGTGGTGGAGGGCGGTGAGGTCACGGTGATGGACGTGGCCCGGGCCGTGGGGATCTCCCGGGCCACCGCCCATCGCTACCTTTCGGCCATGGTCCAGCGCAGTGAAGTGCGCCTGGAGCTGCGCTACGGCAGCCGCGGCCGCCCCGAGCACCGGTACGTGCACGTGGCCTGACGCGCCGGACCGGCAGCGCCCTCGACGCTCACCGCTGTGTTTCGACAGTCACAGCTGCACCTCGACGCCGCCGCCCACCTCCCGGCACGGGTGTCCCGCGAGGTCCTTGGCAGGGTCCCGCGGCGCGGTGCGTCCGGCGGCCAGGGCCAGGCGCGAGCCCTCGAATGTCCCCGCGAGGTCGAAGACCCAGAAGTGGTTGGGGCACTCCAGGTGGTCCTCCCCGGAGCTCGCAGTCCGGCACACGGTGGCGCCCTGGTGGGGGCACTCGTTCGTGAGGGCGCGCAGCCGTCCACCCCCGTCCCTGGTGAGCACCAGTTCCCGCCCGGCCACGCGCACCGGCACCGCGCTGAGCGGTTCCGCGAGCGCCCGGGCGACCGCGGCGGCGTCGGGAACCTCGTGCCAGCTCACGCCGCGACCGCCAGCAGCCGGTCCGTGGCGGCCACCAGCCGGGGGCGCAGCGCGGCACCGCGCACGGCGAAGGCACGCTGCCGGCGCACGTACTCTGCCTTGCCCTCCGCGGTCTCGATCCGCACGGGCTCCACGCCCCAGTCCTGGAGGTCGTAGGGGGAGGCCGCCATGTCCGTGGCGCGGACGTCCCACGCGAGCTCGAAGCAGTCGGCCAGCAGGTCCGAGTCCACGGCCGGCAGCAGCTTGTACGCCCACTTGTAGAGGTCCATGGTGGCGTGCAGGCAGCCGGGCTGTTCCATCCTGCGCTGCGTCTCGCGGGTGGGCTGCAGCTGGTTGCGCTCCACCGCCTGCGGCTGGAAGAAGCGGAACGCGTCGTAGTGGGAGCAGCGGATCCTGTGGGTCTCCACCACCTCGTCCGTGCCCTCGGCTCCCAGCCGCAGGGGTGCGTCCTCGTGGCGCACCCCGTTGCTCTCGGCCCGGTACGCCATGGCCCACTCGTGCAGCCCGAAGCAGTCGAAGGTCGCGGGGTTGGCTGCTGTTCTGCCGAGCAGCTCGCGGGTGAACCGCACCGCCGTCTCGCGCTTGGCGAGGAAGGCCTCGGCCGCCACGACGACGCCGCTCGCGCCCTCGGGCGCGCCCGCCGCCGTCAGCTCCGCGGACGTGGCGGCACGGTAGAACGTCCACTCCTCGCGCTCCGGGGCGTCCAGGAGGACCACCCCGGGGCCCGGGTGCCAGCGCGTGAACTGGCCGGGGGAGAGTGTGTAGTAGGTGAAGAGGAAGTCCTCCACCGGGTGCTTCTCCCCGCGGAACCGCCGGTCCAGGAAGGGCTGGGTCCACGGCCTCACGCGCGCCTCGTGCGCCTCTGCACGGCGGGTCCACTCCTCGCGGGGCATGCACGTGAGCAGGTTGGCTGCGCCTGAGGTGGGCTCAGGCATCGCCGAGGTCCCGGGCGCTGGTGATGAGCCGGTGCATCTGCTCGTTGAGGGCGTGCACCTGGTCCGGGCCGATGTTCAGCCGCTGCATCATGCGCAGCGGGACCTCCCGTGCCCGCTCCCGCAGGGCCGTGCCCTCCGGGGTGAGGGCAACGGCCAGTGCGCGCTCGTTGTGGGGATCGCGCTCGCGCGTCACGTACCCCCGGGCCTCGAGCCGTTTGAGCAGCGGCGAGATGGTGGCGGAGTCCTGGTTCAGCTGCTCCGCGAGGTCCTTCACCGTGCGCGGGGCGGAGCCCCACAGCGCGAGCATCACCAGGTACTGGGGGTGCGTGAGCCCCAGCGGTTCCAGGACCGGGCGGTAGCTCTGCACCACCGTGCGCGAGGCCACCGACAGCGAGAAGCACAGCTGGTTGGCCAGGGCCAGCGGGTCCTCGACGGCGCCCTGCTCCGGTTCCGGGCGCGCGTCTGGTGCCCGAGCGGCGTCGGGCCCCGCGGCGGCGTCACTCCCCGGGGCTGTCACGGGCCCTGGGGCGGTCTCGTGCGCCGGGGCACCAGCGGGGCCTCGCACGGCGTCGGCCCCCGGGGTGCCAGGGGCGCCCGTGCTCTCGGGGATGCCGGAGGTCGCGCGGTCGGAGGTGTCAGAGGCCATGGGTGGAAGCCCGGGTCAGCGTCCCGTGCCGCCGTAGACCGTGGCGGTCTCGTCCGAGTCCAGGCCGAAGGCGGTGTGGACGGCTCGCACGGCGTCGTCGAGCCTGTCCACGCCGGTGACGATCGAGATGCGCACCTCGGAGGTGGAGATCATGTCCACGTTGACGTTCGCGTCCGCCAGGGCCTCGAAGAACGTGAACGCCACGCCCGTGTTGGTCTTCATGCCCGCGCCCACCAGGGAGAGCTTGCCCACCTCGCTGTTGTAGTCCAGGCGGGTGTAGCCGATCTTCTCCTCGGCGGCGCGTAGCAGGTTCATGGCCAGCTCACCCTGGGACTCGTCCAGGGTGAAGGACACGTCCGTGAGGGGGTGCTCGCCCGTGGAGACGTTCTGCACGATCATGTCCACGTTGACCTTGGAGTCCGCCAGCAGGCGGAAGATCCGGGAGGCGATGCCCGGGTGATCCGGCGCTCCGACGATCGTGATCTTGGCCTGGCTGCGATCATGCGCGAGACCGGCGATCAACGGCTGTTCCAAGGGAATCTCCTTCTGGGGCGTGGGCATCTCATCGGGGCTGGGAATCACCCAGGTGCCCTGGTTGTGGGTGAAGGACGAGCGGACGTGCAGCCGCACGCCGAAACGGCGGGCGTACTCCACGCAGCGCAGGTGCAGGATCTTGGCGCCGTTGGCCGCGAGCTCGAGCATCTCCTCGGAGGAGACCTGGTCCAGCTTCCTGGCGGAGGGCACGATGCGCGGGTCCGCGGAGTAGACCCCGTCCACGTCCGAGTAGATCTCGCACACGTCCGCGTCCAGCGCGGCGGCCAGAGCCACGGCGGTGGTGTCCGAACCGCCACGGCCGAGCGTGGTGATGTCCTTGGAGGTGCGGTTCATGCCCTGGAAGCCGGCGATGATGGCCACGTTGCCGGCCTCGAGCGCCTCGCTCACGCGCAGCGGGCTGACCTCCACGAGCTTCGCGGCACCGTGGGCGCCGTCCGTGATCATCCCGGCCTGGGAGCCGGTGAACGACTGCGCGGGAACGCCCAGGGCCGAGATGGCCATGGCCAGCAGCGCCATGGAGATCCGCTCCCCGGAGGTCAGCAGCATGTCCAACTCGCGGGCCGGTGGCTTGCGGGCGACCTCGTTGGCGAGGTCCAGCAGGTCGTCCGTGGTGTCGCCCATGGCGGAGACCACGACCACCACCTGGTGTCCGGCGTTCCGGGTCTCGGCGACCCGCCGGGCGACCCGGCGCACGCCGTCGGCATCGGCGACGGACGAACCGCCGTACTTCTGGACTATGAGGCTCATGCATTCCTCTCACGGGCAGGCACGCATCCCGACGGGCGGGTGGTGACGGGGATCAGTGCCCATGCTATCGGCTCACCCGCCGCGGCCCCGAGCCGGTGGGACGGCGCAGGTCACACACGTCGGCGGTGACTTCCGGGCCCGACGCCGCGTGTCAGCCGGCCTCGGAGACCACCGTTCTTCCCTCGAACGCGCGGCCCAGCGTGACCTCGTCCGCGTACTCGAGGTCACCGCCCACGGGCAGCCCCGACGCCAGGCGTGTGACGCGGATGCCGAGGGTCTTCAGCAGCCGGGAGAGGTAGGTGGCGGTCGCCTCGCCCTCCAGGTTGGGGTCCGTGGCCAGGACGATCTCCTGGACCGCCTCGTCCGACAGGCGGGTCATCAGCTCACGGATGCGCAGCTGGTCCGGCCCCACGCCCTGCAGCGGGGAGATGGCGCCGCCGAGCACGTGGTAGAGGCCCCGGTAGCTGCGGGTGCGTTCGATGGCCATGACGTCCTTGGACTCCTCGACCACGCAGATCACGCTGCGGTCCCGGCGGGCGTCACGACAGATGGCGCACTCCTCCTGCTCGGTGACGTTGCCGCAGATCACGCAGAAGGACACGGAGGTCTTCACCGTGGTGATTGCGTCCACGAGCTGCTGGACCTCATCCTTGTCCGCGTCCAGCAGGTGGAACGCGATGCGCTGGGCGGACTTCGGGCCCACGCCGGGCAGCCTGCCCAGCTCGTCGATCAGGTCTTGAACCGGTCCTTCGTACACCCTGCTCCTTCAGTAGTCTGCGGTGCGGGAGTCGCCCGCTCGATGACGCCGCCCCGTTCGCTCGCCCCAGGCTCTGCGCTCCGGGATCCGGGCTCCGCGTGCTGGATCGTGGAATTTGTGCTGTGTGCCCTGTGCCCTGTGCCCTGTGCCCCGTGCGCGGGTGCAACTTGTCTGCTCCGGAGGGCCGGACCACGTCCTGTCCCCGGGCTGGCGCGCTCCGGGGACAGGACCGGGATCCCATCCCGCTGCGGCCTGTGCGCTCGGCACACGGGGACGGGGCGCACGGTTCACTGGTTCGCGTCGTGTGCTCGTTCGTCGATCAGCATGCCACCCAGGATCCGCTCGATCGCGGCCCGACCGTACAGGGATGAGTCCTCGAGGGACTCGTCGTCCGCACCGGGGACGAAGTTCTCGTCCTCGACGCCGCTGCCGGAACCCTCGCCGCGCTGTCGGCCGTGGTGGTCCGCAGCCCCGGGGTTGGTGCCACCTGCCGCGGCGATCGCGGCCGCGTGGCGTTCGCGCCAGCTGGGGCGGCTCCCCGGGGGTCTGACCTGCGAGCCCGCAGATGCCGTATCGCCACCCTGGTTGCCGTTGCCGTTGCCGTTGCCGTTGCTGGGGCCGGTGCCCCGTCCAATGCCGGTGGCACCGGGGCTGCGGCTGTCACTGTCACTGCCTTCGCCGGTGCCAGGAGCGTCGTTCATTCCGGGGCGGGGGGAAGGGCCAGCGCCGGAGCCCGACCCTGCGCCGCCAACACCGGTGCTCGCCGATACCTGGGCTCCGGATCCGGGGGCCGCCGCCTGATCTGCTGCCGAGGTGCCCCGGTGCGGGACCGGTCGTGTCCGACTGAGCGGGGCGTCGTACATGTCCGCGGGCGGCTCGTCCTCCGGGGGAGGCGGGGTTTCGTCCGGGCTCCAGTACTCTGGCCCGCGGTCCGCGTGACGATCTGTCCCGCGCGATGACTGAGGCGAGGACTGGTGCGGGAATCCGGAGGAGGAAGAATCCACGGGCTGACCGGTCCGAGACGAGGCTCCGGTCGCGGCAGAGCCCCCGGGCTGAGACCATCCTCCGGACCGTTGCGAGGACTCGGACTGGGATGACGGTGGGGCCGACGACATCGGACCGGGCACGGACGTCCCCGGCGCTGCCAGCCCGGGGTCCTCGGTTACCGCCTCTGCGGACTCTCCCTCAGCCGGCTCCCCCGCAGGGGATCCCGGCACGTCCGGCTGTGCGGCCACCGCGGGGGGATCTGTGGGATCCCCGTGGTCAGAAGGTTCCGAGCCGACAGCGTTGGGCGTGATGGCCGCACTCCGCTCGGGCCCACCGCGCTCCCGCCGGGGGCGCTCCGACGTGGAATCTTCGCCCCCCGGGGGGCCGGACGTAGCCGCAGCGTCAGCAGCGTCAGCAGCGTGGGCCACGTCGGGCGCGTCGGAGGTGGCGCCGGGGCCCGTGCTCGGCGTCGTGGTGGAACCCGGCTGCGGGATGGCGGCGACGGACCAGGACGTGACGGGCTCGTCGTCCTCCGCGGGAGCGGTGGCGGTCCGCGACGGAGCGGTGTCCCGATTCTGCGGGCTACGGCGGCGGTTGACACCGAATCCCTCGGGCTCGCGGAAGTAGTCGGGCTGATCGCGGGAGCCTCCGCCGGTGGGTGCCCGTGCGGCCGGCACTCCTCCTGACGGGCCGCGGCCACGCGAGGAACCCTGAGTGCCGGATGGACTCTGCCCGTTCGGCCGGTTGGGGGACCCGTTCGACCCGCCGGGGGCGGTGGTTGGACGGGGGCCCGGGTCTCCGGGTTCCTGGCTCCGGGAGCGGCCCTGTGTGTCTCCGGGGCGCACGGCTTCCACGGCGCAGTCCAGGCCCACGACGGTCTGGATGGCGGTGCGGACGTCCGCCTCGAAGCGGGGGAAGTTGAGGATGTCGCCGTCGCCCTCGAACGCGATCCGCAGCGTGCCGTTCTCGTACGAGATGGGTGTCCCGCGCACGGTGATGGCCCAGGCGACACGACGGATCTCCGCCAGGGCGGAGACGATCTCGGGCCACGAGGAGCGCAGCAGCTCGAGCTCCCCGCTGGTGACGTCGCTTGGCGCGCTCTGCTCGTCTGGAACCTGCGGCGGCTGCGGGGCGGCCTCCCGGGAGGCGGTGCGCTCGGAGACGTCGTCCGTGGTGGAGGCACCGACGGGTGCCGACGTGCTGGACGTGGACCTGTCGGATGCGGGGGCGCCGGTCGAGGGTGTGGCGGGTGCGTCGTCCTGGGGGCGCGCAGTGCCGGGTCCGGAGCCCGAGTCCGACGGCGCGGCGGGTGCGTGCGGCTGCGCTGGACGGGACGGCCCCTCCTGCGCCCCGGAACCGGAGCGCGAGGACGGCTGCGAGACGTCGACGGTGCCATCGGCCGGGGGATGCTGCGCCTGGGGTCCGCGGGCCTGCTCCGGCACGGGCTCACCCGCCGCGGGGTGGGCGCTGCCCTCCGTCTCCTCGGACTCGTCCTGCGGGTCGGTGGGCTCCTGGGCATCCGGGGTCTGCTCAGTGGGCCGTCCCTCGGCCGAGCCGTTCCCGCCCGCGCCGGCCGGTGCTGAGCCGTCCGGGGCAACCGGCAGCGAGGGCCCGTCCTGCTCTTCGCGGCGTGGCTGCTCGACGACCGGCGAGGAGGTCCCGGGGACCGCTGTCACCGTGGGAGGGGGCGCGGCCGCAGCGGGTTCCGGCGCTGCAGATTCGGGCGCCGCGGTCCCGGCGGACGACGACGCCGTGTGCCCCGTTCCCTGCCGGATCCCGGCTCCGCGCGGAATGCTCAGGCGCCGCTCCAGCCGGTCCACGCGGGAGGTGATGCCGCGCGTGGTGTGGTCCGCGGCGGGCAGCAGGATCCGCGCGCACAGCAGCTCCAGGTGCAGCTGCGGGGAGGTGGCGCCCGTCATCTCGTTGAGCGCCTCGTTGATGATGTCCGCGGACCGGGACAGCTCCGCCGCGCCCAGCTGGGTGCTCTGGTTGCGCAGCCGGTTGATCTGGTCCGTGGGCATGCCATGCAGGATGTTGTCCGCGGAGTCCGGGACCGCGTTGACCACCACGAGGTCCCGGAAGCGCTCGAGGAGGTCCTCCACGAAGCGGCGGGGGTCCTGGCCCGTCTGGATCACCCGGTCCACGGAGGAGAAGACCGTGGCGGCGTCCCCGGCGGCGAAGGCATCCACGACGTCGTCGAGCAGCGCGGCGTGGGTGTAGCCGAGCAGGGCGACGGCGAGGTCGTAGCTGATCCCGCGCTCGTCCGAGCCCGCCATGAGCTGGTCCAGCACCGAGAGCGAGTCGCGCACGGACCCGCCGCCGGCGCGGACCACCAGGGAGAGCACACCCGGCTCGGTGCTGACGCCCTCCTCCTGGCACAGCTGCTCCAGGTAGCGCATGAGCGGCTCGGGCGGCACCAGCCGGAAGGGGTAGTGGTGTGTGCGGGAGCGGATGGTGGTGAGCACCTTGGAGGGCTCGGTGGTGGCGAAGATGAACTTCACGTGCTCCGGAGGTTCCTCCACGATCTTCAGCAGGGCGTTGAAGCCCTCGCGCGTGACCATGTGGGCCTCGTCGATGATGAAGATCTTGTAGCGGTCCCGCACGGGCGCGAAGGTGGCGCGTTCGCGCAGGTCACGCGCGTGGTCCACGCCGCCGTGGGAGGCGGCGTCCATCTCGATGACGTCCAGGGAGCCGGCGCCGTCCCGGGCGAGGTCCCTGCAGGACTCGCAGCGCCCGCACGGCGTGGCGGTGGGCCCCTCCGCGCAGTTGAGGCAGCGGGCCAGGATGCGCGCGGACGTGGTCTTGCCGCAGCCGCGGGGGCCCGAGAAGAGGTAGGCGTGGTTGACCCTGTTCTTGCGCAGCGCGGTCATCAGGGGCTCGGTCACGTGCTCCTGACCGATGACGTCCTCGAAGGTCTCCGGGCGGTAGCGGCGGTACAGGGCGGTAGTCACACCGAAGACTCTAGCGGGGGTCTCAGACGCCCTCAGCGGGCCCGCGAGCATGGGGAGCCAGGAACGTGAAGACCCCCCGTGCACCCGCCAGAGCCCATATACCCTTGCTGCCTTCCGGCCCTGGGGGAGTTTTACGAGATGGCGCCACACGAGGGGCTGCCCCATACTTTAGCTCAAGCCGGCGAGGAGTTCGAACCGAGCGGTGCCGTCGAGGATCGTGCGATGAAGTGGGCCCGATGCAGTTCGTGGCCGGCGGTGACCGGTTCCCCGGCTAACTGGCGCAGGAGCAGCTGCGCGGCGCGGGTGCCCTGATGGTGGGCTTGCTGGTCGATGGTGGTCAGCCCGAAGGCCTCACCAAGGGGATGGGCGTCGATGCCGATCACGGACAGATCCCGGGGGATCTCGAGGCCCAGGTCCCTCGCTGCGAGAATGGCGCCGGCCGCCATTTCGTCCGTCGCGGCGAATACGGCGGTGGGCCGTTGCTCTGGCTCAGCGAGCAGATTCTTAACCTGCTGATAGGCGCCCAGGAACGTGAAGTCCGAGACGAGTTGGTCCCTCTCGTGGATCGGCAGTCCCGCAGTTGACATCGCTCGTTCGAAACCGCGGCGTCGATCACTGGACATGGGGAAGGAACGGCCGGCCTCGGGGGGCCCTCCGATGAAGGCGATACGGCAATGTCCCAACTGGATCAGGTGATTGGTCGCGCGCAGTCCCGCATTCAGATCGTCCACGCTGATCGTGGGGGCACCCTCGAGGGAGCCCCCGATTCCTACCAGCGGAATGCCGGCGGATAACAACTGTTCGGTCTCTCCGGGTGTCAATCGCAGCGAGACCACGGCGGCCGCGTCCAGCCGTTTGCGGAGCAGGAAATCGGTGAGCACGCTCTCGCGGAAGTTCTCGCCCTGCAAGTTGTACAGGGCGGCGTCGTACCCGGCTGCTGTCAGTGTGCTCGCGATGCCGTCGAGGACCGTGGCGAAGAACCAGCGATCCACGTAGGGCAGGACGACGCCGATGTTCCGGCTGCGCCCGCTCGCGAGACTCGATGCGTGGTAGGACGCCACGAACCCGAGTTCTTTGGCTGCGGCCTCGATGCGGCGTTTCGTCCCCGGGGAGACGGGCCCCCGGCCCGTGAGCGCGCGTGAGACGGTGGCCGTGGACATCCCCACCTTGGAGGCCACGTCCTTCAAGCGGGGTGGCCCCTGCGGCCGACGCGTTGCCGACAGTTCTCGGGCGATCATGGGCGTGCCTCCGCATCAAGGGGTGGGTACCAGCGTGATCCCGCACAGAACACGTGGCGGGGCGGTGGATGAGCTGCGATGCGGGCCGCCACCGCCGCATGCGCCAATTATGGCCCGAAACCTTCCACGGCGGACCGGCCTCCGGCCAACCCGTGCTCCCTCTCCTCTGCGGGTCTCACCCCATTTCTGGAAACGCTTGCTCCTTCCTTCCGACATGTCAACGCAACAAAGTGCCGATCCTGCCTCCCACTGATGGAATCGCTTACACTAGTGAGGTCCATCACTATCGCATGGTGGTGGTGGCGCCCGGCAGTCTCCTCGTGACATGTCGGAATTTCCCCGTGACGGGGACTCTGAAAGGAAGCTCAGCCCATGGCCGCCGTGACCTTCGACCACATCACCTGTCAGTACCCGGGAGCCGAGCGCCCCTCCGTGACCGATCTGAACCTCGACATCGCCGACGGGGAGTTCCTGGTCCTGGTCGGCCCTTCCGGGTGTGGCAAATCGACGACCCTGCGCATGCTGGCCGGACTCGAGGAGGTCACGGACGGCACGATCCTGATCGGCGACCGTGATGTCACGGATGTCCCGTCCCGTGATCGGGACATCGCCATGGTCTTCCAGAACTACGCCCTCTATCCACACATGACGGTGGCGGAGAACATGGGCTTCGCGCTCAAGATCGCCAAGGTCAATCCCGAGGAACGGCGTCGGCGGGTCGAAGAGGCCGCGAAGATCTTGGACCTGACGCAGTATCTCGATCGCAAACCGAAAGCCCTCTCCGGCGGCCAGCGGCAGCGCGTCGCCATGGGACGCGCGATCGTCCGTTCACCGCAGGTGTTTCTCATGGACGAGCCACTGTCCAACTTGGATGCCAAGCTGCGTGTCCAGACGCGGACCCAGATCGCGTCCCTGACCCGTCGGCTGGGTGTGACCACGGTGTACGTGACCCACGATCAGGTGGAGGCCATGACCATGGGTGACCGGGTGGCTGTGCTCAAGGACGGGGTGCTCATGCAAGTGGACACCCCTCGCAACCTGTACGACCGACCGAACAGCGAATTCGTGGCGGGCTTCATCGGGTCCCCGGCCATGAACCTGTTCCGAGCCCCGGTTTCCGCCGGTCATGTGGAGTTGGGCACGCTTTCTCTGCAGTTGTCCTCCGCCCAGCAGGAGGCGGTGACCGATCATCAGGTCACCGTCGGAATCCGCCCGGAGGACCTGTCACCCGCAGCGGAAGGGACGGGGGTCCCGATCACGGTGGAGGTCGTTGAGGAACTCGGCGCCGATGCATACGTGTACGGCCAACTCGCCCCGCTGACAGCCGCCACGTCGGTGGTACGGGTGGATCCGTCCGCACACGCCGCGGACCACTCCATCGATTCCGAGGAGGAAGGGGCCGATGGGGGCGCCAGCCCCATCGTGGTTCGGACGGACGGCCGCACGCCGCCGAGCGCCGGGAGCACCCTGTGGGTCGCTCCCGATCCCGAGCGCATCCACCTTTTCGATGCCGCGACCGGAAACCGGTTGCCCTCGTGAGCCCCGTGCGACCCGGTGGGCGTGCCGGACGACGGACCCGAACGAGAGATGAGGACAAGCCCATGAGACGCACGCGGTGGGCAGCCGCTCTGGCTGGTTGCGCTCTGCTACTGGCCGGGTGTTCGAGCGTACCCACAACAGGGGTGGCGGGGCTGGGCGGAGGGCCGGGGGAGGTCACCATCCAGGCCGGTGACGACGAGATCCCCGCGCTGCGTGAGATCGCGCAGGAATACACGGCCGACACGGGTGTGAACGTCCGGTTCATCGAGCGCGAGATCAACGCCCAGGCCATCTCGAACTTCATCTCCCAGAGCCCCACGGGTCAAGCTCCGGACATCATCGTGTCACCGCACGACAACCTCGGACAGTTGGCGGCCAACGGGGTGGTCGCCCCCGTGGAGCTGGGGGACCGGGGTGAGGAATTCACGAAGAACGCGCGGGACGCCGTCGTCTACAACGGAGTCAGCTACGGGGTGCCCTACGCCGTGGAAAGCGTGGCCCTGGTGCGCAACAATGCCTTGACCACTGATGATCCCGCGACCTTCGACGAACTGCGCGCCGAGGGCCATCGGCTCATGGACGAACGCGGCATCAAATACCCCTTCACGGTGAGCCAGTCACCCGATGCCGGGGATCCCTATCACCTCTACCCCCTTCAGACCTCGTTCGGTGTGGAAGTGTTCCAGCGGGGCGCGGACGGTGAGTACTCGAACGAGCTGGCCATGGGTGGACAAAATGGTCACGAGTTCGCCCGCTACCTGGCGGAGCTGGGGCGCAGCGGTGACCTCAGGACGTCCATGACACCGGACATCGCAAAAGAGTCCTTCATCTCCGGGCAATCCGCCTTCCACATCGCGGGCCCGTGGGAGCTCGGCGACATCGAAGCCGCGGGCATGGACGTGACCGTTCTTCCCGTCCCGTCCGCGGGTGGGAAGGAAGCACGCCCGTTCGCCGGAGTCCAGGCGTTCTTCGTCAATGCGAACGCGGCGAATCCCGTGGCCGCGCAGGACTTCGCGACCAACTACCTGACACGCTCGGAATCACAGACTGCGCTCTACAAGAGCACGGGGCGGCCACCGGCCAGCAAAGTGGCCATTGACGGTATGCAGGGTGACCCGCTGCGTTCCGCCTACGCAGAGATCGCCACCAAGGCACTACCCATGCCCACCATCCCCGCGATGGGCGCAGTGTGGTCCTTCTGGGGAACCACCGAGAACGGAATCGTCAACGGCAACGGGGACCCGATCGAGCTGTGGGATCGCATGATCGCCAATATCGAAGGACAGATCCAATGAGCACGACCCCCGCCCGTCCAGTGATCTCTCCGACGGAGAGGGACTCAGCAGGTGACGGCCGGCCGGAGTCACCTCCGAGCATCCGGCATTCCCACTCGCGCGGCTTCGGCATGGGGTTCGTGATCAAGCTCGTGCTCATGGCCTTGATCAACGCCTTCGGGCTGCTCGGCATCCTGTCCGCATGGGCGGCCGAGAGCTGGGGCATCCTGGTGTTCCTGCTCCTGGCCCTGATCGCGGCGGACCTCGTGTACTTCCTACCGACCCGCAGGATGCTCCCGGCTAAGTACCTCTATCCCGGGCTGATCTTCCTACTGGTCTTCCAGATCTTCGTGGTCCTCTATACCGCGGCTACCGCGTTCACCAATTACGGTGATGGTCACAATTCCACGAAACAAGCGGCCGTCAATCAGCTGACCCGTACGTACGAACAGCGGGTGGCGGGTGGTCAGGAATATCCGGTCTCGGTGCTCAATGCGGACGGTGACCTGGCTTTGGCGACCGTGCAGGACGGCCGGGTTCTCGTCGGCTCCGCACACCAGGCGCTCAGCCCGGTCGAGGGTGCGACCGTGACGAACGGTGCCATCGATGCGGTCCCCGGTTACGACATCCTCGATTACGGGCAGGTCACCGCGGCGCACGAAGCGGTCATGGACCTGCGAGTCCCGGTCTCCGATGATCCGGCCGTGGGCGCGCTGCGCACCGATGACGGCCGCACTGCGTATCCCTATACGCCCACGTTGGTCTACGACGAGCAGGCCAATGCCATGGTCTCGGACGACGGGACCGTGTACGCGGATAACGGGCAGGGAGCCTTCGTCGGCCCGGCGGGAGAAGAGCTGCGTCCCGGGTGGCGGGTTTTCGTGGGGCTGGACAACTTCGCGGCCATTTTCGATCCCGGGATCCTCGGTGGGCCGTTCGTCTCCGTCACCCTCTGGACCTTCGCTTTCGCGATCCTCTCGGTAGCCCTGACGTTCTTCCTCGGTCTGCTTCTGGCCATGCTGTTCAACGACAAGAACCTCAAGTTCCGTAACGTCTACCGGGCCATCATCTTCCTGCCTTACGCGTTTCCCGCATTCCTCTCCATCCTGATCTGGGCGGGGTTACTAAACGCTGATTTCGGTTACATCAACCAGGTGCTGCTGGGCGGGACGAACATCCCTTGGTTGGACAATCCGTGGCTGGCCAAGGTCTCGCTGTTGCTGGTAAACCTGTGGTTGGGGTTCCCCTACATGTTTTTGGTAACTACCGGCGCGCTCCAGTCCATCCCGTCGGAACTCTATGAATCCGCGGACATGGACGGTGCGGGAGCCGTCCAGAAGTTCCGCTCGATCACTCTGCCGATGCTCATGGTGGCTGTGGGGCCCCTTCTGATCGCTTCCTTCGCCATGAACTTCAACAATTTCAATGTCATCTATCTGCTCACCGGCGGCGGGCCCCAGGACTTAGAATCCACGACGGGAGTGGGGGCCACGGACATCCTGATCTCGTTCGTCTACAAGATCGCCTTCGCCGGCGGTGCCAACGACTACGGAGTTGCCTCCGCGCTGTCGATCCTCATCTTCATCATGGTGGCGGTGGTCTCGGCACTGACCTTCCGCCGTAGCAGGGCACTCGAGGAGATCAACTGACATGTCCACATCACGAGTCTCGAACGTCGCCTCCAGGAAGCCAGGGTCCCGGTCACGGCTCAGTGTCGGACAACGGTTCGCCCGTGGGGGATGGAAACACGTGGCCGCAGTCATCGCGTGCGTCTTCGCCCTGTTCCCCCTGGTCTACGCGCTATCGGCCTCGTTGTCGCCCACGGGGTCCTTGTTGGGATCCAATGACCTCTTCGCGGAGATCACCGGCGCCAACTACCGAAACCTTCTTAACGATCCACAGAACCCGTTCTTGACATGGTTCGGAAACTCCATGTTGATCTCGTCCATCACGGCTGTGGGCACGGTTCTCATGGGCGCGGCAGCTGCATACGCCTTCTCCCGGTTCAGGTTTAGGTTCCGCAGGGGCGGTCTGATGTCCCTGTTGATCATTCAGATGTTCCCGCAGTTGCTGGCCTTTGTGGCAATCTTCTTGTTGCTCTTCAGTATTTCCGAGGTGTATCCGTTCCTGGGGCTCAATTCCCGCATGGGTCTGGTCGCGGTCTACCTGGGGGGCGCGTTGGGGGCGAACACCTTCTTGATGTACGGCTTCTTTAACACCATTCCGCGTGACCTGGACGAAGCCGCGACACTGGACGGCGCGTCACACTCGCAGATCTACTGGACGATCATCCTTCCCCTGGTCACACCCATCCTCGTGGTCGTGGGCATGCTGTCGTTCATCGCGTCCTTCTCGGACTTCCTGTTGGCTCAAATCGTGTTGCAGGACCCGCAGAAGTACACCTTGGCCGTGGGCTTGTACCAATTCGTCTCCGTACAGTTCGGTGAGAACTGGGGAGTGTTCACCGCCGGCGCCATCCTGTCGGCGATCCCCGTGGTGCTGCTGTTCCTTTTCCTGCAGCGCTACATCGTCTCTGGTCTCACCGGAGGGGCCGTCAAGGGGTAACTCGAAGGGTGACGACGTCGCTCGGCCAGGCATGTCCGGGCCGCCCACCGTCCCGATTCGCGTCCGCCCGCCCAGTTTTGTTATGCTGATGGCCGCACGTTGCCCACGTCTGTGGTGCACGTGCTTGCTTGGAGGATTCGCCTAGCGGCCTATGGCGCACGCCTGGAACGCGTGTTGGGTTAACGCCCTCGGGGGTTCAAATCCCCCATCCTCCGCGCTGTGATCGACGAAATGCGCCCCGTGTCAGTACGGGGCGCATTTCTCATTCGTGAACGCCGGCGCGTGGGCGTGGGCCCTGCGTCGAACCTCGTGTCGAATTCCTCATGGAGTAAAAGCAGCCTCACGTGCGCCAGGCTGCTTTTACTCCACTTAATTTTCACCAGCGGAAGGGGTGGGAAGGTGGCCCCCCACCCGAGGCGTCAGCGCTTCGGCGTGAACGACGTGGAGCACGTCCACGTGGTCTTGCCCGAGGTGGCGACGACGTCCACGACCACCTTGCGGTTCAGGGTGGCCCGGCCGATCGAGTAGGTCGTCACGGCGGTGCCCTTGGTTGAGGCGACCGCGGTCTTCTTGGTCGTGGTGGTCTTGTACTTGGCCGTGGTGGTGACGTTGGCGCGTGCGCCCACCTGGGAGACCTTCACGGAGGTCTTGGTGTACTGGCGGGGCTGCGTCACGGACATGCTGGCCTTGCACGGCTTGACCACGGCGGCCTCCGCCGGTGCGGAGGAGCCCACGGCAACGGTGCCGGAGGCGAGGAACAATGCGATGAGCCCGGTCGTGACAGAGCGGCGGACGGAGGTTGCGGCGGACATGCGCGGATCCTTCGTTAAGGGTGAGGAACCTCGTGGCGGGCGTGTGATGGCAGCTCCGCCGGCCCGTGCGGTACTCACCGATCAAGGGGGTGAGCACATCATAGGAACAGGAATGACCCCTGAGTAATATCCGCCGAATAATTACGATCGCACATGTCTGCGCGGAGCCGTCACCGGTTCGCGAGACCCTGGCACTGGTTGGTCAGCCCGGTCATCTTGCCCTCGACCCCTTGAATGGGGTTGTTGCCGTTCTCGAAGTTGTGCAGCACCTGCTCCATGCCGCGCAGGTTACCGCTGAGCTCCTGCGGTGCCGCCGAGCGCAGCTGCGCCACGGCCTCGCGGGCACCCGCGGGATCGTTGCTCACATCGCCCGGCATGTTGGCCCGGAACGCGTCGATGTGCTGGCCCGTCTCGGCCGTCGTGAGCGAGCCAGTCACCGCGGCCATCCCGCCGAAGGGGTCGCTGCTGTCCGCGGAGTTCCCCGATCCACCCGTGGCGGCCGGGGAGTCCCGCGCCTCCGAGGTCGCGGGGGCTGGCAGCATGACGCCGCCCAGCCGCGTTCGTGCGCAACGGGCCGGGCAGCGTCGTCGTACCGGGGGGTAGGGCTACTTCGTGCCCGCCCGGAACCCGGCGATGAACGGGTCGTGGTCGGAGGAGGCGACCTCGTTCGGGACGTAGTAGTCCAGGGCCGTGGTGCGGTACTGGGCGTACTGCAGCAAGGGCGACTGGCCCGAGTTGATGTTCCACGCGGCCGCGCCGGTCATGCGCTTGGCGAGCGACGGCGAGATCAGCATGTGGTCGAGCGAACCCACCTGGCCCCCGAACACGTACGTGTAGTCGTCCTCGGCGGCCCGTGCGTACCCGGCGCGGTAGAACTCCTGCAGGGGGTCCTCCTGCGCGTACGAGTTGAAGTCGCCGAGCACGGCCACGTCCTGGGAGCCCGCGGCGGCCGTGAGTTCGGGGATCCAGTCGACGACGGCGCTCGCCTGCGCCACGCGCGACGTGTTCCAGGCACCCTGGCCGTCACCGGTGTCCCGGTTGGGACCGGTGCGGGGAGCGGAGCCCTTGGACTTGAAGTGGTTGACCACCACCGTGGTGGGTGCTGCGCCGTGCTTGCCGCCGCCCTTGGTCGCGGTGAACGTGGCCGCGATCGGGGTGCGCGCGTTCTCGAAGGCGCCGCCGGCCACGGCCTCGGAGCCGAGGGCCCGGGCCTGACCCACCTGCGTGACCTCGCGGGGCTGGTAGACGATCGCGTTGGTGATGAAGTCCTGCTCTGCGACCGGCTGCAGCTCGGAATCCGCCACGGGGACGTAGGCCCACTTGGTGTAGCCGGCCGCCTTGTTCAGTGCCTTGACCAGGGAGGCGAGCGCCTCGTCCTTGGGCTCGCCGAGCTTCGCGGAGTTCTCGACCTCCATGAGCCCGACCACGGAGGCATCCACCTTATTGATCACCGAGACCGTCTTGGCCTGCTGGCGCTCGAAGTCCGCGCGGTCGTAGGCCCCGCGCGCGTCACAGCCCTGCGCCACGTTGTACGTGCCGTCCGTGGAGTAGTTCCCGCCGCGGCAGCCCTTGTCCTGCCCCACGGTGGTGAAGTAGTTCAGCACGTTGAAAGACGCGATTCGCACCTGTCCACCCACCCCCGGCTTGGGGTCCGCCGAGCCGGAGAACCGGGCCGGTTCCTTGCCCGGGACCATCGGGGTGGTGGGCTGCAGGCGCCACTTGTCGAAGCGGTAGTCCACGATCACCGGGGCGGTGATCCGCGCGGTGTCGCCCACGGCCACGGGGTTCTCGGGGGTCAGGTACGGGACCTGGCGGGGTTCCTGGGTGGGCGAGGCAGCGAAGCCCCGGTTGGTGCCGTCATCCAGAGTGACCGAGATGGCGTCGTTGCGCTGCGCCTGGGCGCGGGCCTCGGGGCTGTTCGGGCGAGCGACCTGCGTGGGCTGGGCGGGCAGCTCTTTGCCCGCGGACAGGCCCAGTTCACCGTAGCGGCCCACCCCGTAGGGCGTGTTGCTAAATGCTCGTTCAGCTACGGTCTTCGTGTGCTCGATACATCCAGACTCCGAATGAGGCGGCCTCGTGAAGCTGACGTCGATGCGGTCCTCGCCTATAGGTCGAGACCGGACGTGGCTCAGTACCTGAGCGCTGGAACGTGGACTCGGGAGCACACCGTGAGTGAGCTCTCCCTGTACGCTGCAGCGCGGTTCGACGGCCCCGGCGACGAGCTGGTTCTGGTTGTCGAGCTTCTTGAGACAGGCGAAGTTGTCGGAGAGGTCGGGCTCGTCTGGCTTCACGATGACAGCGCCGAGATTGGTTACGTGTTCAATCCCCGTTTCGGTGGGAAGGGCCTGGCAACTGAAGCTGTGGGCGCTCTCCTGGCTGCTGCCCTCAGCGACTGGGGCTTCGTTCAAGTGGTAGCTAAGACGGACGCCGCCAACGAATCTTCGCGTGCGCTTTGCGAGCGGCTTGGCATGAATCTGGTCGCGACGACGCTCACAACGGACGGGCGAGGCGTCGAGGAATCTGCCTACGCTGTGTCGGCATCGGCAAACTGAAGATCAGTTCGGAGAAGAAGAGCTGGGTCTCTCGGCCCACAGCAGGGTCGCGGCGAGGCAGAGGGCTGCGTGGTAGTTACGGGCGGTCTTGTCGGAGCGCATCGCGATGCCCCGCCACTGTTTCAGCCGGTTGAAACACCGCTCGACGACGTTCCGGCCCTTGTAGTCGTCCGCGTCGAACACAATGGGCCGGCCCGGACGCTTTCGGCGATGTGCGATTTGGTCGTTGCGCTCAGGGATCGTCGTCTTGACGTCCCGTGCCCGCAGCCATGCGCGGCTGGCCTTCGATGGGTATCCCTTGTCGGCGCGCAACCGGTCCGGCCGAAGTCGTGGACGTCCCGCGGTCAGGACGCGGATCTGGTTCATCGTCGCCGGCAACATGATGGTGTCGGCGACCTGGCCGCCGGTTACGACGAACCCGAGTGGTCGGCCTCTGCCGTCGCAAACGAGATGTGTCTTCGTCGTGAGCCCGCCGCGCGACCGGCCGATCGCATGATCCGACGGCTCAGCGGTGGACTTGTTGTAGTTCGAAGTGCCCTTTTTAGCCCGTGGCAGTGTCGCTCCATGCTGATGCACGCGTGCGATTGTGGAATCGATTGACGCCACCCAGTCGATGTCCCCATTGCGCTCGACTACGCCTTGCACGTGTTCGAGAACACGCGCCCAAAGGCCGTCCTTCGCCCATCGGTCAAAGTTGCGGTAGATCGTGTTCCAGTTTCCGAACCGCTCCGGCAGGTCTCGCCACGGAGCGCCCGTCCGGAACCGCCACACCACCGCTTCCACGATGACCCGACGATCGACTGGCGGGCGTCCTCTCGTTTTTGCAGGCGGGAACAGCGGACCGATGACAGACCACGTTTCGTCAGAGATCACGTCACGCGACACAATCCAAGGATGACCGAACGGTTCCGGCCGGCCGTTTAGCAACACGACCTAGGTGTCCGCCACCCGGAAGTTCTCCCGGGGCTGGTACACCATGGACTCCAGGTTCTCCCGGTAGGAGGCGGTGGAGGCCCAGTCGGTGGTGACGGGCTTGACCGGTGCCACCTTCTTGACGACCTTCTTGACGCTCACGGTCCCCGAGAGCTGCGTGAGGCCCTGGTACTCGCCGGCGGTGCCGGTGACCTGCACGGCATCGCCCCTCTGCACGGTCACGGGAGCCTGCCCGGTGTGGACGAACAGCCCGGTGGAGGCGGTGGTCCCAGTGATCGTGCCCCCGGATCCCGGCGTCTGGATCACGAACCCGCCGAGGGACCCGGGTCCTGGCGGGTACACCGCGGTGACCACCGCGGGTTCCGTGGTGACGGTCTGGCCCGCCAGGGGAGTGCTCTGCCCGGTGCCCTGGATGGTGGCGATGCTCGTGGTGCTCGGCGCGGCGATGGCGGGGGTGGCACCGAGTCCCGTGGTGAGCAGCGCGGCGCTGAGCGAGATGGCCAGCGCGCCTCGGCGCACTGCGTCGGCGGGGGCGGAGGGGTGGGGTGTGGGCACGGTGATCTCCTGGGCGGGGGCTGTGAAAGGGGGGTCTGAGTGGGGTGAACGGTCGCGGGGGATCGACCGGTGCTCTTGGTTCAGCACTGCTGCCAGTGAGCGTAAGGACAGCACAAGACCAGGTCGTGACGGGACAGTGAATTCCCCGTGAGGTGCGTCACCCAGCCCCCAGCCCGGGTGTTCGAGGTGACGGAGGCGTTCCACGGCGTCACCCAGGACTGGACCCCCTACTTCGACGCGGAGCGGTTCGTCCAGCTCTACCTCGACGAGCGGGCACCACCACCGGCCGGATCGGTCACCGGACGGGAGCGGCGAGCATGCGGGCCCGGTGGCCGGGCCAACCCGGTGACCGGGCCGCCGGAAGCCCCGATCCCGGCAGCTGGGCACCAGCGGGAGCAGGTCAGCGCTTGCCGGGAACATCCATGTCCACCCAGACGAGGTGGTGGTCGGTGGCCAGGGCGGGGTCGCTCGTGAGCCCCGAACCGGGTTCGCCGAGCTTCGGCCAGAACACTCCGCTCCGGCGCACGGACAGGTGGTGGTCACGGAATGCCTCGGCGGCCCTGCCGCCCGGCACGTGGTCGAACTCGTGGACCAGCACCACGTCCGGCGCGTTGATCTGGATGACCTCCGCGATGTTCTGCGCCTGCTCGTTGCCCGGCGTGCTGAGATCGCGGAGCAGCTGCCCCTCTGCGCCGCGGTTCAGGGACGCGTTGCACGTGGCCACACGCAACGGCGAGTTCCGGTGCTGGGCCTACGTGGGGTCCCGGGGATCAGGACACCGCGCTGAGCTGCGGCGGCTGCTGGGGCAGGTGCACGGGGCGCATCTGGGCGTCGAACTGGGCACCCAGGCCGCGCTGGATGAAGCGGACGGTGGCCAGCGTGCGCTGCTGCTGGGCGCGGGTGCTCTCCACGGAGGTGGTGCGGTCCGCGGTGGAGGTCAGGGAGCCGTGCACCAGCTGGGAGAGCTCGTCGGTGTCGCCGTGGGGCAGGTAGCCCTCGTCCATGGCGCGCTGCAGGATGCCCGCGAGCACGGTCTGCAGCTTCTGCACGTGCGCGCCCAGCTTCGCGAAGTCCTCGGGGGAGAGCACCGTGCGCATGGCCTGGCCGGGAGGCAGGTGGCGGCGGCCGAGGTCCTCGATCTGGTGCTGGATGTAGACACCCAGCTGGTCCACGGGGTTCTCGGTGTCCGCGAGCTCGCGGTTGAGGTCCGCCACGAAGCGCTCGGTCTTGTCCAGGGCGTAGGCCACGAGCAGTTCGCCCATGTCCGCGAAGTAGTTGTAGACCGCAGTGCGGCCCACTCCGGCGGTCTTGGCGACGCGGGTCATGGTGAGGTCGGTGAGCCCGTTGCTGTACAGCAGCTCCCCGAACGCATCCAGGATCGCGCGCTGGGTGCGCTCTCGCTGGGCGGCGTTGCTGGGGGCTGTGATGCGGGGCATGACGACACCTTACCTTGTTCTGTCAGCAAAGCGCGGGTTGCCGACATCGCGTGCGGGTTCGATGTCCATTCCACCCCATGGAAACGGGGAATGCCCTGCGGAACAGGGCATTCCCCGAAGGCTCCCAGGAACCTCGGTGGCGCTGTGCGGCTACGCGTCAGCGGCGTATCCGCCCTGCCACAGGGAGTCGAACGGCAGGTGGGATGCCAGACGGTGCCGGATGCCCGCGGTGACGAAGCTCTTGGCGGTGCGGGCGGCGTCGAGCGGGGTGGCGCCCTTGGCGAGCTCCGCCGTCACGGCCGCCGCGAGCGAGCAGCCCGCGCCGGACACCGGCACCTCGCCCACCTTGGGCTCGGTGAGCACCTCGAGCGTGGAGCCGTCGTAGAACACGTCCACGGCCTCCGCCCCGGCCAGCCGCACGCCGCCCTTGGCGAGCACGGCGGCACCTGAGGAGTCGTGGATGCGCTTCGCGGCCTCCTTGAGGTCCTCCACCGAGTCGATGGACTCCATCCCGGACAGGGACAGGGACTCGAAGTGGTTGGGGGTCACGAACGTGGCCAGCGGCAGTACCTCCGCCTTCAGCGCCTGGTCCGTGTCCAGCGCGGCACCCGGCTCCTGGCCCTTGCAGATCAGCACGGGGTCCAGCACCAGGTGCTTCGGCCGGAGCTCCTTCATGGCGGTGGCCACGGTGCGGATGGTGTCCGGGTGGCCGAGCATGCCGATCTTCACGGCGTCCAGGTCGAATGCCGCGGTGATGGTCTGCAGCTGGTTCGCCAGGGTCTGCTGGTCCACGGGGGTCACGCGGTGGTCCCACCCGTTCTCCGGGTCGAACGCCACGATGCACGTGAGTGCGAGGGAGCCGAAGACCCCCAGCGAGGTGAAGGTCTTGATGTCCGCGAGCGCGCCGGCACCGCCGGTGGCCTCGGAGCCCGCGACGGTCATGGCGACGGGCGGCTGGTTTTGTGTGGTTTCACTCATGGACAGTATTGTGCTCCGCCCCGCACCGGCCCCGCGAGTTCCCCACGCCCCACTACACTGGGTGCGACGTCGGGTGGCAGGCGACGTCCCCTCGACGTCCCTCGACTCCAAGGACATCTGTGTCTTCCCACGCCACCCCGCCGCGCCCTTCTGCCGCCGCGCCGCACGCCGTCGCGTCCCCGTCCGGTGACACCGCCGCCCCGCCTCCCGCACGCGGGGCCGCCTTAGCGAGCCGCCCCCGCACGTACTTCGACCTCGTCCTCGCGGGCTACTGCGTGATTCTCGTGCTCTCCAACATCGGGGCCACGAAGGGCGTGCAGTTCGGGCCGGTTATCACGGACGGCGGCTTCTTCCTCTTCCCCCTGGCCTACGTGCTGGGGGACGTGGTCTCTGAGGTCTACGGCTTCCGCGCGGCCCGCCGGGCGATCCTCACGTCGTTCTTCTTCGGTGCGTTCTCGTCCCTGGTGTTCTGGATCGTGATCGCCCTCCCGGCCGCCCCGTTCTACGAGAACCAGTCCGCGTTCGAGGCGGTGCTGGGCCCGGTGCCGCTGATCGTGGCCGGCTCGCTGCTGGGCTACCTGGTGGGGCAGCTGCTCAACGCCTACGTGATGGTCAAGGTCAAGGAGCGCACCAGCGAGAAGCACCTGTGGGCGCGGCTGATCTCCTCGACACTGGTGGGGGAGCTCGTGGACACGTTGATCTTCTGCGCGGTGGCCGCGCCCGTGATCGGGATCGACTCGTGGTCCGCGTTCGTGAACTACGCCGTGGTGGGCTACGTGTACAAGTGCCTCGTGGAGGTCGTGATCATGCCCGTGACATACGCGGCTATCGCCTGGATCAAGCGCCGGGAGCCCGGCTACGCGCAGTCCGCCACGAGCCAGGGGTGAGGCTGGCGGGCACCGGCGGCAGCGGCCTCGTCGTGCCCAGGAGGAGCGCTCAGCGGTCCAGGTGGGCGAGCTGCGCGGCGATCGAGTGCTCGGCCGCGCGGCGCGCGCCGCCGGGCACGTCCGGGTAGACCACGTCCGTGACCGCCTCGACGCTGGCCCCGGAGCCGAGCCTGTTCACGACGTCGCGCACCTCCTCGAGGCGCGCGCGCCGGTGCCGCAGCAGCTCCAGGCACGTCTCGCGCAGGTCCGGCAACGGGTCCCCGTGGGCGGGCAGGCCCACGACACCGGCGCGCTGCGAGAGACGCTCGAGGGAGGCGAGGTAGTCGGTCAGGGAGCCGTCCGGGTGATCGATCATGGTGGTGCCGCGGCCCAGCACGGTGTCCCCCGTCAGCACCGTCTCCGGGACGTCGTGGGGCAGACGCAGGCATACCGAGTCCGAGGTGTGCCCGGGGGTGGCCATCACGCGGATGCTCACGCCGGCGGCCAGGACGGAGTCCCCGTCCCGCAGCGGTTCGCCGCTGTCCCGGCAGAACTGCGGCAGCGCGGCGCGCACGGGGGCGCCGGTGATCTCGTGGAGCCGGTCGATGCCGTCCGTGTGGTCCCCGTGGCGATGCGTCACGAGGATCAGCACCACGGTGCCCGTGGCCGCGACGGCCTGCAGATGCTCCTCGTCCGCGGGGCCCGGGTCCACGACGACGACGTCGGGGCCGGGCCACTCGCCGCGACCCTGCGCTGACGGGTGGTTGCCGTAGTGCGGGTGCTCCGGGCCCTCACCCCGGCCCGAGAGGATCCAGGTGTTGGTCCCGTCCAGCGTCATGGGGCCGGGGTTCGGGGCGAGCACCACGCCCGCCGAGCTGCTCACGCGGTGCAGCTTGCCGGGGACGGCCTCGTAGGGGCGGGCCAGGCTCACAGGCGGCCTTCCTGCACCGCCGCCGCGATCGTGTCGAAGGCCGTGATGGTGCTGAGCAGCATCCACGCGTCCTGCGGAACCGGCCAGCTGGAGAGCTTCACGGCGACCACGCGGGCCGGGCGGTTCACGTAGATCATCTGGCCGTGGATGCCCAGGGCGAGCACCACGTCCGAGCCCTCACGGGGAATCCAGAACTGGTTGCGGTACATGCCGCCGGGCATCCGGGTGTCCGTGGGGGAGTCTGCGAAGACCTGCCGGGAGTCCGGTGCACCGGTGAGCGTGTCGTGGATCCACTCGGCCGGGGTGACCCGTGCGCCCGTCATGGACACGCCGTCGCCCAGCACCACGCGGCCCACACGGGCCATGTCCCGCAGGGAGGCAGAGATGCCGCCGTCGAACATGCCTGTGCCGGTGGAGTCCACGCCGATGTTGGCGTCCTCCTCCGCGCCGATGCGGCTCCACAGCAGACGGGACATCAGCTGAGGCATGCGCGCGCCGCCGGCGGCCTCGCAGATCCATCCGAGCACGTCGGTCTCCGCCGAGCGGTACTCGAACAGCCCGCCGTGCTCCCGGACCTTCTGCAGACCCAGGAGGAACTCGTACATGCTGCGCGGGCCCGGGTGGGTCCACGCCTTCCAGCCGATGGCTTCCTCGAGCTGGCGCACCTCGGCGTCCGGATCCGTGTACTCCTCGGAGAACCGCACGCCGGTGCGCATGTCCAGCAGCTGGCGCACGGTGGCGCCGGCGTAGCCGGAGTACGCGAGCTGCGGCACGTACGCGGTCACGGGCGCGTCCGGGTGCAGCAGGCCCGCGCCCCACAGGGAGCCGGCCACCAGGCTGACCAGGGACTTGCTCACGGACATCAGCAGATGACGGGTGCCCGGGGCCATGCCGCTCGGGTAGTGCTCCGCGAACAGGCGGCCGTCGTGCTCCACGAGCCAGCCGTCCGTGTACGTCCAGTCCATGACCTCCCGCACCGTCAGGAACCGGCCATCCACCGTGACGAGGGGCAGCTCATCCACGGGGGCGGGTGCGCTCTCGAACGGGGCGGTGGGTGCCGCGGCGCGCGAGATCACGGCGGTGGGCAGGATGTCCGCGATGTGCTGGAAAGACCACGCGAGCTGCTCGGGCGTCTGCCAGTTGTTGAGAGTGACCCCCGCGCCAGGAGAGCTACTGGTTTCGCTCAGCAAGTCAGGCCTTCAAACCTGCGGATCCCCTGGCCCCTGCCGGGCGAACCAGGGGAGTCACGGCGTACATGTTCCGGAAGGACTCGATCAGGTGCTTGGCCCTGATGCTCAGGCCGAGCCCGTCCCGTGTGGCGCGCTGCAGCCGTCCCACCGAGACGATGATGCCGAGGTCTGCGCCCTTCCAGCGGAACTCGCCGGGACCGTAGATCCGCATGAAAAAGACTTCCGACGAGTTCTGGAGCTGGTGCCAGTCTAGTGCCGCGCGGCGGAAGACCAGTTCGCCGTCCGCGTTCACGAAGTACTGGCCGGTGCGGGGCGCCTTGTCGATCCGGGCCACCCCGGGACCGGTCTCCTTGACCACTGCCTGGCTCCACACGTCCACGGCCGCGAGCTCGGCCCAGCGCTCGTTGATCTCGTCCACGTCCAGCTGCACCTCGACGTCCATGTACTGCAGCAGGTGGAACAGGAACAGTGGGATGTCCGCGTACGCGCCTGCCGTGACCTGCGTGATGGCCGTGGCGCCGGAGATGCGCGGGTTCAGCTCGCCCAGGTAGACGTCCTTGGTGTCCGTGTCCACAAGCACGTCCACCTCGAAGAAGCCCTTGTAACCTTCCTGGCCCAGGCGGTCGCCCAGCCGGCGCACCATGCCTGCGGCCACGGCCCGAGTCTCGTCGTCCAGGACATCTGGGAAGGTCTCGTTGCCGCACCAGCCGCCGCGGTAAGGGGTCAGTTCCGCGTAGCCTGTGAGCTCGGTCATGAACGGGCCCACGATGGTGCCGGCGCTCGTCTGCACCGCCTCCACCGCCACGGGCACGTTGTTGATGCGCTTCATGACCTTGACCTCGTGGCCCACGATCTCACCCGAGTGCTTCTCCCAGTCCTCCTCCGAGGCGATGAAGAACGTGGTCTTGCCGGAGTCCCCGTAGGCGGTCTGCACCACCAGGTCCGTGCCCAGCCCGCAGTCCTCGGACTGCTCGCGCAGGTCGTCCCATGAGTCCACGGTGGTGAGGACGTTCGGCACGGACGGCACGCCCACCTCGTTGCCGAGGCGCGTGGTCACGAGTTTCGAGTCGAGCATCTCGCGCAGCTCCGCCTTGGGCAGGATCAGGTCGTAGCCGAGCTCCTCGCAGATCTCCTCCGTCTCCTCATTGAAGAAGACCAGGGCGATCTTGGGCCGGTTGCCGTGCGGCGTGCGGGACTCGATGTGCGCGCGCACCTCGTGGTGGCGCAGCAGCCAGTTGTTGATGTCCTCGCCAGACTCGAACTCGCGGGCCGGCTTGTCCTTGGGCGTGAAGATGCGCGGGTGGGCTCCGTCCCAGCCGTCGTAGTACGAGACGTAGGACAGGTTGCGGACCCAGCGGTCCAGGCCCAGCAGGTTGAACGGCGTGGCGCCCACGAAGAACACTGGGACGTCGTTGACGCGGAAGAAGTGGCGCACCTCGGACATGTTGCGCAGCACCCGGCGGGTGGGGCCGACGACGTCGAACGGCACGTACTTGGCGTCCGCCGCCACCCCGTAGCCTCCCGCGGAGGTCTCCGGCGAGTCGTCCACGGAGCCCGGGCGGCCGGTCTCCGGCTCGGCAGGCACGTCCTCCGGCAGTGATTCGACGGGGGGAGTGGCGAGGTCTGGCCCCGCGGCGTCGTCGACGGCGGGCGTGGCGGCCATGGTCTGCGAGACCTGCGCGCGCAGCAGCTCCTCCTCCGACGCACCCCGTCCTGAAGTCCCCTGAGTTTCCGAACGACCTGCGGTGTCGGTCACAATGACCACTCCTCTGCATCGATGTGAGTTCCGTTTATACAGGCCGCCGTTTGTGAGGAGCAACACAGAGGAGCCGAGCACGGGTAATTGCGCACAACGTGTCGTGATGTGGAGAGCCCGCGCGGCGATCAGGGCCAGAGCGATCATGCTTTCGGATGATATCGGCCCTGGTCATGGGGACGGTGCGTGCGACGTGCGGGGGCGGGCCCCGCGGCGTCGTCGTCCTCAGATGTTCGGCTGGGTCGTGCCGTAGTAGCTGCCCAGAAACTCGTCCCGGTACTCGAAGTAGGTGCCGTCGTCGATGGACGCGCGGGCCCCGGCCACGAGGTCCAGGACGAAGCGCTCGTTGTGGATGGACGCCAGGGTTGCGGCGTTGCGCTCCTTGGACTTGAACAGGTGCCGCAGGTAGGCACGCGTGTAGTGCGTGCACGTGTAGCAGGGGCACGTGTCCGAGATGGGGGTGAAGTCCCGCTTGAAGCGGATGTTCGTGAGGTTGAACCGGCCCGTGGGCGAGTAGACGGCCGAGGAACGGGCCACTCGGGTGGGGGAGACGCAGTCGAAGGTGTCCACCCCGTTGTCGATCGCGGTGAAGATGTCGTCCGGCTCGGAGATGCCCAGCAGGTGCTTGGGGGTGTTCTCCGGCAGCTCCTCCGTGCACCAGCGCACGATCGTACCCAGCTGCGACTTCTCCAGCGCGCCGCCGATCCCGAAGCCGTCGAAGCCCATCCCGGAGAGGTCCCGGCAGGCCTGGCGGCGGAGATCCTCGTACTGTGCGCCCTGGATGACGCCGAACAGTGCCTGGTAGGGCTTGTGGGCGCGCTCCTGCGTGAGCCGGTGGTGCTCGTAGACGCAGCGCAGCGCCCACTTCCGGGTGCGCTCCAGCGCGACCTCCTGGTACGCGCGGGTGTTGTGGAGGGTGGTGAGCTCGTCGAAGGCGAACATGATGTCCGCGCCGATGTTGTGCTGCACCCGCATCGACACCTCGGGGGTGAAGCGGTGCAGGTCACCGTTGAGGTAGGACCGGAACCACACGCCGTCGTCGTCCACCCGCGCCATGCGCTTCTGGCCCGGCGCCATCTGCGAGTCTCCCAGGGGGCTCGCGCCGGTGGACATGTCGATGACCTTGCCCAGACCCGAGCCCAGGGACATCACCTGGAACCCGCCGGAGTCCGTGAAGGTGGGGCCCGGCCAGTTCATGAAGGTGCTGAGCCCGCCGGCCTCGTCCAGGACGTCGTCCCCGGGTTCGAGGAACAGGTGGTAGGCGTTCGCGAGCATCGCCTGCGCGCCCTCCGCCGCCATGGACTCGGGCAGCACGGCCTTCATCGCGGCCTGGGTGGCCACGGGGATGAACGCGGGCGTCTGGATCTGACCGTGCGGCGTGGTGATGGTTCCGGTGCGCGCCTGGAACTGCCCGCCGTTCTCGCGGATCCGCGCCTCCGGCACACCCTTGCCGTCACGCAGACGGGTGTGGAACTGGAAGCTGAACGCGGGAACGGAGTCTGGGGAAGGCACACCACCATTGTGCCGGACCGCGGAATCCCCACGGTGCCGCTTCCGGCGTGACGACGCTGATCCCGCAGAACAATCCCTGGTGCATTGCCGGTGCGTCCCGCCACCGGCCTCCCATCGCTGTCCCTCGCACGGCCGCTGACGGCACTCCACGAACACCCCCGAGTCGATTTCCTGACGGATTCGCCGCCCTACACGCAGGTCGGCCTTGAAACTCTCAGGGGCCGTCGTCAGGTCACGGACGAATACCTCGTCACACTGGCCGCACTTGCCGGGGTGGAGCTCGCAACCTTTGACCGGGCGCTGGGCGCGAGTCATCCGGAGCACGTCCCCCGTCTGGACTGACTGCGGGCCACCCGGTCTGTGCGGGGCACCGGATCGTGGCCAGCCGGGCAAGGGTGTCAGCCGCCGTGCGATGCGTGTCCCAGCCGCTGGGACACCTCGTCCGCCGCGGCGGTGCACGTTGCCGCGATCTGCTCCACCTGGTCCTCCGTGACGCGGTAGCGCGGCGCCGCGATGATCACGGCGGCCACGAGCTCGTCCCGGTGGTCGAAGACGGGCGCGGCCACGCCCACCTCGTCCACGCGGGTCTTGCCGTAGTTCACGGCCACCCCGGCGGCGCGCACCTCGGTGAGGGCCTCCAGGTAGCGGGCGACGGCATCGTCGGCCGCGGAGTGGTGGGTCACGGTCCCCGCGAGCAGAAGGGCGCGGACCCGCTCCGCGGGCTGGTGGGCCAGGAAGATCTGCACGGACGAGCTCAGGGCGGTGTCGTACCGGGTGCCGAGTGGAATCGTGTGCCGGATCTCCTGCGGACTGGGGATCTGCTCCACGCACACGGTCTCGGAGCCGTTCCAGACCACCAGGGCACTGGTCTCGCCGGTCTGCTCGGTCAGCTCCTGCAGCACTGGGTAGGCCACGCGGCGCTCGTCCAGATCGGCCAGCAGCGGCCCGGCCAGGGTGATCAGCCCGAGCCCCAGACGGTAGCGGCGGCTCTGGGGGTCACGCTCCACCAGGTGCTCCTGCTCGAGGGTCGCCAGGATGCGGGAAACGGTGGACTTGTGCAGCCCCACCCGCCCGGCGATGTCGGTGACACCCAACAGGGGATCGTCGTGGGAGAAGCAGCGCAGCACGCTGACTGCGTTGGCGATGACGGGGGTGGTGCGGGAGTCGGCTGCGGACTCGGATCTCGGGGGTGCCATAGGACTTTACATTCTTGCGCAGATGGGGCCGGAGCCACGGCAGGCCTCGGGGGTGGCGCCGTGCGGACACGGTGCCACCCCCGCGGTGCTACGACTGACTAGGCCGGGATGATGTTGTGCTCAGGACCGTAGGGGAACTTGGTGATGTCCTCCGTGGTGTCCTCCCCGATCACCACGATGTCGTGCTCGCGGTAGCCTCCGGCACCGGGCTCGCCCTCCGGGATGGTGATCATCGGCTCCATGGATACCACCATGCCCGGTTCCAGGACGGTGTCGATGTCCTCGCGCAACTCCAGTCCCGCCTCGCGGCCGTAGTAGTGGGAGAGCACGCCGAAGGAGTGCCCGTAACCGAACGTGCGGTTGGCGAGCAGCCCGTGGGAGATGTAGATCTCGTTGAGCTCCGCGGCGATGTCCTTGCACACCGCACCCGGTTTGATGAGCTCCAGGCCCCGCTCGTGCACCTGCACGTTGATCTCCCACAGCTCGCGCGAGCGGGCGTCCGGCTCACCCAGGAACAGGGTGCGCTCCAGGGCCGTGTAGTAGCCGGAGGTCATGGGGAAGCAGTTCAGGGACAGGATGTCCCCGCGCCGCAGCTTCCTGGTGGTGGCCCAGTTGTGGGCGCCGTCCGTGTTGAGCCCGGACTGGAACCACACCCAGGTGTCCCGAACCTCGCGCAGGGGGAACGTCCGCGCGATCTCGTGCACCATGGCCTCCGTGCCGGCCAGTGCCACCTCGTACTCGCTCACCCCCTCGCGGATAGCCTCCCGGATGGCCTCGCCGCCGAGGTCCGCGATACGCGCACCGTGGGTGATGACCGCGATCTCCTCCGCGGACTTGATCATGCGCTGGCGCATGGCGTCCAGGGAGACGTCCACCAGCTCGGCGTCCGGGAACGCATCCTGGATGCGTTGACGGTTGAGCAGGGGCAGGGCGTCGTCCTCCACACCGATCCGCCGCGCTGTCACGTTGCGCTGGCGCAGCACCTCCTGCAGTGCGAAGTAGTAGTTGTCCCGGCGCCAGTCCGTGTAGATCACGTTCTCGCCGTAGCTGGTGCGCCACGGCATGCCGGCGTCGATGTTCGCGGTCACCGTGACCGAGTCCAGTGCGGTCACCACGAGCGCGTAGCTGCGGCCGAACGTGGTGAACAGGAAGTCCGAATAGTACTTGATGCCGTGGTAGCTGGTGAGGATCACGGCGTCGATCTGCCGGGCGGCCATGATCGCGCGCAGTCCGGCCAGGCGGCGCTCGAACTCGGCGTCCGAGAAGGTCAGCTGCTCCTTCTCGCCGTTGTGCATGACCTTCAGGCGGGCCAGCTCGGAGACGTCGGTGGCTTCCGTCGTGCGCGTGGCTTCGGTGGCGGGTGAGGTGTTCATGATCCTCCTTGGTGGTGTGCTGTCGTGTTCTGGTGGGGTGGTCGTTCTCGCCTGGACGGGGGACTTCTCGGGCGGGGTGGCGGGTGAGGCGGGGGACGACGACGCCGCGCGGCGTCGCCCCCGGTATGGCGGTCAGTCGGTCAGGGGCTTGTCGCACGTCTCGTGGGAGAAGGCGACGGCGACGAGCGAGACTGCGGCGGCGACCATGAGGTACCAGGCCGGCGCGAGATCCGAGTCGAAGGCTGAGATCAGCAGCGTGGCCATGAAAGGGGCGGTGCCGCCGAAGACCGCGTTGGACAGGTTGAAGCTGACCGCGAAGCCGCTGTAGCGGATCCGGGTGGGGAACTGCTCGGCCAGGAAGCTGGGCAGAGTGCCGTCGTTGAGCGTGAGCATGGCCCCGAGGAGCACCTGCACGAGCAGCACCACCGCGAACGTGCCCTGGTCCAGGAGCATGAACAGCGGCACCGTGAAGAGGATGAAACAGATCCCTGCGGCCAGAAGCATCTTCTTGCGGCCGAAGCGGTCCGAGGCCAGGCCCGTGAGGAAGATGAAACCGATGTAGGACAGCAGTGCCAGGGACGTGGCCAGGAAGGATTCCGTCTTGCCGAATCCGATCTCCTCGGAAAGGTACGTGGGCATGTAGCTGAGCAGCATGTAGAAGCCGACGGCGTTGAGCAGCACCGCGCCGCACGCCCGCAGCAGGGTGGCCCAGTGGTGGCGGAACATGTCCCTCACCGGGGCCGGGATGACCTCGTCATCCTTGGCGAGCTCCTGGAAGACCGGAGTGTCCTCGAGCTTGGTGCGCACGTAGCGCCCGATCAGGCCCATGGGGGCGGCCAGCAGGAACGGGATGCGCCAGCCCCACGAGTTCATCTGGTCCCCGGAGAGCAGCGCGGACAGTGCGGCCACGAACAGCGAGCCGAACAGCAGACCGGCTGCGGTGCTGGCCGGAACCACGGCGGCGTAGATTCCGCGCCGGTTGGACGGGGCGTACTCGACCAGGAACGCGGAGGCGCCAGCGTACTCGCCCGCCGCGGAGAAGCCCTGGACGATGCGCACGATCAGCAGCAGGATCGGGGCGAAGATGCCGATGCTCGCATGGCCGGGGATCAGGGCCATGCAGAACGTGGCGCCCGTCATGATCAGGATGGACAGCGAGAGCGCGGTGCGCCGGCCCAGCTTGTCGCCCAGGTGGCCCCAGAAGAAGCCACCCAGGGGCCGCACGAAGAACGAGATGGCGAACAGCGCGAACGTGGCCAGAAGCGCCGTCTGCGGATCGGAGTCCGGGAAGAACACGACGGCGATGGTCGCGGCCAGGTAGCCGTAGATCGCGTAGTCGAACCACTCCACGAAGTTGCCGATGAAGCTCGCGGAGATCACGCGGCGTCGGGTGGCGGCCGAGACCGGGGCAGACGGCGCCTCGGGACTCCCCGCCGCGGGCGCGGGTTGGGCTGTGGCTTCGTGGGTCATGGGTCCCCCAGGGTGAGATGTTGCAATGTCTGCAACGCGGTTGCTTCAAAGTAGTAGTGGCCGATCGTTCCGTCAAGGGGTAGAGCTCTGTCTGCTTGCCGGATCGAGAGCAGGTGAGCGGCCTACTCCTCACAGAACACGCGTGTCGTTACGGTCGTGTTGCAACACCGTTGCGAGCGAGGGAACGATTTCCTGGGTGGGTGCGGACGGGGGACGCATCTGAGGGAGAATGGGGCGTCCCCGTGTCACCCCGTGGAAAAGGCGCTCCAGCACACGTGAGTCAGATTTCCGAGTTCTTCACGATCCAGCCGTCCCAGCGCGACCACGTCCCGGCGGCGCGGATCGCCCTGTCGGTGGCGATCCCCCTGCTGGTGCTGCTGCTCGTGGATCGTACGGACCTGGCCATCTACGCGGCGTTCGGGGCCTTCACCTCCATCTACGCGCGCAACGAACCCGCCCGCGCACGTGCGGCACACCAGTCCTGGGCGGGTCTGCTGGTGGTGCTGTGCGTGATGCTGGGTGCTCTGCTGTCGGACGTGGGGGCACCGGAGCCTGCGGTGCTGGCCGTCACGGCGGTCGTGGCCGGGGTGGGTGCGCTGCTTGCGGCATACCTCACGCTCAAGCCGGCGGGCTCGCTGTTCTTCATCTTCGCGACGGGGGCGATCGGCACGCTGCCCGACGCGGCCCCCGTGTGGCAGGCCGGTGCGGTGGCCGCCGTCTCCGCAGCACTGTCCGTGGGCCTCGGTGCCGCTTTCACCCTCGTGGGCGAGGGCGTGCGGGGCCCTGTCGCACCCGTTCCTGCGCACCACGGCCTGAGCTGGGCGCAGCTGTGGGCCCACGCCGGGCGGTTCTTCGTAGCCACGGGCCTGGCCGCGGTGCTGGGCAGCCTGAGCGGACTCTCCCACAGCTACTGGGCCATGGTGGCGGCCGCGGCCCCAATTGCCGCGCCGGACCTCACCGCCCGCACCCTGCGCGCGGTGCACCGCGTGATTGGCACCCTGGGAGGTGTGGGGGTCACCGCGTTCCTGCTGTCCCTGCAACTGCAGAGCTGGCACATCGTGGTGTTCGTGATCCTGCTGCAGTTCCTCGCGGAGCTGTTCGTGGGGCGCAACTACTCCGTGGCGCTTCTGTTCATCACCCCGCTGGCCCTGCTGATGACCGAGCTCGCGAACCCTGGCGGGGCGTCCTCGCTGCTGCAGGCACGCGCGCGGTGGAGACGGTCATCGGTGCCGCGTGCGGACTCGCTGTGGTCTACGTGTTCCGATCACGCGAGGAGCGCATCGCGGACACGCAGGCCCTGCCGCTCATCCGGCAGGCCACTGGAATGATGCCCAGGGTCCCGACGCGGGACGAAGACTGAGAAGGCCTCAGCGGCCCCAGCCGGCGTGGGCGATGGCCTGGCGGATGAGGTCCTCGCGGCCGCCCTCGAACTCATCCTGGACGTCCAGCGAGAGGGCCTCGTCCGGGGTCATCCACGAGAGCTGCAGCGCGTCCTGGCGGGGCTCGCACTCACCGCGCACGGGGATGATGTAGCTCAGCGCCACGGCGTGCTGGCGGTCGTCGGTCAACCCCGTCTCGGACGGGGACGGGAAGAACTCCGAGACCGCGAACGGCACCGTGGTGGAGGGCATCTGCGGCATCGCCAGGCGCCCGAGGTCCTTCTCCAGGTGGCGCAGCAGCGCGGCGCGCACCGTCTCTCGGTACATCACACGCCCGGAGACGAACGTGCGCACCATGCGGCCTTCGTCGTTGGCGGTGAGCAGCAGCCCGATCTCAGAGAGACACCCCAGTGGGTCCAGGCGCACGGGAATGGCCTGGACGTACACGATGGGCAGCGTGGCGCGTGCTCGGTTGAGGTCCTCTTCGCTGAGCCAACCAGGGTTCGGGTCCGGTGTGCGTACTGAACTCATGAGTCGTTTCTACCCTCGTCACACCCTTTCGGGCCAGAGCGGATTCGCGTGCCGCGCCGGGTTCAGCGGTCAGCCGAAAGCGCCGCGGCCTCGAGGACCGTCCACGCCTGCACCTGGGTGCTCAGCTCCACGGGGGCTCCGGTGCGCTGGGTGTCGTTCGCGTGGCGGGAGGGCTCCGGGGAGAACACGGCCACCGTCTCGTGATCCACGGTCTGCGCGGTGACGCCGGGCCGGGAGAAGTCCACGTCCGGGTCGAACTCACGGCGGCCGTCCCACAGGGCGTCGGCGGTGGCGGCGACGAGCGCGCGAGCAGTCATGCGCGCTGTCGGCTCCAGCTGCGACGACGCCGCCGCCTCGCCCAGGTAACGCGCCAGGATCCCGGTGAACAGCCCGGCGTCTCCACCGCCCTGGCCCTTCAGGACGGGCAGGCCGTGCGGTCCCTCGACGGTGAACTCGCGGGCCGCCCCGTGGACGAGGCGTGCCGCACGGTCCAACCACAGCTTCCGCTGCGCCGGGTCCGTCACGTGCTGCGCGAGTTCGAGCGCCGCACCCAGGACCGGTCCACTGTTGTACGTGTACACGTGCGGGTCCACGGCGGTCGTCTCCGTGCCGGAGCCCGCCGCGATCAGCCGGACACCGTCCAGGAACACGCCGCGCTCGGCGTCGAAGAGCGTGTCGAAGAGCCACATCAGCAGGGCGTGGGCCTCCTCGACGCGGTGCATCCGCAGGAAGCTCAGCGCCACCGGCGCCGTGGACGCGGTGTTCTTGTAGTCGCGGGTCGTGTTCCACCACGAGCCGCCGCCCAGATTCTCGTCGCACCCCGCCTCGAGTCGCCTGGCCAGCGCCACGCCGTCGTCCTTCACCGTGCGCGTGGTGCGGCCCGTGGCCGCGACGTCCTCGTGGCGCAGCCTGCCCAGCGCGAGGGACAGCCAGGCCATGTCGTCGAAGAACACGTTGTTCGTCACCCGGCCGCCGCTGTGCACGGCGATGCCCCGCAGCAGCTGGTGCGCGCGGGAGCGGGCCCAGGCGGCGGCGTCGGCGTGAGCGGCGCGGCGCTCGCGGGCGGCGGCGTCCAGGAACGCCTCCATGAGGTGCGCCTGCCACCAGTAGTGCCAGGGGCCGCGACGCGGGTGCGGGAATGCGACGGCGCCCAGGTACGTGCCCGGCACGCGGAACGCCCGGGAGCCGAAGAGGTGGTCCACGGAGTGGGCGGCCTTGGCGGCCCGGTGGGCGGGGGACTCGGACATGGCGGGGCTCCTGCGACGGCGGACGGGGTGTCCCAGAAGCCTACCGGGCGCCGCTGCGGGGGGGGGGGGGGGGG
>NZ_DGYR01000013.1:287654-368800 GCF_002398425.1 Kocuria sp. UBA5001
GGGGGGGGGGGGGGGGGGAAGCTCAACGCATTCGGTTGGAAGGCCAAGTGGTACCTCCAGGACACCCTGGAGGAGGCCGGGATCGAGTACCGCAAGGGTCGGCTGCCGCCGCGTCCCTTCGTGGAGGTGGACGGGATGCTCTACACCGGGCAGACCCCCCCCAGTCCGCGGACGCGCTCGCCGCGCGGATCCTCGCGGACTTCTCACGAGAGCACGCGCGGGACGCGCGGGCAGTCCGGCTCGTAGCCCAGGCTGGTGGTGCAGCCGGGATGTAGGTAGCGCGGGCTGTCGGCGGACGAGGACGGCGTGGCGCCGCGGCGTCGTCGCGCCCTTCAGACCAGAGCGCTCTGCCAGCTCGGCGCTGCCGCCTCAGGCCAGCGCGGCCCGCAGCAGGGGGTCCGCGACCTGCTCCGCGAGCCATGGGCTGAACGCGAAGGGGGCGTCCGCCACTGCGCTCGCGAGGCGGGCCGGGTCCACCCAGGCGTACTCGACGACCTCCGCGGCGGCGGGCTCTGGCTCGGCATCGGTGAGGCACACGTAGACCGGGCAGAACTCGTTCTCCACGATCCCGGAGGCGTCCGTGGCGCGGTAGCTGAACTGCGGCAGGATCACCGCGAGGTCCCGGACCTCCATCCCGAGTTCCTGGCGGGCCCTGCGGGCGATCGCGTCCTGGAACGGCTCGTCTGGGCCGGGGTGGCCGCAGAAGCTGTTGGTCCACACGCCGGGCCAGGTGCGCTTGTCCAGCGCGCGGCGGGTGACCAGCACCTGGCCGTCCGTGTTGAGCACGTGGCACGAGAACGCGAGGTGCAGCGGGGTGTCCTCTGTGTGGACCTGCGACTTCAGGGCCGTGCCGATCGGGTGGTGCTGGTCGTCCAGGAGCACCACGTGCTCCGGGCTGCTCTGCTCGTTCACGAGGCCACCTCACGGTCGTGTGCTAGTTTCCAGCCCATGGTATCGGCAGGGGGAAGGCGTTCCGGGAGGCGCCGCGTGACCCCTCCGCTTCGCACGGTCCGCGGAGTGGGCCCCACCCGGGTGCGGATGCCGGGCCCGGGCGCCCCCGACCCGGTTCTGGCGGCCTGCGGGATGCCGGCCACGGCTGTCGAGTACGTCGCCGCCCGTTTCCCCGACGCCGCCGCCTGGTTCGCCGAGCAGGTGGCCGCCGGTCGTGTGGTCGGGGACGGCGGCGTCGTCGTGACCCCGGAAACGCCCTACGACCCCGGAGCGTCCGTGTGGTTCCACCGCCCCGTGCCGGACGAGGACGCCCCGCCCGTCACGCTGGAGGTGCTGTACGCGGACGAGTGGATCATCGCCGTGGACAAGCCGCACGGGCTGTGCAGCACGCCCAAGGGAGAGAACGTGCGCCGCTCGGTGGTGGTGGCCGCGCGCTGCCAGTTCCACAACGACGAGATCGCCGCCCTGCACCGCCTTGACCGCTCCACCGGAGGGGTGCTGCTGCTCTGCAGGCACGCCGAGGACCGGGGAGACTTCCACCGGATGTTCCAGGAGCGCACGGTGCGCAAGACCTACTGGGCCGTGGCCCGAGTGAACGACCGTGTGGACCGCGAGACGGTACGGGTGGAGTCGCGGATCCGCAAGATCCAGGGCGTGGTGCAGGCGTTCGAGGAGCCGGGCGAGGTCAACGCCGTCACGGACGTCCGGCTCGCGAAGCGCTTCACGGATGACGACGGCGAGTGGGGTCTCTACGAGGTGGCGCCCCTGACTGGGCGGACGCACCAGATCCGGGTGCACATGACGTCCCTGGGCCTGCCGCTGCGCGGAGACAAGCTCTACCCCGACCCTCGCGAGGACTTCGACGTGGAGGACCCGGACAACCCGCTGCAGCTGATCGCCCGGTCCATCGCGTTCACGCACCCCAGGACGGGGCGGGAGACGGTCGTCGAGTCGCGGCTGACCCCGAGCAGCCACGAGGCGTGGCGCAGGGGGCACGCGGCACTCGCGGAAGGGCCCCTGGGGATGCTTGACAGGAATGCGTCGTAACTTTTCCGTTATGTTGTGATCTGTTGCATACGAATGCAGTTTCTGCGAGGTAGCGTTACCCGCGGGTCTTCCCCCCTCATCGGGCCCACGTGCCGGAGATGCTGTACTCCTTCAGCTCCGGACGGCGCGCATCCGCCGCCACCAACTGTCCTCACCGTGTGCACCCGCGCGCTGCCCCGTGGCCAATTGTCACGGCGTCCTCGCGAGCGCCCACCCTGACGAAACGGGCCCCCATGTCCTCTCTCAACTCCTGCCCGCGCCGTGCGCGGAACCCGCTGTCGGCCACCCTGTCCGGTACCCTCGCCGCGCTGCTGCTGGCCGTGGCCCTGCTGATCGCGGGGCTGAGCACCGCCGCACCCGCGAGCGCCGCCGGGAAGGACATCGTCACAGCGTCCGCGGCAACTCGTACCGCGGACGCCCAGAAGATGCTGTCGCTGATCAACGCGCACCGCGCGTCCAAGGGGCTGTCCCCCGTGAAGTACTCGGCGTCCCTGTCCGGAATCTCGCAGGGGCAGTCGGACCGGCTGGTCAAGCAGGAGGTCATCGACCACTCCAACACGTTCCTCACGGACCCGCGCGCCGGTTCCTACACGGCGGTGGGGGAGATCCACGCACTGTCCTGGCAGCACTCCGTGACCGATCTGGTGACGTGGTGGAAAGGCTCCACCGCGCACAACAAGGTGCTCACCGACCCCAAGATGCAGGTCATCGGCATCGGCCTCACCTACGTGGACGGATCCCTGTCCGGCAATGGGCAGGGCTGGCGGCTCGTAGGCACCGTCGACTCCTACGGCTACGCGAACGGCGGGGGACCGGCGGATGCGCGCACCACCGTGGCGGGGGGCGCGTCCCAGCCCACGAAGGTGGCTCCCGCCGCTGCTGCTCCCGTGGTGAAGGGCTACACCGTGCGCGGCGGGATCAAGACCCGCTACACCGCGCTCGGTGGAGCAGCCGTCTTCGGCCAGCCGACCATGAACGAGCGCGGCGGACTGGTCCGCGGTGGCGTCTACCAGAACTTCCGCACCTCCACCGGAGCTGGCTACAAGTTCCTCTGGTCCTCCGCCAGCGGCGCACACGCGGTGAAGGAGAGCGGGGCCATCGGTCGGGCCTGGCAGAAGGCCGGGTACGAGCGGGGCTGGGGCTACCCCACCACCGAGGAGTACAGCGCCGGCAACGAGGTCCGGCAGCGGTTCTCCAACGGGTACGTGGCGCACTGGTCCCGCGTGACCGGGAAGACCTGGGTCACGCGCTGACGGCGGCAGCGGCAGCGGTGGCGCGGCCCGGTTGGTGACGACCCTGCCCGGTGTGCGACGTCGTTGGCCGCGGCTTCGGGACCCCGCCAGCCTGCTGCCTCAGCGGGAAGCGGGTCGCTTTGGCGAAGGCGTGGGGTCGCCGAGATCCCGTCGCCCGGAGCTTTCGGCGGGGCACGACGTCGTCGGCCGCAGCCCCGGGCGCCGCGTCAGCCCGCGACCTGGCACCGTGGACACCACGCGATGGTGCGCAGGTGCTGGACCGCAGTGCGTGAGGGTGCGGGATCTACGGTGAGCAGGGCGTCGTCGATCTCCCCGCGCTTGAGCTGCACCCCGCAGCGTCGGCACGGCTGACCATCCCTGCCGTAGGCCCAGAACAGGGGGCGGCCCTGCGGCGCCTGGCCCACGGTGGAGCGCATCGAGCGGTCCTTGTTCAGGTGCAGCAGCTTGTGGGCGAGCACGACGATCTCGCGCAGCCTGCCCTCCGGCAGGGAGTCCACCCGGGCCCACGGGTTGGTGCGGGTCATGAACAGCACCTCCACCCGGTAGACGTTGCCGATCCCCGCGAGGTTGCGCTGGTCCATCAGGGCGGTGCCGATCGCCCGGTCCGGCTGTGCGCTCAGCCGGTCCAGGGCCTTCTCCAGGTCCCAGTCCGGCCCGAGGATGTCCGGGCCCAGGTAGCCCACGAGCTCCTGGTCCTCCAGCCGGGTGGGCACCAGGCGCACGTCCTTGACGTCGAAGCCCACGGCTTCCACGTCCTTGGTGCGCAGGATCGCGCGGATGGTGTGCGAGCCCTGCCCGACGGACACGTCGGCGCTGATCCGGGTGCGCGACTCGGCTGCGGAACGCACGCTGCCGCCTCGCCGGGCCTGTCCGCGCGGGCGGTAGGGGCTCGCGCCGGGCCGGCTCCGTTGCACGCCGCCCGGCCCAGACGACGACGTCGCCCTGCCTGGTCCGCGTGCATCTGCGCCGCTCCTACCCGCGTCGGCTCCGCTGGTGCGGGGCTCCCCCAGGTGCCCGGCGTCGTCGTTGTGAGCCCTGTCGAAGACCCGCCACGTGCCGTCCATCATCAGGTGCGAGTGCAGGGTGAGGGGCTCGGCACCGGACTTCATCTCCTCAGTGTTCGGGGCGGCGGAGAGCCGGATCAGGATGTGCTTCCCGCGCGGCACCACCGCCACCACGGTGCGCCCGGAGACGTCCGAGGTGGCAAGGGCGGGCACCCGGAAGTCCGAACTCTCGATCACCGCACCCTCCAGCGCCTCGCGCAGCATCTTGCACTGGCGGTAGACGGAATCGCCTTCGGGCACGGGGCCTCCTGGGTTGTGGGTGTGGCGATCAGCGTACGTCGTGACTCCCCAAGCGTGGCCGAATGGCCCTTGTGGACGGCGGGGCCCGTGGTGTCGCGGATGGTCGATCCAGGCGTGCGGCCACCCCACGGATGGCGCGGATCACCGCGTCCTGCCGGCTGTTGCCGTCGGCCTACGCGAGGCCGACGAGAACGTGCTCGTCCGTCAGTCGCAACGTCATGGCCATGAGAGCCATGGTGTCGGGGCGGTATCACCCTGGGGGGATAGGGACGACCGCAGAAGTCAGGACCTGCCCCCACCCACGGGCGCCCGCATCCGCAGGCCCTTGGGCGTCTGGTAGAAGCCGCCCGCGAGCAGCCCGTCCCGCACCGCGGTGACCAGTTCCTCCGAGGAGAGCACCGAGTCCCCGTTGACCTTCTCCACCACCAGGGAGTCCACGGCCTTGCGCTGCACCAGACCGGCAACCGCCTCCGCCGCGAGGTGCAGCAGGCCCGCATCCGCGACGAACGCCAGCGCCGTCTTCCCACCGCGTTCCAGATACAGGGTGAGCGCACCGTCCACGAGCACCACCACGGCGCCGGCCTTGCGCCCCGGCCGGTGCTTCGTGCTGGACTCCAGCACCACCGCCTCCGGCCAGTCCAGTGCGGCGCCGTACGGGTTCGCGGGGTCCGTGGCCGCCAGGGCGAGGACCTGGGGCCCTGCCTTGCGGGCGGCGTCGTCGTCCGTGAAGCTGCGCAGCACGTCAACCGTTGCCGGTTGCGTGAACTGAGCGGCACCGAGACCCTCGATGAAGTAGCCGCGCCGCACCCGCCCCGCGTCCTCCAGGGCACGCAGCACCTTGTAGACGGTCGAGAAACCGCCCGGCACGTCCTCCACCGACACGGGTCCGCGCGTGAGGATCCCGTAGCGGTCCAGCAGCAGCTCCGCCTGGGCCTGTGCCCGCACGGTGGAGTTCAGCGGCTCGGGGCGCAGCGCAGACCACCGGCCCGCCGTCGTGCGCTCCTCGCCGCCCCCGGAGGCACGCGCCACGCGCGTGCCGGACGGAGCCGCGTCGTCGGAGGAACCCGCGGGGTCGAAGCCGGCCGGACCACGACCCACCGCGCGCAACCGCGCCGCACCCCGGCGCCCGGCCGAGCGGGAACGCCCCGGCCGCTTGGGCGTCTTGTGCGCGGAGTGACCACCGGAGATCAGCGCGCGCACCGGGGCGTACGTGTCGTTGGTGATCAGCCCCGCCCACAGCAGGTTCCACAGCGCAGTGCGCAGCTGGGGCATGTCCACGCTCACGCCCGCGGCGGCGAGGGGCTGGATCAGCTGCCACGCGAAGTACGCGCCACCGCCCTGCAGGACCGTCAGCAGCTCCCGTTCGAGCGCAGAGTCCAGGGCTTCCGCGGTGGCGTCCAGCTGCGCAACGGGCGGCAGCGAGAGCTCCGCGGACTCGGCCAGGTGGAACGCCACCCAGCCGTCCTCGGTACCCAGGGACCCGGCGCCGGAGAAGATGACCTCGCCCGTGGCCATGAGCTCGTCCAGCATGGCGGGCCGGTAGTCCACCACACGCTGCGCGAGCACGAGCGGCTCCCACGCGGACGCCGGGATCGGCACCCCGGCGAGCTGGTCGATCACGGTCATCACCCCGTCCAGCCCGCGCAGCTGGTGCCCCTTCACGGCGTGCTGCCACGCAGGCAGGAACGTGGCGTACGCCTGCGGGTCCACCGGCTCCACGTCCGCGCGCAGGGCCGCCAGCGAACGACGCCGCAGGGTCCGCAGCACCTCGATGTCGCACCACTCCGAGTCCGACGCGGCCGGGTCACCGCTCGGGCGGAACGCCCCCTCGCTCACGCGCCGCTGCCTGGCCAGGGACCGCAGCGCGGACTCCACCACGGCGGGGCCCAGGCTCAGGGCCTGCGCGGCCTCGGCCACACTGAACGGCCCGTGCGTCCGGGCATACCGGGAGACGAGGTCCCCCACGGGATCCGCGACCGGTTCCAGGAACGCGAGCGGAACCCCCATGGGCAGGGGCTGACCGAGCGCGTCCCGCATCCGGGCGGCATCCTCCACCGCGCAGTACACCTCACGCCCGCCCACGCGCAGCACGATCGCGCGGTTGGTGTCCACGAGGGTCTCCAGCAGCTCACGCGCGGTCTCGGGGGCGATCGCCCGGTACGCGGGGTCCTCGGCCCGCTCCGGCTCGTCCTCACCGTCAGGACTGCCCGACGCCAACGCCTCACCGGGGCCACCCACGTGCCCGACCCGGGCGGAGACGGCGGTGCTCGCCGCCTCCGACGCCTCGGTGCTGGGTGCCGGAGCGTCGGGAGGTGCGGCACCTGCCCCGGTGGGGGCGGACCCCGCGGCCGCCGACCCCGCAGGAACGGAACCGTCCCCGCGCAGGCGCAGGGCGGCGTCGTCGGCGGTCATGGGGCCGAGCAGGCGCAGCAGATCCGCTGCACCCTCGACCCCGCGCAGGCGGCGGTCCGGGGCAAGGCGCTGCAGCTGCAGGACGGTGGTCTCGATGACCTCGGGGTCCAGCAGCTCGCGCAGCTCGGCGCGGCCCAGCAGCTCGTTGAGCAGGGCCGGGTCCAGGGACAGCGCGGCGGCCTTGCGCTCGGCCAGCGGGGAGTCGCCCTCGTAGAGGAACTGCGCCACGTACCCGAACAGCAGGGTGCGGGCGAAGGGCGAGGGGGAGTCCGTGGTGGTCTCCACCACCCGCAGCTTCCGCCCGGCCAGGTCCTGCTGCAGCTGCAGCAGGGCGGGGACGTCGTACACGTCCTGAAGGCATTCGCGCACCGTCTCCAGGATGATCGGGAACTGCGGGTACTTCCGTGCGACGTCCAGCAGCTGCGCCGAGCGCTGGCGCTGCTGCCACAGCGGCGTGCGCTTGCCGGGGTCCGCGCGCGGCAGCAGAAGGGCGCGGGCTGCGTTCTCCCGGAACCGGGACGCGAACAACGCGGAACCGCCCACCTCCTCGGTGACGATCTGCTCGAGCTCCTCCGGCTCGAAGAGGAACAGCTCCGCACCGGGGGGCTCCTCGTCCGTGGCGGGCACGCGCAGCACGATGCCGTCGTCCGCGGCCTGGGCGGAGGCATCCAGACCCCAGCGCTCGTCCAGCCGGGCACGGACGGCCAGCGCCCACGGCCCGTGCACCGGCGTGCCGAACGGGCTGTGCAGCACCACGCGCCAGTCCCCGAGCTCGTCCCGGAAACGCTCGACCATCAGCGTGCGGTCGTCGGGAACGTGCTCCGTGGACTCGCGCTGCTCCGCCAGGTACGCCAGCAGGTTGTCCTGCGCCCACTCGTCCAGGCCGGAGGCGGCCAGGCGCTCGCGGGCCTCGGGCGCCGCCGCGCCTGCGAGCTCGCGGGTGAAGCGCCCGACGGCGTGCCCCAGCTCTACGGGCCGCCCCAGTCCGTCCCCGTGCCAGAAGGGCAGCTTGCCCGGAACACCCGGGGCCGGCGCCACGACCACCCGGTTGTGCGTGATCTCCTCGATCCGCCAGCTGGACGCACCCAGGGCGATCACGTCCCCCACGCGGGACTCGTAGACCATCTCCTCGTCCAGCTCGCCCACGCGCTTGGGGGACTTGGAGTCCTGCTCGCCCACGAGGAAGACGGGGAACAGGCCGCGGTCCGGGATCGTGCCGCCGCTGGTCACCGCCAGGCGCAGCGCGCCGGGGCGGGCTTGCAGGGTGCCGGTCTCGCGGTCCCACACCAGGCGTGGGCGCAGCTGGGCGAACTCGTCGGAGGGGTACCGCCCGGCGAGAAGGTCCAGCACGGCGTCGTACGCGGAACGCGGCAGGGAGCGGAACGGGGCGCTGCGGCGCACGGTGTCGTACCAGGCCTCCACGTCCACGTCCTCCGCCGAGACCGCGGAGACGGTCTGCTGGGCGAGGATGTCCAGGGGATTTGCGGGCACGCTGAGCGGCTCCAGGTTCCCCGCGAGCATCTGCTCCGCGATCACGGCGGCGTCCCGCACGTCCCCGCGGTGCTTGGGGTAGATCCGCCCGACCGACACCTCGCCCACCTGGTGCCCGGCGCGGCCCACGCGCTGAAGTCCCGACGACGCGGAGAACGGGGCCTCGATCTGCACCACGAGGTCCACGTGGCCCATGTCGATCCCCAGCTCCAGGGAGGACGTGGCCACCACGCAGCGCAGCCGCCCGGTCTTCAGGTCCTCCTCGATCAGGGTGCGCTGGTCCTTGGACACCGAACCGTGGTGCGCGCGCGCGAGCACGGGGGAGGTGCCCTCGTAACGGTTGGTCTGGCGCGGGATCGCGGCGTGTGGTGTGGGTCCGGGGGCGACGTCGCCCCCCTCGACAGCGATTCCCGCGGCCCGCCGCCCGCTCTCGACCAGCAGGCCGTTCAGTGCGTCGCCCACGGCCACGGGATCGCCGCCCTCGCGGTCATTCCCGCCGCCACCGCGAGCCTGCTCGGCGGCGTTCTCCAGACGGAACTCGTGGATCTCGTTGAGCCGCGCGGTCAGCTTCTCCGCGAGCCCGCGCGAGTTGGCGAAGACGATCGTGGAGCGGTGCGCCTCCACGAGGTCCACGATCCGCTCCTCCACGTGCGGCCAGATGGACGCGGTGGCCTGCTGCCCGGGGGCGTCCAGGTTCCCGTCCAGCGCGGCGGAACCATCCGCGGACGGCGACGCCGCCGCCCCGCCCAGCACGGTCATGTCCGGGATCGGCACGGAGACAGTGAGGTCCCACGTCTTCTCGGACGGGGGCCGCACCACGTCCACGGGCTGCGAACCGCCCAGGAACCCGGCCACGGTGTCCACCGGCTCCACGGTCGCCGAGAGCCCGATGCGCTGCGCGGGCCGCTCCAGCAGGTCGTCGAGGCGTTCGAGGCTCACCGCCAGGTGCGCGCCGCGCTTGGTGCCCGCCACGGCGTGGACCTCGTCGATGATCACCGTGTCCACGTGGCGCAGCGTCTCCCGCGCCTTGGACGTGAGCATGAGGTAGAGGGATTCCGGGGTGGTGATGAGGATGTCCGGCGGGTGGGCCAGCAGGGCGCGGCGGATCGCCTGCGGGGTGTCCCCGGAGCGCACGCCCACGGAGATCTCCGGGGGATCGCCCCCGGTGGCCTTCACAGCCTGGGTGATGCCGATCAGCGGCGCACGCAGGTTGCGCTCCACATCCACGCCCAGGGCCTTGAGCGGGGAGATGTAGAGCACCGTGGTGCGGTCCTCGTCCGGGAACTCCTCGCGGTCCGTGCCAGAAGGGGCGCGGAGCCGTGCGGGAGGGGTCTCGGGCGTTCCCGACGCTGTCCGCACACTGCCCGCGGGAACGGCACCGGACGCCGCGGTGTCGTCGTCGGAGGTGCCAGAGGGGAGTGCCGACGCGGACTTGGCGCCGAGCAGGCGGTCGATGGACCACAGGAACGCGGCCAGTGTCTTGCCGGAGCCGGTGGGGGCCACCACGAGGGCGTGGTGGCCCGCCGCCACGGCCTCCCATGCACCGCGTTGGGCGGCCGTGGGGCCGCCGAACGCAGCCCCGAACCACTGCGCGGTCGCAGGGGAGAAGAGGTTCAGAACCGGATCAGGACCCAAATGCCCTGACCTGCAGCTGGGAGACCTTCGGGTTGCCGCACGCCTGGCCCGGGTAGGAGAGGACCAGCGAGTCGTAGCTGCCCGGCGGGTAGACGCGCAGGCCCGTGACGTCCTGCGGGTTGCACACCTGCCCGACCACACCGGGCTGGGTGATCTGCAGACTGGACGTGGCCGAGGCGCCCGGCTGCAGCACGACGGCGCCCGCGCCGCCGGTCTCCTCGCGGGATGCGGGGGCACCCACCGCGGCACCGCTCGCGTTCACGAACGAGACGCCCGGGTAGCCGCTGAGTGTGCAGGGCGTGGAGCCGGTGTTGGTCAGGGTGACGCTCGCGATGACGTGGCCCGCCGCGCCCTGCTGGGGCGCCGTGGAACCGCTGAGCTGGCCCGCCGCGCACGTGCCCGCACCCGCCTGGGCATCGGCCTTCTGCTGGTCGAACGGGCTGGCCGTGGGCATCCCGACCTCCGGAGCGGAGGCCCTGCGGGTCTCCTCCGGCTCGGACTGGGAGGCCTCGGCGGCCTGTGCAGTCTGCTCGGAGGACGACGGCGTGGGGGACGCCGAGCCGCTCGCGTCCGCGGCGCTGGGGGACGCGGAGCTCGGGAAGGTGCTGCTGCTCGGGGCCGCGGATCCGGACGAGTTCTCGGAGGGGGGGTCGTCCGAAGAGCCGCACGCGGAGAGCACGAGCAGCGCACTCAGCGCGGTCACGGCAAGCAGCGGACGGGTGGCGGAACGGGTGCCCCTGGGGGTGGGCGATGTGGTGATCATGGCAACAGTGTCCTACTTTTCAGCCCGCAATGCGGCACGCATCACCTGTGCCAGGTGAACTCCTTCCGCATCCGTGCCCTGCGCGATCTGCGTGCGGCACGAGAAGCCGTCCGCCAGCACGATCGTCCCGGGCTCCGCGGAACGGATTGCGGGGAACAGGTTGCGCTCGCCGAGGCGCTGGGAGACCTCGTAGTGACCCGGCTCGAATCCCCAGTTCCCAGCGAGCCCGCAGCACCCGCCGCCCACCACGGAGGTGTCCACACCCAGCTCGCCCAACACCGTCAGTTCCGGCGAGTAGTCCCCCAGGGACTTCTCGTGGCAGTGCACCTGGCACACTGCGCTGCTCGGTCCCTGGCGCGTCTGCAGCGTGTCGAACGGCCAGTCCCCGCCGTCCTGCAGGTGCTTCGCCGCGAACTCCCCCAGGGACACGGTCAGCCCGCGCACCGCGTGGGCCCGCGGGTCCTCCGGCAGCAGCTCGGTGATCTCGTGCTGCAGCATCACCGTGCAGGAGGGCTCCAGCCCGATGATCGGGTACCCCGCCTCGATCAGCGGCGCCATCACGTCCAAGGTCTGCAGCAGCGTCCGGCGGGTCATGTCCAGCTGGCCGGTGGAGTGCCACGTGAGCCCGCAGCACACGTTCCCCATGGGCATCAGCACGCGGTAGCCCATGGCCTCGAGCACCTCCACGGCGGCCTTGCCAGGTCCGTCCGCGGAGAAGTTGGTGAAGGTGTCCGGCCACAGCACCACGGACGGCTGCTCGTTCGACGACGACGCCCGCGCGCCACCGCGTGCCCGGCCCGCCGCGGCGTCGTGCCGGGTGCGGTCCCTGAACCACGAGGTCAGGGGCGTGTCGTTGAAGCGGATCATGCGCCGTCGTGGCTCGATCCCACCGAGCTTCTTGGTCAGTGCCTCCACCGGGGCGAACCGCTCCAGAACGTTGACCGCACGCAGGGAGCCGGGGACGGCCGTGGCGATACGCATCAGCAGCGGCATCCACCCCATGGTCAGGTGGGCCATGGGGCGGCGGTTGCGCCCCACGAAGGAGGTGAGGCCCTGGCGGAAGTGGTGGTGCAGGAACTCGGCCTTGTAGGTGGCCATGTCCACGTTCACAGGGCACTCGGTGGCGCATGCCTTGCAGGACAGGCACAGGTCCAGGGCCTCGTAGGTCTCCTTGGACTTCCAGCCGTCGGTGAGGTGCTCGCCGCGCAGCATCTCCGCGAGGGAGCGCATGCGCCCGCGGGTGGAGTGCACCTCGTCCCCCGTGGCGTGGAAGGAGGGGCACATGGCACCACTGTCCGAGCGGCACGCGCCCACGCCCACGCAGCGGTTCACGGCCTGGCCGAAGGAGCCGCCGTCGTGCGAGAACGCGTGCACGGGCGTGAGGTCGAAGGTCCGCGCACCGGGACCGGGGCGGATGCCGCGGTCCATGGGCTCGGGGTCCACGAGCACCCCGGGGTTGAAGACGTTGTCAGGGTCGAAGATCCGCTTGTACCGGGCGAAGGTCTCCAGCGCCTCGGGCGTGTAGATGGTGCCCAGCAGCTCCGAGCGGGCGCGGCCGTCACCGTGCTCGCCGGAGACCGATCCGCCGTAGCGGTGCACGAGTTCCGCCGCGCGTTCGATGAACTCCCGGTACTGCGCCACTCCCGGCTCGGTGTTGAAGTCGAAGGAGATGCGGATGTGCACGCAGCCCTCGCCGAAGTGCCCGAAGGGGATGCCGCGCAGGCCCATCTCTTCCAGCAGGCGGTAGAGGTCCCCCAAGTACTCGCCCAGCCGCGCCGGGGGCACTGCGGAGTCCTCCCAGCCGGGCCACGCCTCGCCGCCGTCCGGCAGGCGGGTCACGATGCCCGCGCCGGCCTCGCGGATGTGCCACAGGGCGCGGGCCCGGGCCGGATCGCCAACCACCACGGAGTCGACGACGGCGTCCCCAGCCAGGGCGGGCAGCGTGCGGGCCGCTTCCAGCGCCTCCTCGGGGGTGTTTCCGGCGACCTCGCAGTAGAGCCACCCGCCGCCGCTGGGCAGCTCCTGGCCGGCGTTCTCCTGACCCGGACGGGTGCGCAGCGCGTCGAGGAGGTCCGAGCCCATGCCCTCGATGGTCGTCACGCCCCTGACCCGGAACGACGGGGCGGCGGTGGCCGCCGCGATCGCGTCCTCGAAGCCCATCACCGCCAGCGCTGTGTGCGCGGGCCTGGGCACGAGCTTCACGGTGAGCTCGGTGATGATCCCGCACGTGCCCTCGGACCCGGCGAAGGCCTTGGCCGTGTCGAAGCCGTTCTCCCGCAGCAGGTAGTGCAGCCCGTAGCCCGAGACCTGGCGGGGGAACTGTCCCAGCTCTGTGCGCAGCATGGCCAGGTGGGAGTCCCGCAGCTGCTCAAGCTGTGAAGTCAGCGCGGCGTCCGAGGTGCCACCGGCATCCAGGGTGACCAGGCGCCCGTCGGCGAGCATGACCGTGAGCGAGACGAGGTTCGCGGCGCTCGTGCCCCACGCCACCGAGTGGGAGCCGCACGCGTTGTTGGCCACCATCCCGCCCACGGTGCAGCGCGAGTGCGTGGAGGGATCCGGACCGTAGGTGAGGCCGAACTCGGAGGCGGCGTCCCGCAACTGGTCGCAGACCACACCGGGTTCGATCCGCGCCGTGCGGGCGGCGGGGTCGATCTCCAGTATGCGGTTGAAGTGGCGGGAGGTGTCGACCACCAGACCCTCACCGATGGCGTTGCCCGCCACGGACGTGCCACCGCCGCGGGAGATCACGGGCCAGCCGTTCTCCCGCGCGGTGGCGAGCAGCTCCCGGACCTCCTGCACCGAGCGCGGCTCCGCCACGGCCCGGGGCAGCCTGCGGTAGATCGAGGCGTCCGAGACGTAGGCGGCGCGGGTGGTGAGATCCTCCCGGAGAGTTGTCATGCCCCAACTTTCGTGCACGGGACGCGAGGTTTCCAACTCCGTGTCAGTAAGCGGGACTCACCACTCCGGGGCGATCGTGATCTCCGCGCCCTCGAGGTCCTCGGACCACTCCACCTGGCAGGTGAGGCGGGAGTTGTCGTGGCGGGTGTCGTCCAGCATCTCGAGGAGGTCCTCCTCCTCCTCGTTGGGGCCGCCCGTCTTCACGAACGCCTCCTGGTTCAGGTAGGAGTGGCACGTGGAGCAGGACGCGTTGCCGCCGCACGTGGCCAGGATGGGGAACTTGTGGCGGGTGAGGCACTCCATGAGCGACTCGTAGTCCTTCCACTCCACGCCCTCGGTGCGCTCGCCCTCGCGGTCGGTCACATTGATCAGGATGCTGCTCACGTGCTGGGACCTCCTGGGGTGCTACCCCGTCCGGAATCTTCTGGGAACCAGCCGCTATTCTAGGGTTGCCCGTCAACTTCGGCCCCATCGGATGGCGAAGTGTGATGAGCCCCGCCCCGCGCCGGGGCGGTGCCCCTCAGCCCATGCGGCGCACGGTCAGCGCCTGGGCCACCCGTCCCACAGGGCCCTGCTCGTCGAAGAGCTCCGAGTGGGTCAGGCCCACGCCGTCCCCGCCGAACTCCACATTCACATCCAGGCCCACCCACGCGGAGACGGGGGCGCGGAACATGTGGATGCTCAGGTCCACGTTGGGGAACGCCCACGGTCCGATCTCCACGCGCGGTGCGAGCCCGTTCGCGGAGTCCACGGCGCTGATGAAACGGGCGGTGTTCGAGGACTGCTCACCCGCCACGATGTCGTTGCCGATCCGCAGCCAGCCGGCACCACTGCCGGGGCGGGGCGCGCGGGCCACGCGGCCCTCCAGGGACCCGATGAACCCGCCGTCCCAGACCTCCGACATGTCCAGCGGCTCGCACTCCTCCAGGGGGGTCAACGGTTCGATCTCCCCGCCGGCCACGTCCCGGGTGTCCGAGGTCTTCAGACGCCACAGGCTCAGCCGGATGCAGTCGCGCCCGCCGCTGCTCATGGTGGCCTCGAGCAGCTCGATCGTCTTGCCGGAGCGCAGCACCCTGGTGTGCACCTCGATCTCGCCGCCCGCGATGAAGCCCAGGATGTCGAACGAGAAGCGCACCGGGAGCACGTCCTCGCGCGGGTGGTTGCGCTCGATCTCGTGCACCAGCAGCCCGGAGGACGCCGCCATGTGCTGCTCCAGGGGGCTCCACGCGCCCTGCGTGTGCACCGTGGTGCGGAAGCTGTGCTCGCCCGTGCGGACGTAGTGGGCGTTCGGGACGTCCTCGCCGTTGCTGCCCAGGTGGCCCACGGGCTGTTCGTCGCTCATGCTGTGCTCCTCGTCGTGTCGGTGCTCGCGCTGCCCTCGGCTCCCGGGGCCCGGCCGCGGTCGGCGGGGTCGTTGCCCGGGCGCGTTCGAGCGCGGAGAATGTGGTCTGCGCTACATCCTAGGGCGGTGGGTATCCAGAACGGGCACGACGGCGCGTGTCAGCCGAGCAGCTCGCTCGCCTTCTCGCCCAGGATCCCCAGCCCCACCACGAGCATCATGACCCCGGCGAGCTTGGACATCACGGCGCTCGCGGCCGGGCGGGAGCCCAGAAGCTTGCGGGAGAGCAGCGCCACCGCGAAGTAGACCGCGGCGCAGTTGAGGATGTGCAGCCCTCCCAGCACCAGCATCTGTCCGGTGGAGGACCACCCCTGCGGGCTCACGAACTGGGGCAGCAGGGCCATGAGGAGCAGCAGGCCCTTGGGGTTGAGGCTGCTGACGCCCAGGCCCTTGACGAACTGCGTGGATCCGCGGGTGTCCAGGGGGATGTTCCCGGCGGTGATGCCGCCCTCGCTGCGGGCCGTCAGAGCGGTGGTTCCGAGGTAGAGGAGGTATCCCGCACCCACCACGGACATGGTGGTCAGCGCCACCGGGTACTTGGTGACCAGGGTGCCCACGCCCACGGCCACCACCGTGACCACGACGACGTATCCGGAGAGCATCCCCAGGACGGACGGTGCCGCGGAGCGGGCGCGCAGTCCCGCACCGATCGCGTAGGCCCAGTCCGGTCCCGGCACCAGCACCAGCAGGAAGCCCAGCACCCAGAACTCCGTCATCAGCGTCACGTCCATGCAATTCCCCTTTCCGGGCGAAACACTATGCGGCAGACGGTGAAATGTGCTTGCTTATCTCCAATAGGAAGACGGTTTTCGTGAGAGGATTCTCGGCATGGACAAACTCGACCGGAAGATCCTTTCACTGCTGCAGGGCGATGGTCGAGCAAGCACCACGGACCTCGCCCAGCAGGTGGGTCTGAGTTTGTCCTCGTGCCACCGGCGGCTCAAGGAGCTGGAGCGTTCCGGAGCCATCCAGCGCTACCGCGCGGTGGTCGACCCGCAGGCCGTGGGGCTGGGGTTCGAGGCCCTCGTGTTCGTGCGCATGGAGCACACCGGGCCGACGGTGATCGCCCGGTTCGAGACCATGGTGGAGAAGATCCCCCAGATCATCGAGGCGGAGCGGCTCTTCGGCGAACCGGACTTCATGCTCCGGGTGCTGGTCGCGGATCTCGCGGCCTACCAGAAGTTCTACGACACCGTGCTCAGCGGGCTGCCCGGGGTGCAGCGGCTGAACTCGACGCTGGTGATGAAGCGGATTGGCCCGGACCGGGAGATCCCGGTGTGAGAGGCGGCGCCGTGCGTCCACGGGGCATCCCTGGAGTATGAGTGAGGGCCCTGCCTCCCCGAGATCTCGGGGGAGCAGGGCCCTCGGCCACTGGCGGTGACGGTGGGATTTGAACCCACGTTGGCTTTGACACCAAACATCATTTCGAGTGATGCACCTTCGGCCGCTCGGACACGTCACCAGCTCTCAGCACTTTACAGGCCCGCCCGCGACCGCTCCAAACCGGGGCGCACCCGTGCGCGGGGAGCGTACTGGTGCGTGCGACCTCGTCGGTGTCAGCGGCCGTGCCGGTGGCCGCGGAAGAAGTCGCGCAGCAGGGCCGCGCACTCCTCCTCCCTGACACCCCCGGTGACCTCCACCCAGTGGTTGAGCCGGGGGTCGCGCACGATGTCGAACACCGAGCCGCACGCTCCCGCCTTGGGATCCCATGCGCCGAACACAACCGTGGAGATGCGGGACAGCACGACCGCGCCGGCGCACATGGCGCACGGTTCCAGGGTCACGACGAGCGTGCAGCCTTCCAGCCGCCACTCTCCGCGCCGTGCAGCGGCCTCGCGCAGGGCCAGGACCTCGGCGTGGGCGGTGGGATCGGCGTCGGCCTCCCGGCGGTTGTGCCCGCGTCCGATCACCGCGCCCTCGGCATCGAGGACTACGGCGCCGATGGGAACGTCCCCGGAGCCCGCCGTGAGTGCGGCCTCGGAAAGAGCCAGGTCCATCCAGCCCGAGAGCTGGATGGACCTGGCGGTGTGCGGAAGAGCCATCCGGCTCAGCGCTGGACCTGGTTCTGGGTGAACCAGGCGGAGGTGGGCGCCTTGTAGGCGGTGACGATCCAGAGGATGTCCACGACCACCTTCAGGAGGGCCAACACGATCATGATGATGTTCCACGGTGCCGGGTAGACGAAGGTGCCGATGAGGCCAAACAGGCCGCCGAGGATGGCGATGGCTGCGAAGACCGTGCCCAGGATTCGAGCCCAGTTCTTGCCCTTTTTGAGGTTGGTCCACACCAGCAGGTAGAGCGCGATGCCGATGATCAGGGAGATGATCGAACTGGTTGGTCCGCCCACGCCACCGGCCTTGCCGGCCATCTCGATGGTGCTGACCGCGATGAGGCCCACGATGCCGCTGAGCACGTAGATCCCCAGCGAGGCCATGGTCAGCTTCAGCAGCTTGTCGAGCGTGCCGGGGCGTTCCGTCACGCCGGTGTACTGCCCGGGGTTGTACTCGGCGGTGCCGTACTTGCCGCCGGCCTGGCCGTACTGCTGACCGGAGTTCTGGGGTTCGGCGTACGGCTGACCGGCGGGAACGCCGTTGACACCACCGTGACCCGTAGCCCGCGGGTCATCTGTGTTCGGGTCTGCGGGCACTGCGGAACGGGGATCCTGGGGCTCGTTGGGGGTGGTGCTCATGAGGACGGTCCTTCCTGTGAGTACTACGCGGCGTGGTGCGTTGAGGGGGGGAACTACTCGTACCGCAGCGCGGTGATGGGATCCTGCCGGGCGGCCCGCACCGCGGGAATGGTGCCGGCGAGGAAGGCGATGAACATCACCGCGAGGATGATGAGCAGGGTCTTGAGGGGGTCGAACAGGAACAGGCTCAGCCCGGGCAGCCCGGAGAGCAGGCCGCCGGAGAGCACGCCGCTGATGATGCTGCCGGCGGCCACGCCCACGGCGGCGCCGATTGCGGAACCCAGGAAGCCGATGAAGATGGCCTCGAGTGAGAACAGGCCGAAGACCTTCCCGCCGCTCATCCCCAGGGCCTTCATGAGCCCGATCTCCCGGGTGCGCTCCTGCACGGACATCAGCAGCGTGTTGACGATGCCGAAACCGGCCGCCAGCAGCGCGATGATGGCGAAGGAGTTGAGGATCCACACGATCCCGTTGATGACCGCGCGGAACATCCCGAGCTGGTCCTCCACGGTGCTGCCCATCATGCTCTCGTCCGCCAGCTGGGACTTGACGGCACCCAGCTTGGAGGCGTCGTCCACGGTGGCCGTGGCGGTGAAGTAGGAGTTCGGGATCTTCCGGGGGCTGCCAGAGACCTGGTAGTCGTAGAGCTTCTTGTTCAGCCCCGCGGAGGGGATGGGGTTGTCGGAGGAGCCCGCCAGGGACGCCTGGGAGACCCCGGAGACCGTGACGGTGAACGCCTTGTCCTCGTCCACGGCGTTGCCGATGGTGATCTTCACGGTCTTGCCCACGGCGTCCTGGCTGGAGCCCAGCCCCAGCGGCTCCACCCATGAGGCCGGGAGCAGGATCTCGTCCTTCGCGCGGTCCGGCGTCTTCCCAGCCTCGAGCTGCAGGCCGTCCGCTTCCGGGGGAGAGCCCAGGCTCAGCGTGAACTTCTTGCCGTTGGCCGCCTCGAGGTACTTGGGCGTGACCATGTACATGGGGTCCACGGACTCCACCCCGTCGATCTTCTCGATCTTCGCGATGTCCGAGTCGCTCAGCCCGCTCATGGAGCCGAAGCCCATCCGCACGTTGGCGTCGTCCGGGTTGTACTCGGTGGGCCCGTCGTCCTGGCCCGCGCCGGACGTGGACTGCTCGGAGACCTTCTGCACGAACAGGGCGTTGTCGTTGCCGAACGCGGCCACGGTCTTGTCGATGTAGTCGTTGACGCCCGTGCCGATCCCGGAGGTCAGGGTCAGCGTGAACGAGCCGATGAAGATCGCAATCACGGTCAGCACCGTGCGTGCCTTGGACCGGAACGTGTTGCCGATTGCCGTGCGCAGCAGATCGATGAATTTCACGCGGTGGCTCCTGGCTGCTCGGGGGTGCTGGGGGAGGCACTGTGCTTGCCCGTTCGCGGCGGCTGCTGCGCGGCACGGGCGATTTCGGCCACGTCCGCCTCGCTGAGCATCACGATCGCGCCGGTCCGCGGCTCCTTGACGGTCAGCCCGCCCGTGTCCTCACGGGGCGCGGCCTCCGGGGCGCCGTCCCAGGGTGTGCCGGCTGCCTGGGCAGCGGGCGCCTGTGCGGCGTCGTCGGCGGCCGCGGGACCGGGGACGACGCCGCCGCCCGCGGCCTTCTCCGCCTCCGGCACGATCCGCCCGTCCACCAGGTGGATCTGGCGGGAGCAGCGCCGGGCGAGGTCCTCGTCGTGGGTGACGACCACCAGGGTGATGCCCTTGTCCCGGTTAAGACCGAAGAGGATGTCCTCGACCACGCGGGAGGTGGCCGAGTCCAGGTTGCCGGTGGGCTCGTCCGCGAAGATCACGGACGGGTCGTTGATCAGCGCACGGGCGATGACCACGCGCTGCTTCTGGCCGCCGGAGAGGTCCGTGGCCTTGTTCTGGGCCTTGTCCCCCATTTCCAGCTGTTCCAGCGCCGCCAGGCCCCGGCGCTTGCGCTCAGCCGCGGGAACACCGGCGATCTTCAGCGGCAGCGTCACGTTCTCCAGGACCGTCTGGCCAGGGGTGAGGAAGAACTGCTGGAACACGAATCCGAAGGCGGAGTTGCGCAGCTCGTTCAGTTCCTTGGCGCTGAGGTCGTTGGTGGGCCTTCCCTCGAGCGCCACCACGCCGTGCGTGGGTCCGTCCAGCAGGGCCAGCAGGTGCATGAGGGTGGACTTCCCGGAACCCGACTTCCCCACGATCGCCAGCGACTCGCCCTTGTCGATCTCCAGGTTGATGCCCTTGAGGGCGTCGAACCTGGTTTCTCCCCGGCCGTAGATCTTGACCAGATTCTCCGTCTCGAGAACCGGAACCGTCATTCGATGTGTTCCTTCCGGGGGTGTGATGCACAGAACGCTGTCGGGTGACGCTTACGAGAATAGGGCACACGTGTTCGGGAATCCCTCAGGTTCAGCGGTGTGTGATGAATTTGTGATGACGAGCTGGTGCGCGGCACCGGGTGCCGTCGGCCGGTGCCGATCCCTCCCGGCGGCCCCGGGTGGTGAGTGGGCGGGCCGGGCGACTGCTAGATTCTGGGGTATGCGAGTCACCGTCTTGGAGCATCCCCTCGTCGCCCACAAACTCAGCGTGCTGCGCGACAAGGACACGCCGTCGCCCGTGTTCAGGCAGCTGGTGGAGGAGCTCGTAACCCTCCTGGCCTACGAGGCCACCCGGGACGTGCGCGTGGAGACCGTCACCGTGCAGACCCCGGTGGCGCAGACCGAGGGTGTGGCGCTGGCCCGGCCGCGGCCGCTGGTGGTGCCGATCCTGCGCGCGGGGCTGGGGATGCTCGAGGGCATGACCCGTCTGGTCCCCACCGCGGAGGTCGGGTTCCTGGGCATGGCCCGGGACGACGCCACCCTGGACATCATCACCTACGCGGAACGGCTCCCGGACGACCTCACCGGGCGGCAGGTCTACGTGCTGGACCCCATGCTCGCCACGGGCGGCACCCTCAGCGAGGCCATCAAGTTCCTCTACCGCCGCGGCGCCGAGCAGATCACGTGCGTGTGCCTGCTGGCCGCACCCGAGGGGCTGGAACGGCTGAACGGCGAGCTCGAGGATGCCGAGGTGAACGTGGTGCTGGCCTCCGTGGACGAGCGCCTGGACGAGAACGCCTACATCATCCCGGGCCTCGGCGACGCCGGGGACAGGCTCTACGGCGTGGTGGACTGAGGGCCCGGGGCCGCCTCCGGTGCCCCGCTCCCCGCCCTGAGTGGGGATCTCGCACGACTGGTTGACATTCGCTTTCAGGTGTGATTGCTCAAGCTCTCACCTGAGTTTGCTCGGCCGAGTGCAAAAATGCGCGGACTTTCGGTGAGGATTCATCCTCCCTGCGCCCGGCAATGCAACCCTTTTCCGCCAGCGGCTGGTCTGAGCTGCAGACTGTCTCATCATGTGAGAAAAATACGCTTCTATTACTTGCCAGTCTCGACCTTCATCGCCGACGATGTTGATAACGCCGTTTTCCAGGGAACTCACGGGAACGGGGCTTCACGAGGCAGGAGTTCTAATGACAGGCGCACCGGGATACGTCCATATCTCCCAGCGGCACCGCGTGGGCGGCACCCAGGCCCCCGTCCTGCCGCGAGGAGCCCGCCCCGTGGCCGCGACGCCCGAGAAGTACCGCCACCTGCGATCCGTGTCCGCGGAATTCAGTCCCGAGACCCGCAGCGGGGCCCAGCCCGTCGCGGAGCAGCAACCCACCGAGGCGCGCGGCTTCGTGCTCTACGTGGGCGTGGACGAGCAGGCCGCCGCGGACCGCGGCATCAACCTGGTCCAGCTGGTGCAGGACATCCGGCAGTACATCAGCGCCACGGTTCCGGAGTCGGACTCCTACGCCGCCGTCGCGCTCGCCCCCATCAACGCCGAGGGCACGGACCTTGAGGTCGTGCGCAGCGCCCTGGGCGATCCCACGTTCACGGACCCGGTGGTCGAGCCCATCGCACCCCTGCCGGCCAGCGGCGGCGGCACCATCGACTACCAGCGCGTGGGCGTGCTGATCGACCTCTCCCGCCGCGAGGTCTTCCTGGACGGCGATCTGCTCAACCTCACGCACCGCGAGTTCGAGCTGCTCAACTACCTGGTGGAGAACGGCACCCGCACGGTCGGGCGCACGGAGCTGCTGGACAACCTGTGGGGGGACGCGGACGAGGTCCCGTCCGAGCGCACCATCGACGTCCACGTGCGCCGTCTGCGCTCCAAGCTCGGGCGACTGGCCAACACCGTGCGCACCGTGCGCGGGCAGGGCTACCGGTTCTACGACCACCCTGAGGTCGTCGTCTGGGCCGCCCCCGAGTACTCCATCTGACGGGCTGGGCAACCGACGGGTCCAGGGACGCCATCACCACAGGTGGTCGCACGACGACGCCGGGTCGCGGGCCCGGCGTCGTCGTTCCCGGGCTCTGCTGCCCGTGACAGACTGGCTCGCATGACGCGCCACGACCTCAAGCACCTGGTGATCATGCGGCACGGTGAGGCTGACTTCCCGCGGGGGGTTCCCGACCACGACCGGCCGCTGACGCCGCGGGGCGCGCGCGAGGCCGCGGACGTGGGGCGGTGGCTCGCGGGCAACGCCGCTCCGGACATGATCCTGACCTCCCCGGCGCTGCGCACGCGCCAGACGGTCACGTGGGTGGGCCACGAACTGGGGGAGAAGGCGCCCACCCCGCAGCTGTGGGAGGGGCTCTACAACGCCACGGACGCGCAGCTCGTCGCCGCCGTGAACCACGTTCCCGAGACGGTGCGCACGCTGCTGGTGGTCGCGCACATGCCGGGTGTGCTGGACGTCGTGCTGCGGCTGGCCTCCCGGGACTCGGAGCAGGACGCCATGATGGACGCCGCGAGCGGGTTCCCCACCGCGGGCACCGCCGTGCTGGAGGTCGCGGGGGACTGGGCGCTGCTCGACGGCGCGGACGCCCGCCTCACCCGGTTCTACGCGCCGCGCGTGTGAGGTTTCCGGTCTGCGGCTGGGTCTTGGTCCCGTGACTCACGGGCGCGGCGCAGCAGCAGCACCACCAGCGACGCACCCAGCAGCACCATGCCCGCCAGGATCAGGTAGATGCCGAGGAAGGCTGTGCCCAGCCCGTCGTCGTCCGGCAGCAGGGCGATGCCGAGGAACGCGGCGCCCCACAGCACCACGGCGGACCCCATGAGAATTCCCGCGGCGGTCCACAGTGTCCTGAGCGTGCGGTGGAAGGGTCTCATGCGTGATCCGTCCGGTCGGGGTCAGTGCTTGGCCTCACAGGCTACGCCGTCACCGTCGCCGTCCAGGCCCGGGCGGTAGCCCGGCGAGCCCGCGTGGAGGGGCGCCGCGCCGGCGGCACGGGCCTCGGCACAGCGGGAGTAGTAGACATTCCCGCCCGCCACGCCGCCGTCCGCCCCGGGAGCCGCTGGCGCGGCGGGGGCCTGCCGCGCCGGAGCCTCGGGTTCCTGGACGGGCGCGGGGGCCTCTGTCAGCGGTGCCGCGACGGGCTCCTCCACCGGGGTCGGCACCGTGCGGGCCTGCGGCAGCGGCTGTTCGGGGCAGGTGTCCAGCACACGCACCATGGCCTTCTTCTCGCCGTCCGTGACCCACAGGTCGTAGCTGCGCTTCACAGCGATCTGCGTGGCCACGTACTCGCAGCGCTCCCCGGCGGCGGGCGGCAGCCACGTCGCGGCGTCCCCGTCCGACTTCTGGTTGTTGGTGGGTCCATCCACGGCCAGCAGGTTGAGGGGGTCGTTCGCCAGCTCGGTGCGCCGGTCCGTGTGGAGCTGCTGGGCACCTTTCTGCCACGCGTCCGACAGTGCAACCACGTGGTCGATCTGCACCTCGGAGCTCGTGTCCTGCCCGGCGGTGAAGTCCACGGTGCCGCCCGAGTAGGGGCTGAGCAGCGTGCCGGTGCGCACCTTGCAGCCGCGCGTGCCGGGTGTGACCTCGATGCCGGTCATGTCCCGGCGCAGGATGTCGTTGCGGGTGTCGCAGCCGTTGTGGTCCGTGTCCGCCCAGCGCGGGCCGAACTCGTCGCGTGAGTAGCCGGTCTTGGGCGCGCGGCCCTTCACGGGCAGCTCGCCGAGGGCGGCCAGGGCCGTTCCTGCCGCGGCGTGCTCGGACGCGTCCTGCGGTTCGTCCCCCGACGACGCCGTGGCGCCAGCGGGTGCCCCGTCGTCCGCGGTCTCGTGGCCGGTGGCTCCGACGCTCGCGGAGGAACCGGAGGTGGGGGAGGTGGGGGACGGCGCCGTCGTGCCCGAGGAACTGGAGGGCGCACCTGGGGAACCGGGGATGGCGCAGCCGGTGAGCACCAGTGTGAGAGCGGCCGCGCCCAGGGCGAACCTGCGGGCGCGGGGGGAGCGGGCGGTGCCGGGGGAAGTCAGGGGGTGCCTCGATCCTCGTGGAGCGGCCGGTGGGGACCGGTCACAGACGAAGGACCCCGCATCCGGTGGATGCGGGGTCCTCATGCGGTGCGCCCGATAGGATTCGAACCTACAACCTTCTGATCCGTAGTCAGATGCTCTATCCGTTGAGCTACAGGCGCCCTTGCTGCGGTGGCCGTGGCCGTTGCAACGGGTAACAACTTACACCTGTGCGTCCCCGGCGACAAATCGCTGGAGGGTGTAGAGCGTGCCCGGTGTGGTGTAACTCTCAGTTGGCGTGGGCCCGGTCGCGATAGACTCCAGCCACACCCACGCGCAACCCCGGCGGACCGGTGTGCGGGGCCCCTCCACAGTGGCGTGGGGCGGTGCACGGACCCATCGGATCCTCCGGGACGCGGAATGCACGACGGCCTCAACGAGGAGACATGTCAATGGCTGACAACACCACGGCAACCACCGGGACCACCGAGCTCAGCAGCGAGGTGCGGGACTCGCTTGAGAATCCCCCCACCGACTACCGGGCCCTGACGGACTGGGTGCGGGAGATCGCCGAACTGGCGCAGCCGGAGCGCATCCACTGGGCGGACGGATCCGAGGCCGAGTGGACGCAGCTGACGGACCAGATGGTCGAGGCGGGCACCCTGGTGCGGCTGTCCCAGGAGAAGTTCCCCAACTCCTTCGCCGCGTTCTCGGACCCTGAGGACGTCGCCCGCGTGGAGGAGCGCACTTTCATCTGCACCAAGACGGAGAAGGGCGCGGGTCCCACCAACAACTGGGAGGACCCGCGCGTCATGAAGGAGACGCTCGAGAAGCGTTTCTCCGGTGCCATGCACGGGCGCACCATGTACGTGATCCCGTTCGTGATGGGCTCCCTGGACGCCGCCAAGCCGCAGTACGGCGTGGAGATCACGGACTCCCCGTACGTGGTGTGCTCCATGCGCATCATGGCCACCATCGGCACGCCGGTGCTCGAGAAGATGTCCCAGGACAAGGCCCCGTTCGTGGAGTGCGTCCACTCGCTGGGGGCGCCGCTGCAGCCCGGCGAGGAGGACGTCCCCTGGCCGTGCAACCCGGCCAAGTACATCGTCCAGTTCCCCGAGGACCGCGCCATCTGGTCCTTCGGCTCCGGCTACGGCGGCAACGCGCTGCTGGGAAAGAAGTGCTACGCGCTGCGCATCGCCTCCGCGATCGCCCACGACGAGGGCTGGCTGGCCGAGCACATGCTGATCCTGAAGGTCACGGACCCCGAGGGCGACTCGCGCTTCATCGCGGCGGCGTTCCCCTCCGCGTGCGGCAAGACCAACTTCGCGATGCTCGAGCCCACGGTGCCCGGGTGGAAGGCCGAGATGGTGGGCGACGACATCGCCTGGATCCGCTTCGGCAAGGACCGCACCCCGCGGGTGGTCAATCCGGAGGCCGGCCTCTTCGGCGTGGCCCCCGGCACCGGCTGGTCCACCAACCCGAACGCGATGCACGCGATCGCCCGCGGCAACACCATCTTCACGAACGTGGCGCTGACCGACGACGGTGGCGTGTGGTGGGAGGGCATGACGGACGACGTCCCCGAGCACCTCACCGACTGGAAGGGCCGGGACTGGACGCCCGAGTCCGGGCGTCCCGCCGCGCACCCCAACTCCCGTTTCTGCACCCCCATCAAGCAGGTGGAGATTCTGGCGCCGGAGTACGACGACCCCGAGGGCGTGCCGCTGTCGGCCATCATCTTCGGTGGCCGCCGCAAGACCACCGTGCCGCTGGTCTCCGAGTCCTTCGGCTGGGAGCACGGGGTGTTCCAGGGCGCCACGCTGTCCTCCGAGACCACCGCCGCCGCGAAGGGCGCGGTGGGTGTGGTGCGCCGCGACCCCATGGCCATGCTCCCGTTCATCGGCTACAACGCGAACGACTACCTCGAGCACTGGCTGGACACCGGTGCCCGCATGGGCGAGGAGAACATGCCGCGGATCTACTACGTGAACTGGTTCCGCCGCACTGCGGACGGCGGCTTCGCGTGGCCGGGCTTCGGCGAGAACTCCCGCGTGGTCAAGTGGATCGTGGAGCGGCTCAAGGGCACCGCCGGTGGGCACGAGACACCCGTCGGCATCCTTCCCGCCAAGGAGGACCTGGATCTCGCCGGTCTGGAGATCTCGGGCGAGGAGCTGGACGCCGCCCTGCGGGTGGACCGTGACGAGTGGTTGAACGAGCTGCCCGGGATCGACGAGTGGTTCGCCCGCCTGAAGGACGTCCCCGAGGTCATCCTCGAGCAGCGCGCCGGTCTGGAGGAGCGGCTGCGCCAGAGCTGACCGCGGGCACCGGGCGGGAACTTGCGGGGCGAGACACCGCCCGGTGACCGGGATATGATCGCGCCGCGCGGCCAAATGGGCCGCGCGGCGTCGTCGTGCGTGGAAGAGGGCGGCCCGCGAAGAAGGGACAAGTGTGCGGCTGACGGCATTTTCGGACATCGCGCTGCGTGTGCTGCTGCTCATGGGGGGGCTGGCACCGGAGACGATGCTGTCCACCCAGCGGATCGCCGACGGCGTGGGCGCCCCCTACAACCACGTGGCCAAGACCGTGGCCAGGCTGCGCGGCATGGGCCTGCTGTGCTCCCAGCGCGGGCGCTCCGGCGGGGTGATGCTCACGGACGAGGGGCGTGAGGCCCGCGTGGGTCAAGTGCTGCGGGTGCTCGAGGCGGACACCGCCATCGTGGAGTGCGAGGCGGACGAGACCGCCTGCCCCCTGAACCACGGCTGCCGCCTGCGCAGGGCCCTGGCCGGCGCGCGCGAGGCGTTCTACGGGGAACTGGACACGGTGAGCATCGCGGAGCTCGTCAATCCGCGGCAGGTGGGTCCGATCGCCGTGCAGCTGGGTCTGCGACCCCCCGAGCAGCCGGATTCGGGGACGCCCACCTCGGCTATCTAAGTGGCATCTTGAATGCTAAATTGGCTTCCGTCACATGTCGACGAGAGGAAGCCACCATGCTGTCCGAGAAGTCCCGCCCGGTCGTAGAAGCGACCATCGGCATCATCGCCGAACGCATCCCAAACATCACGCCCGTGTTCTACAAGTCGATGTTCGAGGCCCGCCCGGACCTGCTGGACGGGATGTTCAGCCGAGCGAACCAGAAGAACGGCACGCAGCCACAGGCGCTTGCCGGGTCCATCGCGATGTTCGCGTCCCACCTGCTCAACCACCCGGACTCGTACCCGGACGAGGTGCTCTCCCGCGTGGCCCACAAGCACGCCTCCCTGGGCCTGCTGCCCGAGGAGTACCCCACCGTGCACGAGCACCTGTTCGGCGCGATCGCCGCGGACCTGGGGGACGCGGCGACGCCCGAGGTGGTGGCCGCGTGGGACGAGGTCTACTGGCTCATGGCGGACGCCCTCATCAAGATCGAGAAGGGGCTCTACTCCCAGCAGGCCAACGACGTCATGTTCGCGCCCTTCCGCCTGATCTCGAAGGAACCGGTGGCCGAGGGCGTGGTGGCCTTCGAGTTCGAGCCCGCGGACGACACCCCCATGACGCCCTCTGTGGCAGGCCAGTACATCTCCATCCAGGTGGTCGTGATGGACGGCCTGCGCCAGCCCCGCCAGTTCACCCTGGTGCCGAGCGACCCCGGCCACCGGCGGATCGTGGTGCGCGAGGATCCCGAGGGGGAGGTCTCGCCCATCCTGCACGAGGACATCGCGGTGGGTGACGTCCTGGAGATCTCCAACCCCTACGGGGACGTGACCCTGGACCCGGACTTCCACGGCCCGCTCGTGCTCGTCTCTGCGGGCATCGGCATCACCCCGGTGGTGGCGTTCCTGGACCAGCTCGCGCGGGAGGACCCCGAGCGCGAGGTGCTCGTGCTGCACGCGGACCGCTCCGAGGCTGCGTGGCCCGGCCGCGAGCTCGTGCGCGACTACGTCTCCCGCATGCCCAACGCGAAGCTCGTCTCATGGCTCGCCGCACCAGGTGAGGGGGACTTCGCGGGACACATGGACGTCTCCCAGGCGGAGATCCCCGAGGGTGCCGAGGTCTTCATGTGCGGGCCCCTGGCCTTCATGCAGTCGGTGCGCTCGCAGCTGGTCTCCGGCGGGGTTCCCGGCCGCTCGATCCACTACGAGATCTTCGGCCCGGACCTGTGGATGCTCCACGACGAGGCGCGCACCGCGAACGCCTGAGTTTCCCGGGGCCCTGTCACCGGTTCCGTACGACGACGCCGCGCAGCCAGATCTGGTTGCGCGGCGTCGTCGTGCCCGCGGGGCGGTGTGTGCTCGGGTCTCAGCCCTCGCGCACAATGCGCAGGACGGTGTCCCGCACGGTCTCCATGGCGGCGGCGTCTGGGGCCTCGACGTTCAGGCGCAGGAACGGCTCCGTGTTGGAGGGACGCAGGTTGAACCACCAGCCCTGCTCGGGGTGGGTGAACGTGGTGCCGTCCATGTCCTCGACCGTCACGGCGGGGTCCTCGGCGGCGAAGTGCGCGCGCACGCGGTCCACCGCGGCGGCCTTGTCCTCGATCTCCGAGTTGATCTCTCCGGAGGCAGTGTACGGGTCGTAGCGGTCCATGAGCTCGCTCAGCGGCGCGTCCTGCTCGCCGAGGGCGGCGAGGACGTGCATGGCCGCGAGCATGCCGGTGTCCGCGTTGAAGAAGTCCTTGAAGTAGTAGTGCGCGGAGTGCTCCCCCCCGAACACGGCGTGCTCGGCGGCCATGACGGCCTTGATGAAGGAGTGCCCCACGCGGGTGCGTACTGCCCGTCCGCCGTTGGCCTCGATCAGCTCGGGAACCGCCTTGGAGGTGATGAGGTTGTGGATCACCACGGGGTGCTCCTCGCCCCCGGCCTGGGCGCGGGCGATCTCTCGCTCGGCGACGATCGCCGCGACCGCGGAGGGCGAGACCGGGTCCCCGTTCTGGTCCACCACGAAGCAGCGGTCTGCGTCCCCGTCGAATGCGAGTCCGATGTCCGCCCCGTGCTCGCGGACCGCGTTCTGCAGGTCCACCAGGTTGGCGGGCTCAAGGGGGTTGGCCGGGTGGTTGGGGAACGTGCCGTCCAGCTCGAAGTACAGGGGCTCGATCTCCAGGGGCAGCGCCGGGAGCAAGGTGTCGCCGAGCACTGCGGGGGTGGTCAGGCCAGCCATCCCGTTGCCGGCGTCCACCACGACCTTCAGCGGACGGATGCCGCTGAGGTCCACGAGGGATCGCAGGTAGCGGGCGTAGTCGCCGAGCACGTCCCGCTCGGACGCGGTGCCCTGGTGCTCCGCGGCGGGGATCTCGCCGGAGTCCAGGTAGCCCTGGGCGGTGTCACGGATTTCGTACAGCCCGGTGTCCGAGGACACGGGAACGGCACCGGCCTTGGCCATCTTGATGCCGTTGTACGCGGCGGGGTTGTGGCTCGCGGTGAACGTGGCACCGGCGCAGTCCAGCGTGCCGCAGGCGAAGTACAGCTCGTCCGTGGAGATGCTGCCGATCACGGTCACGTTCGCACCGCGGCGCGTGGCGCCCTCGGCAAACGCCGCCACGAACTCCGGGGAGGAGGGGCGCATGTCCCCGCCGACCACCACGCCCGAGCCCGCGAGGCCCAGGACGTCCACGAACGCCGCACCGGTGGCACGCACACTCTCGGCGGTGATGCTCTCACCCACGATGCCGCGGACGTCGTAGGCCTTGAATGATGATGAAAGATCTGTGGTCACCGTTCGGATTCTACGGGAGGCGCCCCCGCGCGCTCCTCAGGCGGGGCGTCCCCACTTGCGTCCCTGTGCCGCGCACCGCACGGTTTTTCCCCGGGCGCTGTGGTTACATGTGCGACATGGCCGAGTTCCTGAGGATGAGCAACCCGATCCAGCACTACGCCTGGGGGTCCTGCTCGGTGCTCGCGACCATGCAGGGTCGCCCCGCACCCACCGCGGACCCGGAGGCCGAGATGTGGATGGGGGCCCACCCGAGCGCGCCGTCCCACGTGGAGGTGCAGGGCGCTCGCCGCGGGTTGCACGAGGTGCTCCCGCACCTGCCGTTCCTGCTCAAGATCCTCGCCATCGCCGCGCCCCTGTCCATCCAGGTCCACCCCTCCACCGAGCAGGCGCAGGAGGGCTTCGCGCGCGAGAACGCGGCCGGGGTCCCGCTCGACGCGCCCCACCGCAACTACAAGGACGACCGGGCCAAGCCCGAGACCGTGGTGGCACTGTCCGAGATGTGGCTGCTCGTGGGCCAGCAGGACCGCGCCCGCCTCGCGCGGCTGGCCGAGCACCTCGACCTGGCCTGGCTCGAGCTCGCGGTGCAGACGCCGTGCCCCGTGCAGCACGTCCTCGAACTGCCGGACGACGACGCCGCAGCGGCCGTCCGCGCGAGCGTCGCCGCGGCCTCACGGACCTCAGAGCCCGACAAGGCGGAGTCCGCCGCTGCGGGGCAGTCCGGCCCCGGTTCACAGTCTGAGGCCTCCGCGACGTCTGGGCCGTCGGTGCACTCCGCCCCGTCCACCGGCCCGGAGGCGGAGAGCACAGGCGCCGCACCCCGTGCCCTCTCTCCGGAGATGGACCCGGTGCAGCGCGCCGTCGCCCTGATCCGGCTGCTGGCCCACCACTACCCGGGAGACCGGGGGCTGCTGGTGGCGCTGTGCATGAATGTGGTGCACCTTGCCCCGGGGCAGGCGCTGTTCACCCCGGCCCAGCAGGTGCACGCCTACCTCAGCGGCACGGCCGTGGAGATCATGGGATGCTCCGACAACGTGCTGCGCGCGGGGCTTACCCCCAAGCACGTTGACGTGGCAGAGCTGCTGCGCGTGATGTCCAGGACGTCCGAGCCCGTGGCAGTGATGGAGCCGCGCGCGGAGCCCGGCGGCACCGTGAGCTACCCCCTGTGGGATCCTGCGGTCTCGCTCGTCTCTGCGCGCGTGTCCCCCGGGAACCCCGTGCGCCGGGAGCTCGCGGGAACCTGCATGGTGCTGGTGACGGAGGGTGAGGTCACCGTGGTCCCGGGGAACGTGCGGGCCTCCGCCGGGCAGTCCCTGATCTGTCTGGAGGGACCGGGCACCGCCACGATCGAGGGCGAGGGACAGGTCTTCCTGGTGGAGGCGGTGGCCGTCAGCGGCCAGTGAGCCTCCCGCCCGATCTCACCCCTAGGGCTGTCGCGACGATCCGGTCGGACGCGTTAAATGACAAGGCCACTTATTCTCGACCTCGTCATGGGAGGACGCATGGACCGGCGGATCGAACGGACCCGCACCGCGGTGGTCGAAGCCGCCGTGGCGCTGGCTGCGCGCGGCGCCCCGGCCGTGGGCATGACCGAGATCGCCACTGCCGCCGGTGTCAGCCGCAAGGCCGTCTACGAGAACTTCGGCTCCCGGGACGAGGTGCTGCGCAGTGCCACCGAGTGGCTGCTGCGCGACGCCGTGCCGTCCGTGGAGCCCGCCGGCACCCGTGAAACCACCGTGTGGGTGGCCGTCCTCGCACCGGTCGTGGCGCACATGACAAGCCACCGCGACTACTACCGCAACGTCCTCTCGGGTCCGGCGGGCGCGGCGGCCCGTGACGCCGTGGTGGACCACGCCGTGGCCGGGCTGCGCGCCGAACGAGCCCGGCGCAACGAGTCTGGGGCGGACGATGTCGGGAGGGTGGTGGGCGGCGTCGGCACCGTTGCACGGGACGGGGCGGTGGCTGCCGTGCAGTGCCGGCGGGACCGCTTCGCCGTGCACGGTCTCGTGGGCTTGGTCGCGGATGCGCTGCTGCAGCGCTCCGACGCCGATCTGGGGGGTCTGTTCCGCGAGCTCACGGAGGGTCTGTCCACCCTCGCGCCCGGCGGGTGAGGTCGAGTCCGGCGCAGGCGGAGGCGGCCCGTCCCCTGGGCTCCACCTGGGCCTCACTGAGGAGCAGCGTCCGGGGAAAGCACGGGGTGCCGGAATATCCACCCGCCCGTGATTGCTGTACTGGTCCCGGGGACGCAGCCGTTTCCCGCGGCATCGTTGCGACAGGAAGGACCAGCAATGTCTGAGATCACGATCATCGGCGGCCACGGCAAGGTGGCGCTGCAGCTGAGCCGTCTGCTCTCGACCCAGGGGGACACAGTGCGCTCCGTCATCCGCAAGGAGGAGCAGAGCGAGGACGTGGAGAACACGGGTGCCACACCCGTGGTCGCTGACGTCCAGAGCCTGGACGTGGCAGCGCTGACCGAGCTGCTCTCCGGCCAGGACGCCGTCGTGTGGTCCGCGGGTGCCGGCGGCGGGTCCCCCGAGCGCACCTACGCTGTGGACCGCGATGCCGCGATCCGCAGCATGGACGCCGCCGAGGCGGCCGGCGTGAAGCACTACGTGATGGTGTCCTACATGGGCGCGGGCCAGGACCACGGGGTGCCCGAGGACAACGACTTCTACGCCTACGCCCAGTCCAAGGCGGACGCGGACGACCACCTGCGCGCCAGCTCCCTGAACTGGACCATCCTGGGCCCGGGCATGCTCACGGACGACGACCCCTCGGGATCGATCGCCCTGGGCCGCGCCGGGGAGGACGAGAACCGGGACACCTCCCGCGGCAACGTGGCCCTCGTGGCAGCCCGGACACTCACGGACCCCAAGGGCACCACCGGTGCGTTCATCGAGTTCGCGGACGGGGAAACCCCGATCGCCGAGGCGATCGACGGTCTCGCCTGATCCCCTGAGCGAGCGGTCAGCCAAGCGGCCCGGCCCGTGCCCGTCACCGTGACGTGCACGGGCCGGGCCGTCTTCTAGGCTGGGAGCATGGAGATGCCCTCGATCCACCAGAACCCCGCGTCCGGGCGCCCTTCCGAACCCCTCGACCTCAACGAGACCATCGGGCTCAGCGCAGTGGTGCACGGCACCGTCCAGGGCGTTGGCTTCCGCCACTGGTGCTGGCAGCAGGCCCAGGAGCTCGGTCTCGTGGGCTCCGCGACGAACAACGACGACGGCACGGTGACCGTCGTCGCCGAGGGGCCCCGGTGGGCCGCCGGGGAGTTCCTGCAGGCGCTGATCTCCCGGGACACCCCGGGCGCCGTGATCACGGTGGACGAGCACTTCGGCCCCGCAACCCACTCCTACACCGAGTTCAGCACGCACTGACGGGCAGTCTCCCCTTCACCCGCCGTTGGCCCGGGTGAGCTGCCGTGGACGTGGCCGCGCGCCGTCGTGCCGGGGCCACGGCCGGAAGGGGAGCCCCATGACGGCAGCGAAAACCGGACAACAGAGGCAGCCGGTGCAGCGCCGACACCCGGCACAGCACAGGCACGCGCCGAACGGGCCGCCGCGTTCCTGTTGCGCGTGGTCGGGCTGCTCGGACCGACGCCGGAGGGACACGGAACCCGCACCATGGTCACGTTGCCCTGTGAGGTGGCCACGGACACCGGCCTCGTCCGTTGCCTGGTGGCCGCCGGAATGGACGTGGCACGGATCAACTGCGCGCACGACGGCCCGGCACGGTGTACGCGCATGGTCGAGCACCTGCGGGCAGCGGCCGCGGAGCAGGGACGGGACCTGCGCATTGCGATGGACCTCGCCGGACCCAAAGTCCGTACAGGTCCGCTGCAGCCAGGTCCCCGCGTGGCCGGGATCAAGCCGCAGCGCAAGGCCACCGGTCACGTGCTGAGCCCGGTTCGGCTGTGGCTCGGCTCGTCCGCACCCGGGGACGACGGTGTCGCCTGCGTTCCTGTGGGCCCCGCACGGTGGCTCGCGCGGCACCGCCCGGGGGACCGCCTCCACCTGCGGGACGCCAGGGGCCCGCGAGCATTGGCCGCACCGTGCCCGAAGCCTTCCGCGACGCCCGGGTGGGGCACCGGGTGCTGCTCGACGACGGCAGGCTGGGCAGTGTCGCCACCGCCGTGGGCCCCGGGACGATGGACGTGGAGACCACCCGGGCGGCGCCCGGCGGCAGCAGACTCTCGGCGGAGAAGGGCATCGACTTCCTGGACACCGACCTCCTCATCCCCTCCTTGACGGCGCGGGACCGGGAGGACCTGCGCTTCGTGGCCCGTCATGCGGACATCGTGAACATGTCGTTCGTGCGCCGGGCACGGGACGTCGCAGACCTCCTGGCCGAACTGGAGGCGCTGGAGGCCCACGGCCTGGACGTGACCCCGAGGAACGAAACCGTGGGCGGTTTCGAGCAGCTGCCCATGATGCTGCTGGAGGCCAGGCACTGCTAGGACTGCGGGGTGATGACCGCGCGCGGGGACCTCGCGGTCGACACCGGATTTGAGCAGATGGCAGACGTCCAGGAGGAGATCCTGTGGCTGTGCCAGGCCGTGCACGTGCCGATCGTGTGGGCCACCCAGGTGCTCGAAAGCCTGGCGAAGAACGGGATCCCCTCCCGTGCAGAGATCGCCGACGCCGCCCAGGGCCAGCGCACGGAGTGCGTGATGCTCAACAAGGGCACCTGCGTCGTCGAGGCCGTCCGGACGCTCTCCTTCGTGCTGGAGCGGGTGTGCGGGAACGCGTTTAAGAAGACGGACCTGCTGAGGGCGCCGCACGCGTGGGCCGATTTCGTGCGCTGAGCGAACCGCGCCCCGCGCAACGCTCAGGGCGCTGTGGAATAGTGGACGTGATGTTCTCGGCGGGATCCGCCGGGCAATGACTACCCGTGTCGAGGAGTGGACGTCGATGGGCCAGAATCCCCTGAACAAGGCATTTGACAAGGACGGAAAGCCCAAACCCGGGGTGAACAAGTTCCTGGACCACGCACTGCGCATCCAGCAGCCCTGGGTGGTCAAAATGCTCAAGCACGAGCGTCGGCAGCACCCGGACGCGACCCCCGAGGAGATCGCCCGACGCGCCCAGAAGATCTACGTCCGATCGGTGACCGTGGGCGGTGGGGCCGTGGGTGCGACCGCCGCCGTCCCCGGGATCGGAACCATCGCCTCCGTCGGGCTCTCCTCGGCGGCCGTGGCCGGGTACCTCGAGGCCACCGCACTCTACGCGCAGGCCGTCGCCGAGCTGCACGGCATCGAGCCCAGCGACGAGCAGCAGAACCGGACCATGATCATGGCGCTGATGCTCGGAGAGGACGGCAACGCTCTGATGGGCCAGCTGCTCGCCAACTCCTCCACGAGCAAGAACCTCACGGGCAAGTGGGGGCTGATGCTGGGCAAGTCGCCCGCCGACTCCAAGAAGTTCGACGTGGGCCGCACCATCCGCAGCATGTTTGTCAAGCGGTTCCTGGCCCGTCAGACCGGCGCGGTACTGGGCCGCGCCCTCCCCTTCGGCCTCGGCGCCGTGGTGGGTGGCGGTGCCAACCTCGCGATGGCCCGCCAGGTGGTCAAGGCCACCGACGAGGCCTTCGGGGGGTTCCCCGCCACGTTCCCGGCAAACCTGGAGGTGCAGGAGCGCGCCGAGAAGTTCAGGGACGGTGCCACGGCGTCCGATCAGCAGGCTCTGGACTCCGGGCCAACGGACCGCAAGAAGCGCAAGTAGTGCGGAGTTGAGCCTGTACGGCTGGCTCTGCGCGGCCTGCTGAACGTGCACGGTGCCCCGGGGCGGTCTCGACCTCCCGGGGCACCGTGCTGGCCGGGGCGGGGGTGTCTCCGTGGCTCGGTTCCTCCGGGGCCGCGAGCTGGGGACCGGGATCCGGCCCCGGGGCACCCGCTCGGGGCAACGGCGTCGTCGACCCGTTCGACACGGCACCCCGTGCGGCTCGTACGCTGGGACGCGTGGCACACGCACCTCTCCCGTCTTCCGCACCCCCGCTCCTGTACGCGCACCGCGGCTCCTCCGCCAGCTATCCCGAACTGACCCGGGCCGTCTTCGTCGAGGCGCTGGCGGACGGAGCGGACGGCGTGGAGTGCGACGTCCACCTCACGCGCGACGGGTACCTCGTCCTGCACCACGACGACCAGCTGGGGCGCACCTCGGACGGCAGCGGCGCGCTCGCCGAGCACACGCTCGAGCAGCTGCGGGCGCTGGACTACACGTCCTGGAAGGGAGTGGGGATCCCGGCCACCCACGGCCTCGCCCACGAGCAGCTGATGTCCCTGGATGAGCTGCTGGACCTCCTGCTCGCCGCCGGCCGACCAGTGGGGCTCGCCGTGGAGACGAAGCACCCCAGCCCCCGCGGGCAGGGTCTCGAGGAGGCGTTGCTCGTGCTCCTCGAACGCCGGGGCTGGGATCCAGACAGCGGCTGGCTCGGCAGCGTCCGTGTCTCGATCATGAGCTTCAACGCCGACGCAGTGCGTCACCTCCTGGAGAGGGTCGCACCGCAGAACGTGTGCCAGCTGCTGGACGAGGACTCCGGTGCGCAGGCGCGGGAGAACCTCGTGGCTGGGCCGCTCGTCGGGCCTGGAATCGCCTTCGTGCGGTCCCACCTCTCCGAGGTGGAGTAGTGGTTGCGCGACGGAGCGGTGCTGCGCGTGTGGACCGTCGACACCGTCGAGGACACGCGGGCGTGCCTGGGCCTGGGGGTCCAGCAGATCACCACGAACGTGCCGCGCACCATGAGGGCGCGGCTCACGGGGGATCAGTCGCCGAACTCGTCCACGAGCTCCTCTGCCAGGCCTGTGTAGCCGCCGGGGGTGAGCTCGCTCAGACGCCGAGCGGTCGCCTCGGAGAGGCCCAGTCCCGCGATGAACCCGCGCATGCGCGCTGCGTCCACGCGGTGTCCCCGGGTGAGCTCCTTGAGCCGCTCGTAGGGGTTGTCCATGCCCTCGCGACCCGCGATGGCCTCGGCGCGCATGGCGGTCTGAACAGCCTCGCCGAGCACCTCCCAGTTGCCGTCGAGGTCCGCGGCCAGGGTCTCCTCGGCCACGTCCAGGCGGTCCAGGCCCTTCACCACGTTGGAGATGGCCAGCAGGGAGTGGCCGAACGCCACCCCGATGTTGCGCTGGGAGGACGAGTCCGTGAGGTCACGCTGCCACCGTGAGGTCACGAGCGTGGCGGCGAGGGTGTCCAGCAGCGAGCACGAGATCTCGGCGTTGGCCTCGGCGTTCTCGAAGCGGATGGGGTTGACCTTGTGCGGCATGGTCGAGGAGCCGGTGGCGCCCTCCACCGGGATCTGCTGGAAGTAGCCGATCGAGATGTAGGACCACACGTCCGTGCACAGGTTGTGCAGGATCCTGTTGAACCGGGAGAGGTCCGCGTAGAGCTCGGCCTGCCAGTCGTGGGACTCGATCTGCGTGGTCAGCGGGTTCCACGTGAGCCCGAGGCCCCTGACGAAGGTCCGGGAGATCTGCGGCCAGTCGGTGTCCGGCGCGGCGGCGGTGTGGGCCGCAAAGGTTCCCGTGGCGCCGTTGATCTTCCCCAGGAACGTGGTGCCCTCGATGCGCCGCAACTGCCGCTCGAAGCGGTGGGCGAAGACGGCGAGCTCCTTGCCCAGGGTGGTGGGTGTGGCCGGCTGGCCGTGCGTGTGGGAGAGCATGGGAGTGGCCTTCGTCTCTCGGGCCATCTGCCAGACCGCCGCCACGAGACCGCGGGCGGCGGGCAGCCACGCCTGCTCGACGGCGTCCTTCACGCCCAGTGCGTAGGAGAGGTTGTTGATGTCCTCGGAGGTGCACGCGAAGTGCACGAGCGGGGTCAGGTGCTCCAGGCCGAGCTCCGGCAGCCGGCGGCCGATGTAGTACTCCACGGCCTTCACGTCGTGCACGGTCACGGCCTCGAGCTCGGCGAGCTCGGCCACGGAGGCGGCGTCGAAGGAAGTGACCAGAGCGCGCAGGCCTGCCTTCTGCTCCTCGCTCAGGGGCTCCAGGCCCGGCAGGGCGCGCTGCTCGCACAGGTGGATGAACCACTCGACCTCCACGTGCACCCGCTCGCGGTTCAGCGCCGCCTCCGAGAGGAAGTCCACCAGCACGGCGGTCTGCGGACGGTAGCGGCCGTCCAGCGGCCCCAGCGCGATGGCGGGTTCCTGCTGGCCCAGGGCCACTCGTCCGGACGGGAGGGTCTGCGCGGTGTTCGACATGGCCCTCATTCTTCCATGCCGGTTCCGCGCACGGCGGCGGCGATCGCCCTCCACAGCCACGTTCCACGGCCGCCGGGCTCCGTGCCCGTGCACACGCACCGGTCGCCGCCCAGGCCGTCCCGGCACGCTTCCTAGCCTGGGTCCTTGACGCCGTCCGGATCCGCGGCCGGTGCCGGAAAGGAACCGCTCATGACACCCCTCGCGAGCTCGGCGCCGCCCGGTGCGAGCCCCTGGACCCTCGCCGGTCTGGTCCACGAACGGCTCAGCAGTCTCGCCGCCCGGTACGAGGCCGCCGCGGAGCACCTCGACGCCCTCGCCGCCCGGCTCGCGGAACTTGCACGGGCGGACGGTTGGGCCGGTCCGGGTTCGCGTGCCTTCACGGCGTGGGTGCAGCGCCACGGTCAGGACACCCGGGGGAAGGCGGAGCAGTGCCGGGAAGTTGCCGATCTCGTGCGGCAGACGGCGAGCATGCTCGGGCAGCGGATCCAGGACGTGGAGTCGGTCCTGGATCTCGGCGGGCCCCTGACCGGTGCACTCACCGCGGTGCTCGGTCCCGTGGCTCTGGGCGCGGGACTGGGCTCGGGACTGGGCTCGGGAATGAACGTGGGAATGGGCGCTGGCCTCGGAGCGTCGACGTGAGCGCGCCTCAGCCCACCCGCGTGCCCGGGGAGGATGACACACGCCCGGGCACCTCGGCGGACACGGAAAGAGGCGCCGAGACGGGCACTGACACCAGCAATGAGTCCGGCGTCGGTACGGGCCATGAGCCGGGCACTGAAACCGGCGCTGCGGCCACCTCTGAACACCGCTCCACCCCGCTTCCCGCGCCGGACATGGCGGCGGGCGTGACCGAGGTGCACGGAACGGCCGAGGACCTCCAGGGCGTGCTCTTCGCCGAGGGCACGGGGCCACGTCCCGCGGCGGAGGGCTTCGAGGACGCCGACGCCGTGGCGGCGGCCGTGGAGGGGGCGGCCACGAGCATGGAGGTCTCCGGCGGGGTCGTCGGGACCGGAACCGACGGCGCGGGCGGTGTGCGGGTGGACACCACCGCGATCGCGGCGCTCGCCAGTGCCCTCTCCGGTGTTGCCACGGACCTGTGCTTCGCGCTCGCGGGCATGGCGCCCCTGGCCGCCGAACTGGAGCTGTGGTCGCTGAGCGGACAACCCCAGGCAGTGCACGCCGCCGCGCTCGCGGGGCTGGTGGCGGTGGACCTGCTGGGCGTGGGCGAGGGCGTCGCCGCAACCGGGGGCAGGCTGCTGCTCGCCCAGCTGCGGTACGCGGCCCTGGAGGACGTCCTCACCGGGGCGTTCTCGCGTGCCGCGCTGGATACGCCGCTGGGTGCCGTGGGCAGCTCCGTGGCGCGCGAGGTGTGCCGCACCGCGGAGGACGTGGACGTCGCACTCGCCCGGGCGGGCATCGGCTCACCCGAGGAGTTCGGCCGCAAGGTCGAGTTCACAGCATTCGGAGTCGTCGTGCGGGGCGGTGGCCCCCGCGGTACGGATGCCCTGATCCGGGGAATCGGGCTGGACGACATCGCGGACGCCGCGTTGCGCGTCCCCCTCGGCGGGACAGGATCAGGGGTGGCGGACGACGCCCCGGACGGCACCGCCCCGGGCCCCCACCCACCCGCAACGGGAGCGGCGGACACTGGCGCCGCGGGCACGGAAGCCGGCCGGGCGACGTCGTCGGGCGGCCTGACACTGGGCCAGTACCTTCGGTTCCGGGCCGTCGAGATGCTGAGTGGGTACGGTCGCCCCGAAGGTGGTGCCCACCACGCAGCGGGCGGGGCAGTGGAAGGAACGGCAGGCGGGGCGGCGGGCGCGGGGGAGAAGGACGTCCTCGCGGCCGTCGGTGGGATCCTGGCGCCGGTGGTGGCCGCCTTGATGCTGGATGCCCCGGGCATCCCGCGCTGGTACACCGCGTGGCGCACGGGGCGGCGGCTGCGCCCCGCAGAGGTCGCGGAGCGCGCGGTCACGGACAACCTACGGCCCTGGCTCACCGCACAGGCGCTGAAGCCCGCCACCCGGGAGGTATTCACCGCGCTCACCCCGGCCAACGCGGCGGCGCACCGCATGACGGGCATGGACCGGCGGGCCCTGCCTGCCGGCATCGAGAACCCCGGGACGATCCCCACTACAGTCGCCGGAACGGCCGCAGCCCTCAAGGACGCGAAGAACATCGTCTCCGGCGCCGGTCCGGACGGGACGCCCGTGGAGAACAGCACCGTGATGGTGCAGAAGGCCGTCGACGAGCAGGGCCGCCGTACGTTCTCGGTGGTGCTCACGGGCACGGAGGAGTGGGTGGACAGCCCGGGCGTGCACGATCTCAAGGGGATTGCGGAGGGGATGACGGCCCGGGTGGACGCCCCGCTCACCGAGCTGCCGCAGGCTCAGCGGATGGCGGTGCAGGCCCTGCAGGACGCCGGGATCCAGGAGGGGGACGCCGTGGTGCTCTCCGGCCACAGCCTCGGCGGGATCGACGCCGCCGGGCTCGCCGCGAACACGCAGTTCCGGGAGCGCTACTACGTCGAAGCCGTGACCACGTATGGCGCGCCGGTGGGGGACTTCGCGATCCCGGAGTCCACGTCCGTGATGGCGGTGGAGCACGTGGACGACGTCGTGCCCGCACTGGACGGGGTGGCGAACCCGGACTCGGGGCACCGCTCCACAGTGCGGCTCAGCACTGCCTACCCCTTGGCGCTGACCGGGGAGGCCGGATTCACCGGCGTGGGGGCGCACGACATGAACCTCTACGCCGTGGGGTCCCAGGGGATCTCGCAGTCCCACCACCCGGCGGTCGCCGCCCACGAGCAGCGGCTCGCGGACGTGGTCCCCCACGGGCCGGGCACGCGCACCGAGACCTACGTCTACGAGGGCTGGGAGGAGCACTGAGCACACAGGTTCCCGGCAGGGGCGGGCGCTAGCATGACAGCTATGGAACATTCCACGTCCGCCCAGGTACCGTCGGATCTCCCGCGGGACACCACGTGCATCACCCCGCGCGCGGCACTCGGCAGACTCCCCGCGTACGCGGCCGGCAAGCCGGCCAGCGAGGTGCCGGGGCTCGTGGCCTACAAGCTCGCGTCCAACGAGAACCCCTTCGGCGCCGTGCCCGCCGTGCGTGAGGCGCTCGCCTCGTTCGCGGACGTCAACCGCTACCCGGACCCCACCGCCACAGCGCTGAGGGAGGCGCTGGCCGAGCACCTGGACGTCCCGGCGGAGGACGTGGTGGCCGGAGCGGGCAGCCTCGGTGCCCTGAACCAGCTCCTCGCGGCGTTCGCCGGCACGGGGGAGGATGGTCAGCCGGATGAGGTCGTCTACGCGTGGCGCTCGTTCGAGGCCTACCCCATCTCGGTCGGGCTCGCCGGGGCCGCCAGCGTGCAGGTCCCCAACCTGCCGGACGGCTCTCACGACCTCGACGCCATGGCCGCCGCCGTGACCGAGCGGACCCGCGTGATCCTGCTGTGCACGCCCAACAACCCCACAGGCCCCAGCCTGCGCGACGAGGCCGTGCGGGAATTCCTGGCTAAGGTGCCCCCGCACGTGGTGGTGGTGGTCGACGAGGCCTACACCGAGTTCCAGCGCCTGGTCGGTCTCGCCAACGGGATCGACCTCTACCGTGAGCATCCCAACGTCGTGTCCCTGCGCACCTTCTCCAAGGCCCACGGGCTGGCCGGGCTGCGCGTGGGCTACACCGTGGCCCAGCAGAACGTCACGCGCCACCTGCGTCAGAGCGCGCCCGCGTTCTCCGTCACCGAGGTGGCGCAGCTGGCCGCTGTGGCGTCGGTGAAGAGCATCGAGCAGGTGGATGAGCGCGTCGAGCAGCTCGTGGCCGAGCGGGAAAGGGTGCTGCGCGGGCTCACGGAGCTGGGATGGCAGTACCCTGAGACGCAGGCGAACTTCGTGTGGCTGCCGCTCGGGGAGCACAGCGAGCAGTTCTCACGGGCGTGCGACGAGAAAGCCCTGTCCGTGCGCAGGTTCGGCGCGGAGGGGGTGCGGGTGAGTTTCGGGGAGCCGGAGGCCAACACACGGTTCCTGGAACTGTGCGCCTCGTTCCCGCACCTCAGCACCATGCCAGCCCCGCAGCAGACGGCGGACTGCTGAGGGCTGCGGCCCGCGAGGACCCCATGACCACGAAGACGCCGAGACCGTGACGAGCACCGAGCGCCCCCGGACCACCACGGGCGCCGGGACGGACGCGCACCGCGGCCACCCGCAGCCGTGGCCGGAACGGAAGGGCCGGGCGTGACGACAGCAGAAGGATCGAGACCCCAGATGGCACCACCCACCCCCACAAACGAGGCGCAGGCCACGCTGCCGCGCCACCAGCTGCTGGATGAGCGCGGCGTCGTCCGCGAGGACCCGAAGCTCTCCCCGTACGCGGCGGACCTCTCGCTCGAGGACCTGCACCACCTGTACCGGTCCATGACCCTCGCCCGCCGTGTGGACGAGGAGGGCACCTCGCTGCAGCGCCAGGGGCAGCTGGTGCTCTGGGTCCCGCTGCGGGGCCAGGAGGCGGCGCAGGTCGGTTCGGTGTGGCCCACACGGCCCACCGACCGGCTCTTTCCTTCCTACCGCGAGCACGCGGCGGCCTTTGAGCGGGGGATCCGCCCAGCGGACCTGATGCGGCTGTTCCGCGGCATCACGGCCGGGGGCTGGGACCCGGAGGAGTACCAGATGAACCTCTACACCATGGTCCTCGCCGCCCAGGTTCCCCACGCGGTGGGCTACGCCATGGGGACCGCGCTGGACCGCAGGGCCGCGGGGAGCGCGGGAAATCCGCCCACCACGGAGCCGGAGGCGGTCGTCGCGTACTTCGGGGACGGCGCAAGCACCGAGGGCGAGATCCACGAGTCCATGGTCTTCGCGGCCTCCTACGACGCCCCGGTACTCTTCTTCATCCAGAACAACCAGTGGGCCATCTCGGTGCCCTTCACCACGCAGTCGCGCGTCCCCCTGGCCACGCGCGCCGCGGGCTACGGCTTCGAGGGGTTACGCGTGGACGGCAACGATGTCCTGGGGGTCGTGGCGGCCACGCGCTACGCGCTCGAGAAGATCCGCGCAGGGGAGGGCCCCGTGCTGATCGAGGCCGAGACCTACAGGATGGGAGCCCACACCACGGCGGACGACCCCACCAAGTACAGGGAGCGGGACGAGGAGGACGAATGGGGCCACCTCGATCCCATCGACCGGCTGCGGTCCCACCTCCGCACCCACCACGGGGTCGAGGACGAGTTCTTCGAGGCCGTGGCGCGGGAGAACGACGACGCCGCGCAGCAGCTGCGTGCCGAGGTCCTCGCCATGGAGCCGCCCACCTTCGAGGAGTCGTTCGGCAAGGCCTACGCCGAACCGCACTCGCTCGTGAGCGCCGAACGGGCCGAGTACCTGGACTACCAGGCCGGCTTCACCCCGGCGCAGGACACCGAGACCGGAGGGACCGGCGCATGACACAGCTGACCGTGGCCAAGGCCATCAACGCCGGGCTCGCACGGGCCATGGAGGAGAACACCAAGGTCATGCTCATGGGGGAGGACATCGGCTCCCTGGGTGGCGTGTACCGCGTGACGGAGGGGCTGAAGACCCGTTTCGGCGCCCACCGCGTGCTCGACACCCCGCTCGGCGAGGCCGGGATCGTGGGCACCGCCGTGGGGCTCGCGGAGCGCGGCTACCGGCCTGTGTGCGAGATCCAGTTCGACGGGTTCACGTTCCCGGCGTTCAACCAGATCACCACCCAGCTGGCCAAGATCCACGCTCGCTCGGACGGCAGGCTCACGGTGCCCGTGACCATCCGCATCCCCTACGGAGGGGTCATCGGCTCTGTGGAGCACCACTCGGAGTCCCCGGAGGCGCTGTTCGCGCACACTGCCGGGCTGCGGATCCTCGCCCCCTCCAACGCGCAGGACGCCTACTGGATGTCCCAGCAGGCCATCCAGTGCGACGACCCCGTGATCATCTTCGAGCCAAAGCGCCGCTACTGGCTCAAGGGCGACGTGGACGAGACGACCTCCCCGGGGGACCCGTTCAGCGCCGCCGTGATCCGTGAGGGCCACGAGGCCACGGTGGTCGCGTGGGGCCCGCTCGTGCCGGTGGCGCTCGCCGCGGCGCAGGCGGCCCAGGAGGACGGACGCAGCGTGGAGGTCATCGACCTGCGCAGCCTCTCGCCGGTGGACTTCGACACCGTGACGGCTTCCGTGCGCAAGACGGGCCGCCTGGTGATCGCCCACGAGGCCCCGACCTTCGGGGGGCTGGGCGGGGAGATCGCCGCGCGCGTCACCGAGCGGGCCTTCTACTCGCTCGAAGCACCCGTGCTGCGAGTGGGCTCCTACCACCTTCCGTATCCTCCCGCCGCTGTGGAGGACCACTACGTCCCGGACCTGGACCGAGTGCTCGAGGCACTCGACCGGTCCTTCGCCTACTAGAGCAGTCGCGCCGCCGGTTCCCGGGAGGGGGCCGCAGCGCACGAGGGAGAACTCATGTCACAGGTTTTCACGCTTCCGGACGTGGGCGAGGGGCTGACCGAGGCGGACATCCTCGCCTGGAAGGTCTCCGAGGGGGACCAGGTCACGGTCAACCAGGTGCTGGTGGAGATCGAGACCGCCAAGTCCGTGGTGGAGCTGCCCTCCCCGTTCGCGGGGACCGTGCAGGAGATCATGGTGGCCGAGGGGGAGACCGTGCAGGTGGGCACCCCCATCATCGCGGTCGCCACGAGTGACGACGCCCCCGCAGGCGCGACCGATCCCGGCTACACCGGCTCGGCACCGGAGGACGGGCTCGCGGACGAGCCGGTCCCCGAGGTGCAGCGCGCGGAGGAGGACATCACCTCTGGCTCCGGCACGAGCCTGGACTCCGCCGGGGGCAAGGCGCTTGTGGGCTCCGGGCCGAAGGCGGACCCGGTGCGGCGGCGGCGTCGTACCCGCGTGGGAATGCGCACGGACGCCGAGGCGCCGCAGGGACTGAGCCAGAGCGGTGCAGCGGCCCAGAAGGCCGAGGCGGACACCAGTGTCGTGCGGAAGCAGGGCTGGGCGGACCGGCTCTCCCGCACGGGCATCGGCAGCGCCGCGGTGGACTTCGCGGAGAAGGCTGGGAAGATCCGGGACCGCAGCGAGACGTGGTGGAAGTCCCTGGACGAGCCCGCGGCGCAGCCCCCGGCCACCGCGTCCATCCCGCGGCGCCCCAACCTCGCCAAGCCCCCCGTGCGCAAGGCAGCGAAGGAGATGGGCATCGACCTCGCGGACGTGCGGGCCACCGGCGACGGCGGCCAGGTCACCAAGAGGGACCTGCTCGCCTACGCCGCCCACGAGCGGGAGGTGGAGGGCGGCCCGGACACGTTCTGGAGCGCGACCGCCCAGCCCGCGGACGCCCGTGAGGAGCGCATCCCCGTCAAGGGGGTCCGCAAGGCCACCGCGCGGAACATGGTGAAGTCCGCGTTCAGCGCCCCGCACGTGTCGATCTTCGTGGACGTGGACGCCACCCGGACCATGGAGTTCGTCAAGCGGCTCAAGGAATCCCCGCACTTCGAGGGAGTAAAGGTCACGCCCCTGCTGATCCTGGCGAGGGCCGTGATCTGGGCCGCCGCGCGCAACCCGCAGGTCAATGCCACGTGGACCGACACCGAGATCGTCATCAAGCGCTACATGAACCTCGGGATCGCCGCGGCCACGCCGCGGGGGCTGCTGGTGCCCAACATCAAGGAGGCCCAGGACCTCAGCCTGCGCGAACTGGCCATCGCGCTGCACGAACTGACGCAGACAGCTCGCGCGGGACGCACCCAGCCCGGGGACATGCAGGGCGGAACCCTGTCGATCACGAACATCGGCGCCCTGGGCATCGACACCGGCACTCCCATCATCAATCCGGGAGAGGCGGCGATCGTGGCCTTCGGGACCATCAAGCAGAAGCCGTGGGTCGTCGACGGGGACGTCGTCCCGCGCTGGATCACCACCCTGGGCGGCTCTTTCGACCACCGCGTGGTGGACGGGGACCTCTCCGCGCGCTTCATGGCGGACGTGGCCCGCATTCTGGAGGAGCCCGCGCTGCTGCTCGACTGAGCCCGGGCCTCAGCCCGTGGGCGCCTCCGGCACCGCTCGGAAGCACCCCAGCACATGACCGGGTGCGCGGCCCGTGCGCTCGAGCCACCGGTGTGCCGTCACCGGCCCCACCAGCCCGATGCCGTGTCCGCGCAGCACCAGTGCGAGACGTCGCGACGCCGCGGTGCTGTCCGGGAGGTCCAGCGCGGTCTCGGGTGCCGGGCCCGGCGCGGGGACCTCGGCCTCCTCGAGCACGTCCTGCCAGTCGGAGAACTCCCAGTCCTGGCACGCGCGGGCGTTGCGGACCACTGCCTCGATCTTGGCGCGGTTGCGGATGAGCTCTGGGACGTCGAGGAGGTCGTCCACGTCGTCGTCGTCGAACAGCGCCACTCGGCGCGGGTCCAGGCCGGCCATGTTCAGGTGCCACGCGTCGTGCCGGGCGGCCTGGGACCAGCGGGCGAGGCCCGAATCCACGAGTTCCAGGGTGAGGGCGGCGAAGTATCCCCTGGCGCTCGTGGGAGTGGTGCCCCAGCCCTGGTCGTGGTCGGTCAGGGCGCCCACGGTGGCCGGTGACCACGGGCACCGGCTCACCCCGTCCCCGCACAGGACGGCTCGCAGCGCCGTCCGCGCCAGGCCCGCGGGCGCGAGGAGGTCCCCGAGCGCGGGGGGCTCCCCGGACGGGGGCAGGCCCACGTCCTGCGGCGGCAGGGACAGAGGATCGAGGGAGTCAGGCTGCGAAGTCGTCATGGCGCAACGCTAGGGTCGGCGCGCCCGCCAGCGGGCAGGGAGCGGGGCGCCTGTGGATCCAGCGCCCCGCGGAGGATGCCGCGGCGCCGCTGTGCAGTGCGCCCGCATCAGAAGACGGAGACCGTCCCGGTGCCGTCCGCGATCTCCACCGCCACGGGGTCGTCGTCCGGGTTCTCGGAGTCGTGCACGATGAACACCGCGGTCGGATCGCCTTCCGGCAGCGCGCGCACCGTGATGATGCCCGTCCGCGCCTGGGCGATGATCTCGGCGAGCTGCCGGGCAGTGGCCTCCATGACGGCGGGAGACGGTGCGCAGCCCCGCTCGTCCAGGATGTCCACGGTGAGACCGCGAGCACGGGCCGCACGGGTCATCTCGAGGACGTGGGGGGAGGCGATCGAACGGCCGCGGATGCTGTCGCGCAGCTGGGCCTCGGTGAGCCGGAACTGCTGGGCATCGTAGTCGGTGACGGGGGAGGTATCCTGGGCGATCCGCTCCAGCAGCCCGCCGGCGAGCCTGCGGACCTCGTCCACACGCCTGCTGGAGGCCTGGCGCATCCCCGTCTCGGCCTCGTCGCGCGAGCGCGCGGTCTCGAGGATTCTGCGGGTGTCCTCCTGGCGGAGCATGAACTCGTTGTACTGCCGTTCCACCATCCAGGTCACGAGCAGCACGGCGGCACCAACCACGTGGTAGGCCTCCACGGGGCGAAGCACGCCGTCCGTCACGGGCCAGCGCAGCACCGAGAGGACCGTGACACCGAGCCACACGGTCCACGCCCATCCCGGGCGCAGGCGCATCCCCAGGGCGAAGAGGACCGCGATGAACCCCAGGTGGAACCAGGGGGCCTGCCCGGCGTCGAGCGTCACGGGGGTGGCCGCATACCCCTGCTGCGCCGCCAGCAGGAACAGGCCGCTCACGAGGGCGGTGGGCACCAGGGGGAAGCGGTGGCCGTTCCACGGGGGCAGGGCCACCAGCAGGCCGGAGAGGGTGTAGGCGAGCATCGAGACCACGAACGCCCCCTGACGTCCCGCGGAGGCCTCGAAGTGCCCCAGTGCGGCCACGAAGGGCGCGGAGAACGCGGCCAGGACGATGAGCCGCATGTAGCGGTGCGCGAAGGCCTCGCGCTTCACCGTGCTCATGCCGTGGCGTCCTTTGGCCACGTCAGTGTCACCCGCGTGCCCCGCCCGGGCGCGGTGTCGAGGTCCACGGCGCCGCCGATCGCCTCGATGTTCTCCACGATGGACACGCGCACGCCCAGCCTGCGGCCGGGGATGTCGTGGTAGTTGAAGCCCCGGCCGTCGTCGCTGATGGTGAAGCGCAGGTAGAAGCCTTCGGGGTTGATCCTGGTGGGCTCGCACAGCGCGCCCTCCATGGACACCGTGGTCAGTTCGCTGCCCGAGTGGCGGGCGCTGTTGGACACGGCCTCGGTGACCGCCTGGGTGAGCCCGTGCGCCACGTACGCGGGGACGAAAACCCGGGGCTCGCCCACCGGGCGCATGGGTCCTCGGAGGTTGGTGAACCGCACCCGGGAGCGCCAGGGGGCCAGAGCGTCCATGAGCTCGTCCATGAGCACGTGCACCATCACGGTGTGCGAACCGGTGGAGCGGCTGGACTCCTCCGCCAGCACGTCCAGCGCCCGGGAGGCGAGCTGGCGGGTCTGCCGGGACAGCGGGCCCCGGGACCGGGAGGCGTCGAGCAGGGCGGCCATGACGTTGTCGTGGATGAGCCGGTCGATGCGCTCCTGGTCCGCGGTCTCCGAGCGGTTGCGGCGCATGGCCAGGGTCTGGGAGAGGGCTTCCGCGTAGTCGATGTCCAACTTCTCCACACCCCGCTTGCCCACGGCAAGCACCACGACGAGCATGAACCCGAAGACCATCCGGGAGAGCCCTGCGGCGAGCCAGGGCTCCGCGCTGTCCTCCACGGTGATCACGCGTGAGGCGATCACCGCGTAGACGGACTCGAGCAGCACCATGTACAGCACCGCGGCTCTGGGGCTCCACAGCACCGCGGCGGCGCCCACGGCCAGGATGATGAAGCCGGAGATCCACGGGTTCTGCGGCATGGACCTGCCGGTCCATGCGAGCGGCAGCGCGAAGATCCCCGCCGCCACTACCGCGGTGTAGGCCACGAAAACCCAGGGACGCACCGAGTGCCGCAGGCCGTAGAGCAGGGTGAACCCGGTGAGCACCGCGAGCGCCAGCACGAACACCGCGTACCAGTCCCGCAGCGACTGCTGCTGCTGGGCGTAGATCGGCAGCACCTCGATGAGGTGGGCCACTCCGAAGACGCCGAACCCGATCATCGCGAGATAGTGGGCGCGGTACGTGTAAAGACCCAGCTCCCCCGGCGCGATGGTGGCGAAGAACCGCTTCCACCGCAGCCGGACGTTGACCCGCCGGTACGAGAGCGCCCTGCGCGTGACAGACCTCTCGCGTGCACTCATGCGGGGGGCCGGACTCGGGTCACAGCTTCTTCTCGGCGCTGGTGACGTCGTCCTCCGGGTCCACCAGCCCGTCCTCGATCGCGCGGATGCGCAGGTCGATCTTGGTGGGCGCGGGCCGCCCGATGCGGGCGTACTTCTCCCGGATGCGGTCGATGTTGGTCTTCACCGCGGACTGCTTGATGCCCATCCGCCGGGCCACCTGGACCTGGGCGAACCCTGAGGCGTAGAGCCGCAGAGTCTCGCGCTCGCGCGGGGACAGCGCCGCCCTGGAGAACTCGACGTCGCCGTCGATCGCGGCGGCGAGCTCCTTGGTGATCACCGGTTTGCCGTCCGCGATGGCGCGCGCCTCCTCGATCGCGTGCTCGAGGGGGTCCGACTTGCGGACCAGCCCCAGCGCACCCGCGCGCAGCGCCTCGCGGATCAGACCGGCGTTCTCCCCGATGCTGAAGATCAGCACCTTCATGCCCGCGCTGCGCAGCCGCTCCACGTTGGTGGCGGGGCGCGACTTGTCCGCGAGCGAGAGGTCCAGCAGGACGACGTCGCACTCGATCCGCTTGGCCCCCTGTGCCGTGAGCGCGGGATTCTCCGGGTCTCTCCCCAGCTGGTCCAGCAGCGTGGACACGGAATCCGAGGACCCCACGAGTTTGACGTCCGCGAGTGATGTCATGGACACCAGCCGAACACCTTCGCGAACCACTTCATGATCGTCGACAACCGCGACGAGTGTTGAAGGCATAGCAAGTTCCTCCGTACTCCCCTGTGAGGACCCAGCCCAGGCCCTCGACAGGCAAAGTCTACTCGCTCAGTGCATTCGAAACCGTCCACGCGTCCACTTTGCGGTGGTACCGCATTCCCCAGATTCCGCCCAGGAGAGCGGCCACGAGACCGAGCACGAGCAGCCCCGCGACGGCCACGAGACCAACCCCCGGATCACTGCCGAGCAGCTCCTGGGCCGTCCACCAGCCTGCACCGAGACCAGCGGTCCCCGCGCCGAGCAGGACAGCCACGGACACCACGGCGCGCGCGAGCAGCGCCCACAGCCACACGCCCATGCCCTGGGCCACCCCGGAGAACCTGCCCATGCGCCCGGCCGTGTATCCCCCGGCGAGCATGGAGAGGAACTCGACTCCTCCCGCCACGGCCACGGCGGCCCACAGGAGGCCCGTCCCAGGTTCGCGCCAGGCGCGGGAGAGTGCGTCCCCGGCGCCAGCGGTGGTGTCGACGCCGAAGCCGGGTGCCGTCAGCGCGGCGACGGCCAGGAGAACGGCCGCCAGGCCGACGGCCACGAGCAACCCCATGAGCCCCGGCAGCACCTGCAGGCCGCCGAAGCGCCGCTTCTGCCTTCCGCGCAGCTCCTCCGCACTCGGCCGGCGCAGCGCGGTGACACCGTCCGGGCGCACCGCCGGGCGCATGGTGTCCCACGCGGCCTCGGCCGAGATCCGCTCCTGCGGACGGGTCAGGTGGTCGTCGCCCACGGGCCCGGCCGCCGCGGAGTCGGCGTCCCGGGGGTGCAGCCTGCCGGAAGCCACGCCGGTGCGTCCGGTGCGCGGCGCGGTGGCCGACGTCGACGACGACGTCGCGCGGGCGGCGTCGTCGGCCACGGCCGGGACCGCCGCGGTGGGGGCGGTGTGCGCACCCGGCGCGTGCTGCTGCGTCCTCCGGGGTCGGGAGCTCGCAACGTCCTCGCCAGCGGTTCCGCCGCCGGGGATCCCGGACCGTCCTGCGGCGGTGGGGCGGGGCAGGGGTCGGGTGGTGTCGTCCTCCGGGGACCGCCCCGCGGCGGGCGTCCGGTCCGTCCAGGGCGCCGCGCCGTCGTCGAACGGGTCGCGGGCTGAGGGGCGGGCTGAGGAGGGGGACATGCGGGGGCCTCGTTTCGGCGGGAGATCCGGTGGCGGGTTCCCCGAAGTCTACCGAGGTGGCCCCATCCTCGTGGGCCCACGGCGGAGCCCCGTGCGGCGGGAGCGGGCCGTCACGGAGGAGGACGCAACGCGGGTTCCATGCGTCAGAAAGGACGGACGGGTAACCTCGCACACATGTCTGTTGCGAATTCCCGAGACTTCCTGGCAGCCCGACCGTGGACAGCGAGCTACGACTCGGGGGTGCCCCGTGACCTGGACCTGCCCGAGACGTCGCTGGTGCACATGCTCGAGAAGTCCGTGGCCCGCCACGGGGCCAAGACCGCCGTGGAGTTCTTCGGCGCCGGGATGACCTACGCGCAACTAGGCGAGCAGGTCCAGCGGGCGGCCGAGGGGCTGCGGATCATGGGGGTCCAGGCGGGGGATCGCGTGGCACTCGTGCTGCCCAACTGCCCCCAGCACATCGTGGCGTTCTACGCGGTGCTACGCCTGGGGGCGATCGTGGTGGAGCACAACCCCCTCTACACGGCACCGGAGCTGCGCCATCAGTTCGAGGACCACGGTGCACGCGTGGTGATTGCGTGGGACAAGATCGCCACCTCGATCACCCGGATGCCCAAGGACCTCGCCGTGGAGCACGTGGTGGCCGTGGACATCACCGAGAGCATGTCGACCCTGATGCGGCTCGGGCTGCGGCTGCCGCTGAAGAAGCTCGCGGAGCAGCGCCGGGAGCTGACCCAGCCTGCGCCGGGGGCGATCCCGTGGCGGACGCTGGCTTCCCACGAACCGCTGCGCGCGGACCACCCCCGTCCCGTGGCGCAGGACATCGCCCTGCTGCAGTACACCTCCGGCACCACCGGCACTCCCAAGGGCGCCATGCTCAGCCACCGCAACCTCGAGTCCAACGCGCTCATGGGCCAGCACTGGCTGGAGAGCTCCTCGGACGAGGTCGTCTACGGCGTGCTGCCCCTCTTCCACGCCTTCGGTCTCACGCTCGGTCTCACGTTCGCCATGTCCCTGGGCGCCAAGCTCGTGCTGTTCCCCACCGTGCGCGGAGACCTCATCCTGCGTGCGATGAGGAAGAGCATGCCCACGGTGCTGCCCGCCGTGCCGCCCGTGTACCAGAAGGTGCTCGACGCCGCCGCGGAGAAGGGTGTGGACCTCACCGGGATCCGCGTGGCCGTCTCCGGCGCCATGACGCTGCCCGTTCCCCTCGTAGACACCTGGGAAGATGCCACGGGCGGCATGCTCATCGAGGGCTACGGACTCACCGAGTGCTCGCCCCTGGTGGCGTGCAACCCCCTCAACGAGCACCGCCGCGCAGGCTCGATCGGCATCCCCTTCCCGAGCACCGACATCCGCATGGTCGACCCCGGCACCGGCGAGGACGTCCCGCTGGATGCGGAGGGCGAGCTTCTGGTCAAGGGCCCGCAGGTCACCCGCGGCTACTGGAAGCGCCCCCAGGAGACGGCCGAGCTGTTCACAGAGGACGGCTGGCTGCGCACGGGGGATATCGTCATGGTGGACGAGGACGGCTTCCTGCGCGTGGTGGACCGCATCAAGGAGGTCATCATCACCGGAGGCTTCAACGTGGCACCCACCGAGGTGGAGACGGCCCTGAAGCTGCACGACGCCGTGGCCGACGCCGCGGTGGTGGGCATCCCCGGTTCGGACGGCAACGAGACCGTGGTGGCCGCGGTGGTTCTGGAGCCCGGTGTGGAGCTGGACGAGGCGGCTCTGCGGCAGCACTGCTACCACAAGGTGACCCGCTACAAGGTTCCCCGCCGCATCGTCGCCATGGAGGACCTCCCGCGCACGATGCTCGGCAAGACCCTGCGCCGGGCGGTCAAGGAGGAGATCCTGGAGAAGAAGCTCCTCGACTCCTGACACGAGGTTCGCGGGGGCGGGCGCACGCGCACCGGCGCGGTGCCGAACCTGCCGCTCGCGGCGGCGTTGACAGCGGGGAGCGCGGCCTCCTCGAGGGCCCCCTCACGACCAGGCAGGAAGGCGGCACCCGTGGAGCTACGACAGCTGCGCCACTTCATCGCGGTCGCCGAGGAGCGGCACTTCGGCCGTGCGGCGCAGCGGCTGGGCATGGCCCAGCCCCCTCTCTCGCAGCAGATCCGGCAGCTCGAGGATCAGCTGGGCGTCACCCTGCTGGAGCGCACCACCCGGCGCGTGGACCTGACCCCCGCCGGGCAGGAGCTGCTGGAGCGGGGCAGAGCGGTGCTCGCTGAGATCGCGACGCTGGAGGCGGACGTGCACCGCGTGGGCGCAGGGGCCACCGGCGTGCTGAGGATAGGGTGCTGCGGTGCCGCGACCTACGTGAGCATGCCCCGGGTGCTGCGAGGAGTGGGGGAGCGGCTGCCGGGGGTGGCCCTCACCGTGCAGGGGGAGATGTCCAGTGCTGCCGTCGAGTCCGGGCTGCGCGAACGAACCCTGGACGTCGGGTTCCTGCACCCGCCAGTGGCAACACCGGGCATCGAGCACCGGGTCGTCGGGCGGGAACGGCTCGTCGTCGCCGTGCAGCAGGGCAGCCCGCTCGTCTCCGGGCGGGGGCTCGCGGTCGGGGACCTGCGGGAGCAGGTCTTCGTCGGCCACCCGGAGGGATCACCCCTGCAGCGTGCCGTGGACGAGCTGTGCCGCGGTGGCGGGTTCCAGCCGCGCGTCGCGCAGAGCACCCCGGAGATCTCCGTGATGCTGTCGCTGGTGGCGGCAGGCCAGGGGGTTGCCGTGCTCCCGGAGCAGGTGCGTGCCCTGCGGCTCGACGGCGTGGCCTACGAGGACCTTGCGGACGGCGCCCACGTGGAGCTCGTGCTCGCGTGGCGCGGGGAGGACCGCTCGGCCGTCCTGCGTAGTGTCCTGGAGCTCGTGGTGGAGCTCGCGGAGCAGTGGTGACCGCTCGCGGCGGCCGTCGGTGCTCCGGGGGACAGGGGTCGCTCGGATGCAAGCTCAGTGAAAATCATGAATATGACGATTGTGACGTGCGTTGCACCCGGTCACGGCGGGGTGCGGAGATCATTCCCGGCATTGTGTGTGCCTCGCAACGCTTTACTTGCGTCTCGATGGAGTTGCCACATAAAGTGTTGATGTCGGCCGAAGTGGCCCGGGCGCGTCCCCCCAAATGAGCGTCCGGATGATCCCCCGGCTGGCCGGCGTCCCGATCTCCCCCAGATTCGGGATGTCCGACGGGTCCTGCCGATCCCCCAAGTGGCAGGACCCGTCCCCTGTTAACAGGCTCTTTTCCCCGGCCCCTCGGCGCCGGTCTCAGCGCAGCCCCAGCGCCACGAGGCGGGGGAGCACCTTGTGGGCGATGCCCACAAGAGTGGCCTGCTCCTCCTCGTCGAGCACGTCGATGAATGTCTCACGCACCAGGTGCAGGTGTCCCGGGGCGGCGTTCTCGATTGCCTCCCGGCCGCGGCCGGTGATCCCCACCATGAGTCCGCGGGCGTCCGAGGGGTTGGGGGAGCGGGTGATCATTTCCCGGCGCTCCATGCGGGAGAGCATGTGGGACAGCCGCGAACGCTCCCACCCCAGCAGCGTCAGCAGCTCGCGGGACGCCATCCCCTCCGAGGGACCCTCGGACAGGGGCACCAGGACTTCGTACTCGGAGCTGGAGAGCTCGCTGTCGCGCTGCAGCTGGCGGTCCACTGCGCGCTCCATTCCGCGGCTGAGCTCCAGGAAGCCACGCCAGGCGGCCTGTTCCTCCGGGGTGAGCCACTGGACGGGCACGTCCGTGGGTGTGGTGTCCATGCTTCCTCGCGCTCTCTGTGACGGCCCGCGCGTGGTCGCGCGGATGGTGGGTGGGCTCAGCCGCGGTGCTCGCGGGTGATCCAGTCGGAGTCGTAGTGGCCCGGGTCCTCGTGGCGATCCCGGCAGCGCACGCGTTCGGCGTAGTCGGTGGGGCGCAGGGGGGAGTCGTCGTCGTCCGGGCGCGTGAGCCGTGCGGTGGCGACCAGGCCGAAGCCGAGACCGGCGCCCACCACCATCGTCATGCCCCCCACCACGAACGCCAGGATGTAGTCGTCCAGCAGGTCTGGGGGCACGGACGGACCGAGCCAGGAGGGGACGACGAACGCGGTGGCGAAGCAGCCCAGCCCGAGCAGCAGCAGGGCGGCGGGGATGAGCCACAGCCTGGACCACGGGCGGCGCTGCGGGCCTCCCGTCTCCCAGGGCTCCCGGAACACGGCGAGCGCGCGGGTCTGCACGAGCGCGTAGCCCGCGAGCCCCGCCACCACGAGGGCACCGCCCACAAGCCAGCCGAGCCAGGTGCCCGCGGCGAGCAGCCCCAGCAGGATGACGGTGAAGGACAGCCCCCGGCCCATGCGCCGGGCGGCCTGTGCAGAAGCGGTCCGCGTGGAGGGCTCAGAGGGCTGACCGGGTGCGGAGGGCGACGTGGCCGTCGGCCGGGGCGTCTCCTCGGCCGGCTGCGCGCGGATGCCGTAGCGCGGGCGCTCGTCCTCGTGGCAGGTGCCCTGGTCTCCAGGCACTGCGGCCCCGGACGCGCTGGGGCCCCGGCGCGGGGTGTCGTCGGTATCGTGGCGGTCGCGGGGGTGCTGGGCGGGAGTCATGGCTGATCCAGTGTGGTCGAGCGGCGGTGCCGCGCGGCAGCTCTGCCGCGCACGGCCTCAAACAAGGCCACTGTAGCCCGCCGCGGTGACGTGAGATGGGGACCCGTGGCACGCTGGACGTATCATCCGCAAGACGTTCACAGGAGGTGGTACATGTCGGATCTGACGGCGGACAACGGCGAGCAGGACCACGAGAAGTACTCCACGGTGGGGTCCTACGTGCGCGAGGGCGAGGAGTACGACCGTGACACCACGTACATCGAGGACCGCATCGTCGCGGATCCCGAGCACGCGCAGCTGTCCCCGGGGGCGCAGGCATGGCCCGTGGAGCCCGGGCGGTACCGCCTGGTCGCGGCCCGGGCCTGCCCCTGGGCGAACCGCACGCTGATCGTGCGCCGGCTGCTGGGGCTGGAGGACGCCATCTCCCTGGGCCTTGCCGGCCCCACCCACGACGCCCGGTCCTGGCGCTTCGACCTCGACCCGGACGGCCGCGACCCCGTGCTGGGCACCCAGCGGCTGCAGGAGAACTACTTCGCGCGCTTCCCAGGCTACCCGCGCGGCATCACCGTGCCGGCCATGGTGGACGCGCCCACGGGTCAGGTGGTGACCAACGACTTCGCGCAGATGACCGAGGACTTCGCCACCGAGTGGCGCGAGTACCAGCGCGATGGCGCCCCGGACCTGTGGCCCGCCGAGCTGGTGGAGGAGATGCGCCCGGTCATGCGCCGCGTCTACACCGAGATCAACAACGGCGTGTACCGCTGCGGCTTCGCGGGCTCGCAGGAGGCCTACGACGCCGCGTACGAGCGCTTGTGGGCGGGGTTGGACTGGGTCGAGGAGCGGCTGGCGACCCGCCGCTACCTGATGGGCGAGCACATCACCGAGGCGGATGTCCGCCTGTTCACCACCCTGGTGCGCTTCGACCCGGTGTACGTGAGCCACTTCAAGGCGTCCCGGAACAAGCTCACCGAGATGCCGAACCTGTGGGGCTACGCGCGGGACCTGTTCCAAACCCCCGGCTTCGGGGACACAGTGGACTTCCAGCAGATCAAGGACCACTACTTCGTGGTCCACCGCGACATCAACCCCTCCGGCATCGTCCCGCTGGGTCCGGACCTCACCAACTGGACCACGCCGCACGGCCGGCAGGCTCTCGGCGGGTCCCCGTTCGCACCGGGGGCCACGCCCCCTGGCCCGGTTCGCCCGCAGGAGCGGGTGCTCGCAGAGCACACCCCGCTCGCTGACTGAGGAGGGAGCGGGGGACGACGACGCCGCGCGGCCGACTCCGGCAGCCCGGGCCGGTTCCGCGCGGCTGGCGGAGTGATCGTGGGAACCCCACAAGTGCGCCCCGGGTGCTTTTGTGCGCCGTGCCCGGGACGCACTCGGTGCCCGGGTAATAGGGTTTATGTGGCTTCCGCCCCGGATCCGGTCCTCCTGCGTACTCTCTCTTGGCGAGGAGCGGTCCAGGGCCCGCCCGTCCCCCGGACACCGTCCGACGACTCCCGAGGAGATTCATGGTCCCGTACCGCAATGAGCGCGCCGCAGCACTTCCCGCACGGCTGTCCCGGTCGTGGCTGCTCACGTCCGCGGCGGATCCCGCCCTCTTCGCCCCGGCGCTGGCCTCGGAGGCGGACTCGGTGGTGCTCGACATCGAGGACGCCGTGCCGGAGGAGGACAAGGATCGCGCGCGAACGGAGATGGTGCGGGCCATGCAGGACGGCGTCAGCGCGTGGGTGCGGATCAACGACATCAGCACCCCGCACTGGGAGAAGGACCTTGCGGCACTGAGCGAGGTAGGCAACCTGCGGGGGATCGTGCTTGCCAAGACCGAGCACCCTGACCACATCACCAAGACGGCGATGATGAGCCGCGCGGGTACTCCCGTGGTCGCGCTCATCGAGTCCGCGGTGGGTCTGATGAACGCGTACGACATCGCCCGCGCCCCGGGCGTCTTCCGCCTGGCCTTCGGCGTGGGTGACTTCCGCAAGGACACCGGCGCCTCCGGGGACCCCATGGCGCTGGCCTTCGCACGCTCCACGCTCGTCACCGCGTCCCGCGTGGGCGAGTTGCCCGGCCCGGTCGACGGGCCGAGCAACGGCATGTATGGCGAGGAGCTCGCCGCCGCGTGCAAGGTCACCCAGTCCATGGGCATGACCGGAAAGCTGTGCCTGGATCCCGCCCAGGCGGACGGCATCAACCACGCCCTGGCTCCGAGCGACCAGGAGATCCGCTGGGCACGGGAGATGATCGAGCAGGCGAACTCCGGCCACGCCGGGGCAGACGGCTCCTACCTGCCGCGGCTCGCCCGCGCCAGGAAGGTCTCCGAGCTGGCTGAGACCTACGGCCTCTGGAACAGCTGAGACCCGCGGCCCGCAGCGGGTTCAGCCCTCCAGGCCCCATCCCCGCAGCAGTTGCGTGAGCGCAGGGTCGGCGAGGGAGTCCACGAGGTAGTGGGAGCGCAGCGGCTCGTCGTGGCCGTGGGGCGCGCCCAGTACGACCATCCCGGCGGCCTCTGCGGCGGAGCTCCCGGCGGGGGAGTCCTCCACGGCGAGGGCCTGCTCCGGTGCCACGCCGAGCCGACGGACGGCCTCCTCGTATATGTCCGGGGCGGGCTTTCCCTCGGCCACGTCGTTCGCGCTGACCCAGGTCTGCAGGACGTCGTCCAGACCGATGGCGGCCATCTTGCGGTCGAGGATCGCGCGGGTCGAGTTGCTCGCCACGGCCACCGGCACGTGTCCGGCGACGGCCCGCACCGTCTCCACCGCGCCGGGCAGCGGTTTCAGCACCTGGCTGACCACGTCCTGCTCGGTGCGCAGCAGATCCTGGAGCACCTCGTCGACGGACGGAGCGCTCCCGCCGCCGGTCTTCGCCGCGGCCTCCGCCTCGCGTGCGATGTGCCGTGCCACATCCCTCGCCGCCAGGCCCATCAGGTCCGTTCCCGTGCGCTCGTCGAGCGGCACGCCGAAACGCTTGGCCACCTGCTGCTGCACGTCCGACCAGGCTCGTTCGGTGTCCATGAGCACCCCGTCGCAGTCGAAGACGACGGCGCGGGGTCGCCACTGCGGGTCCGGGGCGGGGAGGCTGGGTTCCATGCACCCAGTCAACCACGCGGAGGTGGCGCGGCCCGCGGACGGTGCGGGCGGCGGCGTCGTCCCCGGGGTTGTCGCAGAGGGGCACCCGCCCGCTGACCAGGGCCCGCTGACTAGAGTGGGACCATGCCGGAGAACGCAGGACATTCAGGGGAAACCACAATGCAGCGCCTGGCCACGCAGTACCGGGTGGCCACGCAGTATGAGGGCTTTGACGGGGAGACGGTGAGCGTCCCGGAGAAGACGCTGCGCAGCGTGCTCACGGCGCTCGGAGCGGACGTCACGGACGACGACGCCGCGCGGCGCAGCCTGGCCGAGCGCGAGACCGCGCCGTGGCGCACCCTCTTGCCGCCCGTCCTCGTAACCGAGGCGGGTGCCGCGGCCTCGGTCCCGGTGACGTTCGACGACGGGGACACCGTGCGCGTGCGGCTGTGGCACGAGGACGATCCGGACGAGGTCTGGGAACTGCGGCCCGCGCAGGGGACGGCTCCCGAGATGCGCCGCGTCGACGGGACGAGCCGGCAGCGGGTGGCCCACGCGCTGCCGGGGGGGCTGCCGCTGGGCTGGTACCGGCTGGAGGCCACCACTGGCTCGGGCGAGTCCGCGGAGATCGACGTCGCCGTGACCCCGCAGCGCCTCAGCACCACGGACCGGCTGCGCCGAAGCCGACACTGGGGCTACATGGCCCAGCTGTACTCCGTGGTCTCCTCGCGCTCCTGGGGCGTGGGGGACCTCTCGGACCTCGCGTCCCTGGCAGCCGTGAGCGGCGTCCAGGGCGCCGACTACGTGCTGATCAACCCGCTGCACGCCGCCGAGCCCGTCCCGCCCGTGGAGCCCTCTCCGTACCTGCCCTCGAGCCGCCGCTTCTTCAACCCCCTCTACCTGCGCGTGGCGGACGTGGCCGAGTTCCCGTACCTGCGCCCGGCGGACCGGGAGGTCGTGGACCGGCTCGCGGCCATCGAGCGCAAGGCGGTCCTGGACCCCTCCACGATCGACCGCGACTCCGCGTTTGCCGCCAAGCTCAAGACGCTCGAGCTGCTCTACACGGTGCGTCGCTCCCCCCACCGTCAGCAGCAGCTCGAGGCCTTCGTGGCCCAGGGCGGGCAGCCGCTGCAGGACTTCGCCCTGTGGTGTGCGCTGCGCGAGGAGCTGGGGGAGGACAGCCCCCTGTGGGAGGGCGACGCCGCCTCGCCCGAGTCTCCGTACGCCCGGGAGGCGCGCTCCCGGTTGCGCCACCGCATCAACTTCCACGTCTGGCTGCAGTGGCTGCTCGACGACCAGCTGGAGGCCGCCCAGCGCGCCGCCCACCGGGCGGGCATGGACATCGGCGTGGTGCACGACCTCGCCGTGGGCGTCCACAAGCACGGCGCGGACGCCTGGGCCCTGCAGGACGTCATGGCCCAGGGTGTGAGCGTGGGTGCCCCCGCGGACATGTACAACCAGCTCGGCCAGGACTGGAGCCAGCCGCCGTGGGACCCGCAGAAGCTCGCGGAGGCCGGCTACCGGCCGTGGCGGCAGATGATGGGCAGCATCTTCCGCCACTCCGGCGGAGTGAGGATCGACCACGTTGCCGGACTGTTCCGGCTGTGGTGGATCCCGGACGGCAACAAGGCCTCGGACGGCACATACGTCTACTACGACCACGAGGCCATGGTGGGGGTGCTGGCTCTCGAGGCCGAGCTCGCCGGCGTGATCGTGGTGGGCGAGGACCTGGGCACCGTCGAGGACAGTGTGCGCGAGTACCTGGAAGGCAAGGGTGTGCTGGGGACATCCATCCTGTGGTTCGAGATGGACGGGGACATGCCCCTGGACCCCTCCCGCTACCGGGAGCTGTGCATGGCCTCGGTCAACACCCACGACCTGCCGCCCACGGCCGGCTACCTCGAGGGAGTGCAGCTGGAGCTGCGCGAAAAGCTGGGCCTGCTCGCCCGCTCCCCGGAGGAGGAGCGGGAGGACGCCCGGCGCCAGCTCGAGACGTTCTTCACCGCGGTGGCGGACGCTGGCTACCTCCCGCACGGTGAGGAGTCCGGGCAGGAGGAGAAGATCGAGGCGCTCTACCGCTACCTGTGCGATGCCCCCTCGCTGCTGCTCAACGTCTCCCTGGTGGACGCCGTGGGGGAGAAGCGGATCCAGAACCAGCCCGGTACGAGCGACGAGTACCCGAACTGGCGGGTGCCGCTCGCGGACTCGGACGGCCGGCCCGTGATGCTCGAGAACCTGCCACGGATGGAGCGCGTGAACAAGCTCGTGGACGTGGTCAACGAGGCTCTCGGCACGCACCGGAGGGACCCCAAGGTCACCTCTCGGGCCCCCAAGCAGCCCGAGCACCGCGACATCGCGGACCCGTTCCGTGCTGCCACCCCGGAGTCCTGATGCAAGGGCGGGTGGCAGGGAGGGTTGCCCCCCTGGATGAATTAGGTAAGATAAGTCTTCCCTAATCTCCTGGGTGAGGAGATGGGCCGAAGAAGGTGTGTCGGGGTGGTGAGCCGGGTCATGGACGGGTCGCCACCCCACACTCGTCTCTGCGCCCCGGGCCACCCGAGGGTGAGCCCCCCCGGGGGGCGGATTCTGTGCCAGACTCCGCTGCGAGGCCCGCGAATTGGCGCATCGCGGCGCACCGGCTAGAATCGAGGGGCGCTCAATCGCACTGTTTCCGTTTCAAATTTGCGAGAGAGTCTGTAGAAGCCTAGAATCTAAGGCTGTCGTGTGGTGGAGTCCATCTACCGGCGCCTAGATCTTCACCGTCTTCGTCGTAGCGAGTGCCCTGACCGGTACTGCCGCGGGGTAAGAGCACATCACGCCCGGCGCGCGAACGGTGGCATTTTCTTGAGGTGACGGACCACTCGTGGCCACGGCCGCTGGCGGAACACCGCCCGGCGGCCGCCATGCGTGCCGTCATTTCGTCGACATTGGACATTGGAGGAGAACACTATGGCAGCGCACTGCCAGGTGACCGGGGCCCAGCCGGGCTTTGGCCACAGCATCTCGCACTCGCACCGCCGCACGAAGCGCCGGTGGAACCCGAACATCCAGAAGAAGCGTTACTGGGTGCCCTCGCTGCGTCGCAACGTCACGCTCAACCTGAGCGCGAAGGGCATCAAGGTCATCGATGCCCGCGGCATCGACGCCGTGGTCAACGAACTCATCGCACGTGGGGAGAAGATCTGAGATGGCTAAGGACAAGGATGTACGTCCCATCATCAAGCTCAAGTCCACGGCCGGCACCGGGTTCACCTACGTCACCCGCAAGAACCGCCGTAACAACCCCGACCGCCTCGTCATGAAGAAGTACGACCCGGTGGTCCGCAAGCACGTCGATTTCCGCGAGGAGCGCTGAATCCATGGCCAAGAAGTCCAAAATCGCCAAGAACGAGCAGCGCAAGGTCATCGTTGAGCGCTACGCCGCCAAGCGCGCAGAGCTGAAGAAGACCCTCGTGGACGAGAACGCGTCCCCCGAGGCCCGTGAAGAGGCCCGTCTGGGCCTGCAGAAGCTGCCCCGCGACGCCTCCCCGATCCGTGTGCGCAACCGCGACCAGATCGACGGCCGTCCCCGCGGCACCTTCCAGCGCTTCGGGATCTCCCGTGTGCGCTTCCGCGACATGGCTCACCGCGGCGAACTGCCCGGCATCTACAAGTCAAGCTGGTAATTTCTCACCGTGAGGGGCCTCCCGCCCCTCGGTAGTCCCTTCCGAGAGATCGCCAACCCAGTCCAGGAGGACAAGCACATGGCTATGAACCGCAGTGAACTCGTCGCCGAGGTTGCCGAGAAGTCCGGCAACACCCAGGCCGCCGTCAACGGCGTGCTGGATTCCCTCTTCGAGGTCTTCGAGAGCTCCGTCTCCAAGGGCGAGAAGATCACGATCCCGGGGTGGCTCTCCGTCGAGCGCACGGACCGTGCCGCTCGCCAGGGCCGCAACCCGCAGACCGGCGAGGCTATCCAGATTCCCGCCGGCCACGGTGTGAAGCTCACCGCCGGCTCCAAGCTGAAGGCTGCCGTCTCCTCCAAGTGAGACAGGCTGGCACGGGTCCCGTACCCGTGACTGTTCAAGGGACCGTTCGCGCATCCGCGCGGACGGTCCCTTTGCGTGCCCCATGACGCGGCACATTTCCGGTACGGCACGGACCGCGCCACACCCCGGGAAGGTTCGTACCGCGCGCCTGGAGTGGCGCATAATGGGAGTCCCTGTCCTGTCCCGCAGCCAGTCCCGGAGGTGTTCGGTGTCCCCTCGCGCACGCCGACTTGCCCGCGGCTGGAGCGCGGCGCTGCTGGGCACCACGCTGGCCGCGGGCTCCCACGCCGCCCTGGATGGAACCTGGCCCCCACCGCTGGTGATCGCCCTGTCCACGTGTCTCGCGGCCCCGGTGTGCATGCTGCTCTCCGGGCGGGCGCTGTCCCGCGCGGGCGTGGCGGCCAGCGTGGCTGTCAGCCAGCTGCTGCTGCACCTGCTCTTCGCCCAGTCCGGGGCCATGGTGCACGCGGCGACGCGCACGCACCACCACGGCACGGCCGCACTGGAGGAGCCGCAGCAGCTGCTCACCTCCGTGCCACCGGTCACCCACCACAGCGGTGCCATGCTCGCGGCGCACGTGCTCGCCGCGCTCGCGACCTACGCGCTGCTGCGCCACGGCGAGGTGGCTGTCGTGCGCCTGCTCGCCGCCTGCTCGCTGCGGGTGCTGCGGCTGCTCAACCTGCTCCCGCGGCCCGTGCTCCCGCCGGTTCCCCGGCGGACATCCTGGAGCTCCCCTCGGGCCCTGTCGGACCAGTTGCTGCTCTCCAGCCTGTGCGGGTACCGCGGGCCGCCGGCCGCCGCGTAGGCGTCCGGCGCAGCCCGTCGTGCAGCGTCGATGCCATCCGGAGCATCCAATTGCAGCCCAGCCGCCCCGCGCGGCACACTCGCGCCTCCCGGCGCAGGAGAGACACATCCCATGGAACACATGAACTCCCGCCACACACCCCCGGTCCACACCGCCCATGCCCGTCGCACCCGAGCAGCCCGCACCACACCGGTGACGGGCGTCGACGGGGCTTCCACGCCCGTCCCTGTCAGCTCGCAGGCGGCGGCAGGTGCCGCCGCCGCGCCCGGGGGGCCCCGCGCCGTCGTGCCCGTGCTCCTCGCAGGCCTCGTGGCGATCTTCCTCGTGCTGGCCACGGCCGCTCCGGCGAGCGCCCACGACGAGCTCGTGAGCACGAACCCCGCGGCGGGCTCGAGCATCGAGAAGGCCCCGGCCACGCTGGAGCTGACGTTCTCCGGCGACATCCAGGACATCGGCAGCGAGGTCCGGGTCACGGACTCGCACGGGACGGACATCACCCGCGGCACGCTGGCCGTGCAGAAGACGAAGGTCTCGCAGCCGCTGCGCGAGGGCGGGGACGGGGACGAGACCTACACCGTCACGTGGCGGGTCGTCTCCCGGGACGGCCACCCGATCGAGGGAACCTTCACGTACGACGTTGGCGAGGGCGCCGGTTCCACGGCGTCCCCCGCCCCAGTGGCCTCGGCGTCCGGGCAGGCGGGGGGGTCCGACGACTCACAGCAGCCTGTGAGCGGCACGGGCGTGCCGGGTTGGGTGCTGCCGGTCATCGGGGGCGTCGTGGCCCTGGTGCTGCTGCTGGTGGTGCTGGCCTTCGCCACCCGCCCCCGGCAGCGCTGATCCGCCGGCCGCGCTGCTCCGGCGCTCGGCTGATCCCGGAGCTCAGCTGATCCTGGAGCGCGGCCGTGCCGCGGCTCCGGCCACCATCCACCCCTCCCCGGTTCGCACACCGCCGGGCACGCGCGCACCGCGCACCCCGCGTCCGCCGCCCGCCCGGCCCACGCCGGCCCGGTTGGCCGACGCCGCACGGCAGGCCCCGACGGGTCGCTCGCACCGCCGTTGTGCCGCGTCCGAACCGGACCCCAACTTCCACGAGGAACACCATGAACCTGGACAACAACACGACAACCACCTCCACAGCCGGGCGTCGCGCGGGAGCCACCCCGCCGCTCGCCCACCGCGCGTTCGCTGCGGTGGCGGCACTCGGGATCGGTCTCGCGACACTGACCGGCTGCTCGGCCTCCGGCGGCGGCGCGGAGTCGTCCCCGTCCGCCTCCCAGAGCGCCTCGGACGCGCCGCTGACGCTCGACAACGGCTGGGCGAAGGCCGCGGACTCGGGAATGACCGCCGCCTTCGGCACGCTCACCAACACCTCGGACAAGGACGTGACCGTCACCGGGGCCAGCGCGGACGGAACGGCCGGTTCCGTCCAGCTGCACGAGACGGTCACAGACAGCACGAGCGGTTCCACCACCATGCGCCAGAAGGATGGCGGCTTCACGATTCCCGCGGGCAAGAGCACCGCCCTGGAACCTGGTGGGAACCACATCATGCTCATGGACCTCACCTGCTCGCTGAAGGCGGGGGCAGACCTCACCCTGCAGCTGCACTCGGACGCCGGGACCAAGACGGTCACGGTCCCGGTGCGCGACTACTCGGGTGCCAAGGAGGAGTACGCACCGGGCGAGGACGCGAGCGGCTCCTCGAATTCCCACGAGGCCATGGACATGTCCTCAGCGAGCCCGGAGGCGTCCGCAGGGAGCTCCGAGTACGCGGAGCACTCCGGCCACGAACACTCGTCCGGTGGCAGCACGGAGGGCTCCGGCTCCTCGCACGCGGGCATGGACATGAGCTCGCCGTCCTCCTCCGCGCTCCCGGAATGCCATGCCGGCTGATCGGGTGCCAGTGAAGCCCTCGGGCTGGAGCCGGCGGTCGCTGCTCACGGGCGCGGTCGCCGGCGCCGGTGCGACCGGCATCGGCGCCGTCTCCGCGGCCGCCGTGGGTGGGCAGGCTCCCTGGTCTGCGGCTGCGCGGGACGAGACCCGCCCCGGGCAGCGCGTCGAGCCGTTCCACGGTGCCCGGCAGGCGGGAGTGGCTACGCTGCCGCAGGCGTTCTGCGCGTTCGTGGCCCTGGACCTCGACGCCGCGGCCACCCGCGAGTCGATGCGACGGCTGCTGCGCGTGCTCACGGACGACGCCTCGGCGCTCACGCAGGGGCAGGCGCCCGTCAACGACCAGGAGCCGTGGCTCGCGGAGAACCCGTCACGCCTCACCGTGACCGTGGGTTTCGGCCCGCGCGCGGTCTCGCTGGTCGACCGCTCCCGCGCCCCGGAGTGGCTGCGGCCCCTGCCCGCCTTCGGGGTGGACAGGCTGCAGGACGCCTGGAACCAGGGGGACCTGCTGCTGCAGCTGTGCTGCGACGACCGCCTGACCATGGCCCACGCCCAGCGCGTGCTGCTCAAGGACGTCCGCTCGTTCGCGAGCGTGCGGTGGGTGCAGGACGGTTTCCGCAACACGGTGGGCGCCACCCCGGACGGGCAGAGCATGCGCAACCTCTTCGGCCAGGTGGACGGCACCTCCAACCCCTACCCGGGGGAGGAGGACCACGAGCAGGTGGTCTACGGCCGGGACGGTTTCACGCCCTGGATCGAGAACGGCACCTCGCTGGTGCTACGGCGGATCCACATGAACCTGGACACGTGGGACGAGGCCGACACCCCGGCGCGGGAGGACGCGGTGGGGCGCAGGCTCACGGACGGCGCCCCCCTCACCGGGCAGAAGGAGCACGACGAACCGGACCTCGACGCGAAGGGGCCCCTGGGCTTCCCTGTGATCTCCTCCTACAGCCATGTGCGGCGCTCGCGCAGCCCGAACCCGGACGAGAAGATCTTCCGCAGGGTGTACAACTACGACCTTGCGGTGCAAGACGCCTCCGGGCGCAGCGGCTCAGGGGACGTCAGCGGGGGAGTCTCTGCCACGGGGCTGATCTTCGCCTCCTACCAGGCGGATCCGCTGAAGCAGTTCGTCCCCATCCAGAAGCGGCTGGACGAGCTGGACATGCTGAACACGTGGACCGTTCCCATCGGCTCGGCCGTGTTCGCCATCCCGCCCGGGTGCGAGTCGGGTGGTTTCATCGGGGACGTGCTGTTCACGTGACGCACGCCGCGACCACGGCGGAGCCGACGGCGCCCCCGGGACCGGAAGCAGCGGGGCAACAGACATCGGACGAGCAACGGGCCGGAGGGGCACGAGCATGAGCAGGGCACGAACCACGAGCAAGGACCGGCGCGACGGACGTCGCGCGGGCGGCACCCCCGGTGGGGCGGTGTCGTCGTCCGGGGCGGGTGTGAGCGTGAGCCCCTGGACCATCACGGTGGTCCTCGTAGCGGCGATGGTCGGGATGAGCGCCGCACTGGTCTTCGGCGGGGCTGCGGCTCCCCGGCAGGTCGCAGACCCCGGCACGCTCGTGCGCTGGGGTCTGCCCACGGTCAAGGTGGTCCACAACATCGCGATGACCGTGGTCATGGGTGGGCTGCTCTTCGCCATCGGGGTGGTGCCGCGCTTCGCGGACCGCTCCCGCAGGCGCCCACCGCGCAGCAGCCGGGATCAGGCGGGGGAGCCGGAGCACCCGGCATTCCGCTCGGTCCTGCAACTCGTGGAGGCGGCGTCCGTGGTGTGGACGGTGGCCGCCGTGGCGGTGCTGATCTTCACCTACTCGGACGTCTCCGGATCCTCGATCGGCGGCGGCGAGAACTACACGCAGCAGCTGCTGCACTACGTCACCGGGATCTCCACGGGGCAGTCGCAGGCGGTCATCGTGATGGTCGCTGCGGTGGTGACCACCCTGGTCTTCGGCGTGCGGGCGCTGCTGGGCCTGTTCTGCACGCTCGCGCTGTCCTTCGTGGCGCTCGTGGCCATGGCCCTCAACGGCCACGCCTCCGGCGGCGCGGACCACATGGGCGCGGTCAACTCCCTGGGCCTGCACCTGCTGGGCGTGTGCCTGTGGGTGGGCGGGATCCTCGTGCTGGTCTGGGTGGGTCCCCTGCTCTCCCGGGAGTCCTCGGTGGTCAGCCGCCGGGGCGGTGCCACCCACACCGAGCCGCTGCTCGCGGTGGTGCTGCGGCGCTACTCCGCGGTGGCACTGGGCTGCTACGCGCTGGTGCTGCTCTCCGGCATCGTCAACGCGGCGGTGCGCATCGGCTCGTGGGAGCAGCTGGGCTCCTCGTACGGTGTGCTCGCGCTGACCAAGCTCGTGCTCACCCTGCTGCTGGGGCTGGCGGGCTTCGCCCACCGGCAGTGGCTGATTCCGGGCGTGGTGGACGGCTCCCGTTCGCGCACGGCCACGCTGTGGCGCGTCATCGTGGTGGAGGTGGTGCTCATGGGTCTGCTCATGGGCATCGCCACCGCGCTGGGGCGCACCGCCCCGCCCGTGCCCGAGGAGCTGCAGCCGGACGCCTCGCCCGCGCGCATCCTCACGTGGTACGAGCTGCCCCCGGAACCCACCCCCGCGAGCTGGTTCACCACCTGGCGACTGGACTGGTTCTGGGTGGCCGTGGTGGTCTTCATGGCCGTGGTCTACCTGTGGGCCGCGGTCAAGGTGTGGCGCCGCGGGGACACGTGGTCGGTCCTGCGCACGGCGTCCTGGTTCGTGGGTCTCGCCGCTCTGCTGTACGCGACGAGCGGCGGCGTGGCCGTCTACGCCCGCGTGCTGTTCTCCGCCCACATGGTGGAGCACATGAGCCTCACGATGGTCGTGCCGCTCTTCCTGGTCTGCGGTGCGCCGGTCACCGTGATCCTCAAGGCGCTGGAGCCGCGCCGGGACGGCACCCGCGGACCCCGCGAGTGGATCCTGCGGCTCGTGCACTCCACCTGGGGCAAGGTGGTCACCCACCCGATCTTCGCGGCGGCGAACTTCGCGTTCTCGATCGTGCTGTTCTACTTCACGGACCTGTTCCGCTTCACGCTGCGCTACCACGTGGGCCACGAGTTCATGATGGTGCACTTCCTGTTCACCGGGTACATGTTCGCGCTCGTGCTGATCGGCATCGACCCCATCCCGCGGCGTCCCACCTACCCGATGCGCCTGCTGCTGCTGCTCGCCACCATGGCCGCCCACGCGTTCATCGGCATCAGCATCATGAGCCTGACCACGGTGCTGCAGGCGTCCTGGTTCGGGAACATGGGCCGCCCCTGGGGGCCCAGCGCCCTGGACGACCAGGAGCTCGGAGGCATGCTCATGTGGGGCATCGGGGAGTTCCCCACGTTCCTGCTCGCGGTCATCGTGGCCGTGATGTGGGCCATGGAGGGCTCCAAGGAGAACCGCCGCGTGGACCGGCAGGCGGACCGCACGGACGACGCCGAGCTGCGCGCCTACAACCAGATGATGGCCGAGCTCGCCGAACGGGACGAGCGCGGCCGCTGAGCCGGGCGGCGTCGTCGTCGCGTGAAGAACAGCGCGACGGCGCCGCGCAGGCCAGCACGACGACGCCGTGCCCGCGGCCTCCCCGCCCGGCGCCACCGCGCAGGGAGACCACAGTGCGGGGAGACCGCCGTGCGCGGGGCGTCACGCGGGGCCCGGGAAGCAGGGCCGCGCGGATAACGTTGTCCCCGGTAGACAACTCTCCCCGTCCCGGAAGGATCCATCCGACGTGACAGCCGCACGCATGACCACCCCCGTCCGCGCCTCCGAGCTCGAGGGCCGGGCCTGGCTGAACACCGGTGGTGAGCAGCTGGACCTGAACGCCCTGCGGGGGAAGATCGTGGTCCTGGACTTCTGGTCCTTCTGCTGCATCAACTGCCTCCACGTGCTCGACGAGCTGCGTCCCCTCGAGGAGCAGTACTCGGACGTGCTCGTGACGGTGGGCGTGCACTCGCCCAAGTTCGAGCACGAGGCGGACCCGGACGCGCTCGCCGCCGCCGTGGACCGCTACGAGATCACCCACCCCGTGCTGGACGACCCCGGTCTGAAGACGTGGGACGCCTACACCGCGCGTGCGTGGCCCACCCTGGTGGTGCTGGACCCGGAGGGCTACATCGTGGCGCACCTCTCCGGCGAGGGGCACGTCCAGGGGCTGGAGTCGCTCGTGGCAGAGCTGGTGGCCGAGCACGAGGCCAAGGGCACGCTGCACCGCGGCGACGGGCCGTACGTGCCCCGCCCGCGCCCCGAGGGCGATCTGCGCTTCCCGGGCAAGGTCGTGGCCCTGCCGGACGGCTCGTTCATGGTGAGCGACACCGGCCACCACCGTCTGGTGCAGCTCGAGGCGGACCTCGCCACCGTGCGCGGCACCATCGGCTCCGGCACCCGGGGCTGGGCGGACGGACCGCGGGACGCGGCCCGGTTCAACGAGCCCCAGGGCATCGCGGTGCTTCCGCAGCAGCTGCGCTCGCAGCTCGGCTACGACCTCGTGGTCGCGGACACCGTGAACCACCGGCTGCGCGGGGTGGACCTCGGCTCGGGGTCGGTGCGCACCATCGCCGGCAACGGCGTCCAGCGACTGCTCGACGACGCGCGCGCCCGCGGCGTGGACCCGAACGCGATCACGGAGGGGGACCCCCTGTCCGTGGCGCTGTCCTCCCCCTGGGACGTCGTGTGGTCGCAGACCGCGGACGCGCTCGTGATCGCAATGGCCGGCACCCACCAGCTCTTCTCCTTCGACCCGCGCACCGGTGCGCTCGCCGTGCTGGCCGGTACCGGGGACGAGGGTCTGCGCGACGGCGCGGCGGACGGTTCCTGGTTCGCCCAGCCCTCCGGCCTGGCGCAGGCTGAGGACGGCTCCGTGTGGGTCGCGGACTCCGAGTCCTCCGCGCTGCGCCGCGTGCGCTTCACCGACGACGGCGCCGTGGCTGCGGTGGACTCCGCCGTGGGCCTGGGCCTGTTCGACTTCGGCTTCCGCGACGGCCCCGCGGAGCAGGCCCGGCTGCAGCACTGCCTGGGCGTCACGGTGCTGCCGGACGGCTCCGTGGCCGTGGCCGACACCTACAACGGTGCTGTGCGCCGCTTCGACCCCGCCACGGGCGAGGTCTCCACCCTCACTCGGGGACTCGCCGAGCCCTCGGACGTGCTCCTGGACACGAGCCAGGACGAGCCCGTCCTCGTGGTGGTCGAGACCAACGCCCACCGCGTGGTGCGGGTGGCCGTCCCCAAGCAGGCGCAGACCGTGGACGAGGGCGCGGCGCAGATGCAGCGCAAGCGCACCCCCGTGGCCCCCGGTGAGCTTGAGCTCACCGTCCGCTTCGCGGCCCCGAGCGGGCAGAAGCTCGACACCCGGTGGGGGGACCCCACGCAGCTGAAGGTCTCCTCCTCCCCGGAGGACGCGCTCGTTGCGGGGGACGGCACCGCCCGGGGACTCACCCGCACCCTGCGGCTCGCCGACGGCGTCACGGAGGGCGTCCTGCACATCACCGCCCGGGCCGCGGCGTGCGATGGCTCCCCGGACGGCGAGATCCCCGAGCACGCGGCCTGCCACCTCTACCAGCAGGACTGGGGGATCCCCTTCACCGTGGACCCCGCCGCGGACTCCTCCCTCACGCTGGAGCTGCGCGGGCTGGACTGAGTAGGCCGGGCTGAGCGGGCCGGGCTGGTTGGACGACGACGGCGCGTGACGGGCGCGGGGGAGCGCGCGTGCGGCGTCGTCGTCCGTGGCCGCCTGCGAGCCGCAGCGGTGGGGTGCGTCAGCGGGGCGTGACCGTGGCCTTGTCCTGCGTGACCTTCAGGCTCGCCGAGAAGGTGAAGGGGACGTCCGCCGAGACCTTGGACGTGGTGCCGTCGTAGAGGTTCACCGCGGTGAACTCGATGTGCGCGGTCCCCCTGCTGTCCGGCAGGGACCACTGGTCCGCGTGCGCGCCGCCCAGCTCGACCGTGGAGCGCGGGTAGTCCTTGATGCTCCAGCTGACCTTGTCCTGGATCCGTCCGTCGAACTCGTAGCTGAACGGGCAGTCCTCGGGGTAGAGGCTGTCCTTGGCCGCGCATGCGTCGAGATGCTCGTGGACCTGCTGCTCCACCTGCTGCTGGAGCTGCTCCGACGGGACGGCGGTGAGCTTCATCGTCGTATCCTTGGACGAGTCGCTCACGGCTACCTCCTGCGGCTGGGCGGTGACCATGGGGGAGGTGTAGGACCCCGTGTAGACGCCGGGGTAGAAGACGGCGAACTCGCGCGAGGAGTCCCGCAGCGCCACGGACACCCCGTTGATGTCCACCGCGGTGGAGCCGGGCATGGACACGGACATGGTGGGCAGCGTGGTGGGGTCGAAGTCCCACACTGTGAAGAACCCCCACTGAGTCTCCGCCGGGTGCAGCCTGAACTCCGAGGACGCCTGCTTCCCGTCCAGGAGGTAGTCTGCTCGGACCGTGGTGGTGTCCCCGTCCGAGTCGACCGTGGAGACCGCCACATCCTGCAGGTGCTTGCCCGCCTCCGCGAGCGGATCCCCGTCCAGCAGCGCGGCGTTGGAGTCCGGAACCTCGGCGTTGAGCAGACCCAGGGCCTTGGCGCCGTCCCCGTCCTGCAGCGCCTGGAAGTACTCCCGGACCTCGGTCTCAGGGCCGTACTGGTACTTGTTCACGAGCGCAATGGCCACCGCGGCGGCGGCCACGGCCAGCACGATCAGGAAGAACCAGGCACCCAGGGCCCTGATGATGCGATCACTGCGTTCCATGGCTCCTCACGGTAGTTCATGCGCGCCCCGCCTGCGCCGTGTCACCCGGTTCGCCGCGCGGCGTCACGCTCGCGGGGTCCGGCTCCGGCGCGGCCCCTGGAACGGCCAGTAGGCTGGGGCGAGCCCGGCCGGGAGCAGGACCAGGGATCGTGCTTCACGCACGGAGCTGCGCAGGCAACGGTTCACGAGGCCCGCACCCTGGGGACCGAACTCCCGATGCGTCCGGGGGCACCAGGCACCCCGCGACCGACAGCGGCCGTGACCAGAGACCCGAGGAGCGCGAGCGCACAACATGGCAGAGACCGTCCGGCAGGTGCCCCAGAAGTACGGCGTGCCCGAGCACGTGTTCCACCCCCGGCTCGGTTCCTACGGGCGGCGGCTCGCGGCCTCCGCCGCGCCCCTGCTCCTGGTGGTGCTGGCGGTCGGGGCAATCTTCTACCGGCGGCCGGCCGGGCCCGTGACCGGCGTGCTCGCCTTGACCGCCCTCGCCGGTCTCGTGGGCGCCTACGTGAACCTGCGCCCGGCGCTCGCGGTGCTGACACCCGGGTTCGTGCTCGTCTCACGGTGGGTCGGGTTCCACGCCGTGGCCCGGGAACGGATCACGCAGGTGGTCACCGTCGAGAAGCTGCTGGCGCCCCGTTCCGGTTCGGGCCGTTCCCGGGGCAGGCCGTACCTGTGGTTCGTCACGGCCTCCGGGCGCCGCGCCCTCGGGCTCGACGGTACCGTCTGGGACGCCCGGACCCTCGACGAGCTCGCCCGGGCCAGCGGTGCGCAGCACGTGAACTTCCGGCAGGCCACCCCCGCGCAGGTGAGTGAGAACTGGCGCCGGCTGGTCCCGTGGCACGTGCGCCACCCGAGATTGCGCTATGCGGCGTCCTCGCTCGCGCTGCTCACCGTGATCGCCCTGCTGGGCTGGTGGGCGCTGGCCAGCACGGCGGGCTCGGTCGGCTGAGACGGGGCCCCGGGAGGGGCCAGAGTCGGGAGCAGAGGAGGTGCCGGGGTTGGCCGAGGGGCCGGGGACTGAGGGGCGACCGGGACCGCCCGCGGGACCGGGACCGCGCCAGGCGCCAGGAGCTGACGACGACGGCCGGTTCCCGTGGTGGAGAACCGGCCGTCGTCGTGCGGCGAGGGGCGCTGGGGATCAGCGTGCGGCGCTGCTGCCCGCCCCGCCGTCGTGCTCGGCCCCACCGGCGGGGGAGGTCCCCGCGGCGCCGGCCTGATCCGCGCGCGCACTGTCACGCCGGCGGGCACGCTCGATCTCGTTCTTGCGCTCCTCGTTGGCCTCGCGGGTCAGCTCCGCACCGGCCTCCGCGTCACGCGTGAGGTTCTCGCCCGTCTCTGGGTTGAACACGGGCATCTTGCGGCTGTCCAACCAGATCTTTGCCGTGGAGCCACCGCGGATGCGGGAGGAGGCGTCCAGGGAGACGACCACCTGGGCGGGCATCTCGTCCGCGTCCAGCTCTTGAGCCAGCTCGTTGAGCTTGTGCTGCACGGCGGCATCCTGCTGGTAGTGGATGTAGCCGTACTGCTGGTTGCCCAGCCACTCGGTGTGCGTGAACTCGGAGTCGAAGACGGTCCCGTGGGGGATCTTCGTCTCGTCCACGAACTTCGCGTCCTCGAAGTGCTCCGGGCGCAGGCCCAGCAGCACGATCTCGGGGGCGTTCGTGAGCTTGCCCTGCACGCGCTCCGGAATCTCGATGTCCCCGATCGGGGTGTGGAACACCGAGCCGTTCACGCGCGCCGGGATGAAGTTCATGGACGGAGCGCCGATGAACCCCGCCACGAACAGGTTGACGGGCTGTTCGTAGAGCTCCCTCGGGGACGCGATCTGCTGGAGCTGACCACGCTTGAGCACGGCCACGCGGTCACCGAGGGTCATGGCCTCGGTCTGGTCGTGAGTCACGTACAGCGACGTGATGCCCATGCGGCGCTGCAGCTGCGCGATCTCCGTGCGCATCTGGCCGCGCAGCTTGGCGTCCAGGTTGGACAGGGGTTCGTCGAAGAGGAACGCGTCCGCGTCACGCACGATCGCGCGCCCCATGGCCACGCGCTGGCGCTGACCGCCGGAGAGGTTCGCCGGCTTGCGCTCGAGGTGCTCGTTGAGGTCCAGGGTGTCCGCCGCCTCGCGCACCTTGCGGTCGATCTCCTCCTCGCTGAACTGCCCCTTGGACAGGCGCAGCGGGAAGGCGATGTTCTCGTACACCGACAGGTGCGGGTACAGCGCGTAGTTCTGGAACACCATCGAGAGGTTGCGATCACGCGGCTGCTTGTCGTTGACGCGCACCCCGTTGATGCTCAGGTCCCCGGAGGTGATGTCCTCGAGGCCCACGACCATGCGCAGGAGCGTGGACTTGCCGCAGCCGGAGGGGCCCACGAGGATCAGGAACTCGCCGTCGGCGACGTCGATGGAGATGTCGTTGACCGCGGGGAAACCGTCGTCGTACTTCTTGACGAGGTGTTCCATGGTGATTGCTGCCATGTCTACTCAGTCCTATCTGTGTAAAAGCGTGGATGGTGCGGCGGGCTCAGCCCTTGACCGCGCCCTGGGTCAGGCCGGAGACGATCTGGCGCTGGAACGCCAGAACGAGCAGCACCACAGGGATGGTCACGATGATCGCCGCCGCGGAAATCGCGCCCGCAGGGGCCTCGAACTGCGAGGCGCCGGTGAAGAACGCGAGTGCCGCCGGGACGGGACGCGCCGCGGCGGTCGAGGTCAGGCCGATGCCGTACACGAAGTCGTTCCACGCGATGAAGAACGCGATGATCGCCGTGGTGAAGACACCCGGCAGCGTGAGCGGCACGATCACCTTGCGGAACGCCTGCCACGTGGTGGCGCCGTCCACCTGCGCCGCGCGGTCCAGGTCCCAGGGGATCTGCTGGAAGAACGCCGCCAGGGTCCAGATGGAGATCGGCAGGGTCAGGGACAGGTAGGGGATGATCAGGCCGAGCCAGGTGTCGTAGAGCCCCACCTGGCGCCACAGGTTGAACAACGGCGTGACGATGGAGACCACTGGGAACATCGAGACCATCAGCGCGGTGGTCAGCACGATCTTCTTGCCCGGGAAGTCCAGGCGTGCGATCGCGTAGGCGCACAGTGTCGCGAGCACGACGGCCACGAACGTGGAGATCAGTGAGATGCCGATCGAGTTCCACAGGGCCGGCAGGAACAGGTCCTTGGCCTCGCCCACGAAGATCTGCTCGTAGTTGCTCGTGACGAACTTCGTGGGGATGAACTTGCCCGAGTTCAGGTCCGAGGAGGACTTGAAGGACGTCATCAGGATGGACAGGACGGGGAACAGCGCGTAGACCAGCACCGCGATGCTGATGACGGTCCAGCCGATTTTCTGCTTGGTGCTCAACATGACGGTTACTTCCCCTTCCCAGAGCCACCGGTGAGGTCCACCTTGAAGACCTTTATGGCCACCAGCGCGATGAGCATCACGCAGATGAACAGGATCACCGAGATGGCCGAACCAAGGCCGATTTCCAGACGACCGATGGACGTGCGGTACGCGAGCAGCGAGAGCGTCTCGGTGCCGTACTGGCCCTTGGTCATGATGAAGACGTTGTCGAAGATGCGGAAGGCGTCCAGGGCGCGGAACACCACGGCCACCATGATGGCGGCCTTCATGTTCGGCAGGACCACCTTGCTCAGGCGTTGCCATGCCGAGGCGCCGTCCACACGGGCGGCCTCGGTGAGCTCACCGGGGACCTGTGCGAGCCCGGAGAGCAGCAGCAGCGAGATGAACGGGGTGGTCTTCCAGATCTCCGAGGCCATGATCACGAACAGAGACGGGCCCGCGGAGGCAAACCAGTTGAAGTCCGGACCGATCATGGGCAGCCACGAGAGCCAGTTGTTCACGTAGCCGGTGGTGATGTCGAAGGCGTAGAACCACGCGAACGCGGAGACCACAGTGATGATGCCGTAGGGCACCAGGATGGCGGTGCGCAGCAGGCCGCGCGTGGCCTTGATGGCGCTGTGCATCACGAGCGCGAGGGCGAGGCCCAGGACGAGTTCCACGACCACCGTGACCACCGTGATCAGCAGGGTCACGCCCAGGTCCCGCCAGAACACGATGTCCGACAGTGCCGTGGCGTAGTTGCCCAGGAACACGAACTCCTTGTCACCGGGCGCGGTGAGGCGGAAGGAGAACAGGGAGTCCCACAAGGCCTGGACGATCGGGTACAGCGTGACCAGGAGCATGATCACGAACGCCGGTCCAGCGAGCAGCCAGCCCAGCTTGCGCTCAGCGCGGGCGCGGTCCGAGAGATGACGCCTGGTGCGGGTCTTCTCCGGCGCCGCGGCGGGAGCGGAGGAATTGACGGTGGTGCTCACAGCAACGCATCTCCCTTCAGGACTTCCTGGATGAATTCGGTGGTCTCACGCGGGGTGTCCTCGGTGACGTCCGCCGGCGGGGTCCAGTTCTGCTGGATGGCCGTGGAGATCTCGTTGTAGTACGGGGTCTGCGCGCGAGGCTTCGCGGCGTCGAGGGACTTGCGGATGGTGTTGGCCATGGGGTACGCCTTCTTGACCTCGGGGTCGTCGAAGGCCTTCGTGGACGACGGCGGGTTGCCGTTGGTCGCGAAGTACTGGGCCTGGTGCTCGGGGGAGACGATGCACTGCACGGCCTCCCACGCGAGGTCCTGGTTCTTGGACGTGGCGCCCACGCCCAGGTTGATGCCGCCCAGCGGCGGGTGCGCCTCGGTGTCCGCGTCGACACGGGGCCACGTGGTCCACTTGATGTCGTCCAGCACCGACTTGTCGAGGGTGCCCTCGTCCACGGAGGCCTTGGTGGCCGAGTAGATGAACGGCCAGTTGACCATGAACGAGCCCTTGTCCCCCTGGAACTGGATCATGGAGGCGTTCTCGTCCTGGGTGGCCAGGCCGGGTCCGCCGAGGCCCTCCTTGCCGATGGTCCCGATGATCTCCGCGGCCTTCTTGCCGGCGTCGGAGTCCAGCGTGATCTTGGCGTCCTGACCGTCCTGGCCGTCCGAGACCACCTGGCCGCCGGCCGACTCCACGAGGCCGTTGACCCACACGGACATGGCCTCACCGCGCACGCCCTGCACACCCAGGTACTTGTCCTGGGACTTGGCCGCCTTGATGAGCTGGTCCCACGTGACGGGCTTGGACATGTCCAGACCCGCCGCCTTGGCCGCGGACTCGCGGTACCACAGCAGCTGCGTGTTGGCCCAGAACGGGATGGCCACGAGCTCGTCGTTCCACGTGGCGCCCTGCAGCGGGCCCTCGAGCGTGTCCGTGGTGGTGGCCTTTGCCACGTCCTCGGGGGGCTTCGCGAGGAAGCCGGGCTCCGCGAGCTCGGGCACGAAGGGCGGGTCGAGACTCATGATGTCCATGGACGTGTCCCCGGCCGCGAGGCGGCGTGCCAGCTGCTCGCGCTGCGACGAGGCGTCACGGGGCAGCAGGGAGGTCTGGATCTTGTACTTGCCGCCGGACGCGTCCGAGCACTGCTGGGCGAGGACGTCCTGGCCGCCGTCGTCCGGGTTGATGTACCAGGTGAGCGTGGGCGGGCCTGATTCCCCGCTGCCGCACCCCGTGAGCAGCATGGCGGACACGGCGGCGACGGCCGCAACGCTGCGGACGGCACGCGGTTTCCCGGCCCTGTGCGAGTGGTGAGTGGACTTCACGATGTTTCCTCTCCTGACGAGCTCATGAGCTGACGCACCGGGCCTGACGCTACCCGAGGGGCGCAGACCGATTCAGCATCTGCACAGTCTAAGGGTGGTGTGTGTCACAGAATTCGTGTGACTCGGCATCGGCAGGGAAATTTGGCGTCAGGAAAGAAATACTGCGGCGACCGCCATCGAGACCATCGAGACCACGGTGGTGAGCAGCACCGTGTCACGGCACACCGTGGTCGCGCGGCCGTAGCGCACCGCGGCCACATAGAGGTTCTGGGCCGTGGGCAGCGCCGCCATGATCACGGCGGAGTACAGCATCGGACCGCTCAGGCCGAGGGCCCACGCGAGCAGCAGGGCCAGCGCCGGGTGCACGAGCACCTTCGCTCCCGAGGCGAGCAGGGTGTCCGCGCGCGTTCCGGGCTCGGAGAGTGGGCGCGAGCCCACCAGGGAGATTCCGAACGCCAGCAGCATGGCCGGCACTGCGGCACCGGCCACGATCTCCACGGGCTGCATCACGAGGTCCGGGAGGGTGGTGTCCGTGAGTGAGGACGCGACCCCGAGCCCCGAGCCCACGATCAGCGGGTTCGTGGCCACGCTCTTGAGCACGGAGCCCACGGTGGGGCGCGCCCCGCCGGTGAGGGTGTCCATGACCGTGAGGTACAGCGGGGTGTTCAGAGCCAGCTGGAACAGCATCACCGGGGCCACCTGGGAGGCGTCGCCCAGCACGAACAGGGCGATCGGGATCCCCAGGTTCGCGGAGTTGACCTGACCCGCGGCCTGAGCGCCCATCACCACGGCCGAGGCGTCCCTGTGCAGCACGAGGCGTGAGACCGTCGCGTAGGCCAGCATGGTCAGCCACGCGGAGACCCCGGCGACCACGAGCGGTGCCGAAAAGATGTGGCTGATGTCCGCCTTCGCGACCGTGGTGAACAGCAGCGGCGGGGACGCCACGTAGAAGGCGAGCCTGGACAGCACCGGCTGCCCGTGCGGACCGAGCAGCCCCAGGCGTCCGATCACGTAGCCCGTGCCGATCACGGCCCACACGATGAAGAACCCGGAGGCCACTCCGCTCACGGGCACGTCTCCTCGGCTCGTCGTTCGTGGTGATCCGCCCCTGCGGGCGCGGTGGGGTGGGCACGACGTCGCCGGCCCGGCAGGCGCGCACGTGCCCGCGGGGTCACGGACCGGGAACCGCGGCGTCCTCCTGCGCCAGCAGGTGCTCGCGCGCGTGCGGCGGGCGGACCACGTTCCCCACGACCGCGTCCGCGGGGTCCGAGCCCAGTGCCACGATCCGGTTGTGCTCGTCCACGTGGACCACACGGGGCTCGTACGACGTGGCCTCGGCGGTGTCCATGAGGCCGTAGGCGATCAGGATCACGAGGTCGCCGGGGTGCACGAGGTGTGCCGCTGCCCCGTTGATGCCGATGACGCCGCTGCCGCGCTCGCCGGCGATCGTGTACGTCTCCAGCCGGGCGCCGTTGGTGATGTCCACGATGGCCACGAGCTCGCCGGGGAGGATGTTGGCGGCGTCCAGCAGGTCCTGGTCCACGGTCACGGACCCCACGTAGTGCAGGTCTGCCTGGGTCACGGTGGCGCGGTGGATCTTGCCGGTGAACATGGTGCGCAGCATGATCGCTCCTCATGCGGTGGGTGACGGTGCCCCTGCCGGCCGGGGTCCTCGGACCGCCCCGTCCGGCAGGCCCGCGGGCTGTGGGCACCCTGGGAATGCAACACCCCGGGGACCGTGACGGTGACCCGGGGCGTCGTGCGAGGTGTACGGAGCGGCTGACGGGAATCGAACCCGCGTATCAGGCTTGGGAAGCGTGCGCTCTACCATTGAGCTACAGCCGCACTGTTCCGCCGGTGCATGACGCACGCGGATGAACGCCCACCACTGTACAACACGTTTGCGGGCTGCGGTGTTCCACACGGTTCCTTCAGCGAGGTGTCGACTACCGTGGAGCCGTGCTCATCTCCGATCGCGACATCCGCCGTCAGCTGGGCTCCGGGCGTGTGCGCCTGGAGCCCTACGATCCCGCCATGGTCCAGCCCGCGAGCGTTGACGTGCGCCTTGACCGGTGGTTCCGGCTGTTCGACAACCACAAGTACGCGCACATCGACCCGGCCCAGGAGCAGCCCGAGCTCACGCGGCTGGTGGAGGTGGCGCCGGACGAGCCCTTCGTGCTGCACCCGGGGGAGTTCGTGCTGGGCGCCACGTACGAGAAGGTCGCCCTGCCGGCGGACGTCGCCGCGCGCCTGGAGGGCAAGTCCTCCCTGGGGCGCCTCGGCCTGCTGACGCACTCGACCGCCGGATTCATCGACCCCGGGTTCTCGGGCCACGTGACGCTGGAGCTGTCCAACATGGCCACGCTGCCCATCAAGTTGTGGCCCGGTTCCAAGGTGGGGCAGCTGTGCTTCTTCCAGCTCTCCTCGCCCACGGAGCACCCCTACGGCAGCGGCGCCTACGGCAACCGCTACCAGGGCCAGCGCGGGCCCACGGCCTCGCGCAGCCACCTGAACTTCGACCGGACCGTCATCGAGTGAGCCGCGCCCGCCGCCGCGCTCAGACCTGGGCGGTGGTGAAGCCCTCCGGCGGGCGCGGGGTGAGCAGCAGCAGGACGAGTCCGGCGGCCACCACCACGAGGATCCCGAGGATTCCCCAGATCTGCGCACCCAGCACGCTGACGAACAGTCCGAAGAGCCCGGGTGCCATGAAGCTCACGGCCCGCCCGGTGGTCGCGTACAGACCGTAGATCTCGCCGTCGCGCCCGGGCGGGATCAGCCGCCCCAGGTACGTGCGCGACGCCGCCTGGGCCGGTCCCACGAACAGGCACAGGGCCAGCCCGCAGACCCAAAAGGCTGGTTTGCCCGTCCAGAACAGCAGTGCGGTGCCGGCGAGCATGACGCCCACAAGGGAGCCGGTGATCACGGTGCGCGGGCCCAGGGCATCGTCAAGGGAGCCGCCCACGAACGCGCCGAGGGCGGCGATCAGGTTCGCCGCGACCGCGAACATGATGACCTCGGTCAGGGAGAAGCCGAAGGTGCCCGCCGCGAGGACCCCGCCGAACGTGAACACACCCGCCAGTCCGTCCCGGTAGACGGCGGAGGAGATCAGGAAGAAGACGGTGGCCCGGGAGACCCGCCACAGTCCGGCGATGGTGTGGAACAGCTCGCGGTACGCGCCGAGGATGCCGCGGCGGCGCGGCGCAGGGGGCACCACAGGCAGGGCGTCGGTGCGCACGAGCGGCGGGGTGCCGGTGTCCTCGAGGATGGCGCCGT
>NZ_DGYR01000015.1:0-43425 GCF_002398425.1 Kocuria sp. UBA5001
GTGGTGTACTCCTCGATGCCCTCGGCGCCGCCCTCCCGGCCCAGGCCGGACTCCTTCACGCCGCCGAACGGTGCAGCGGCGTTGGAGATCACACCCACGTTCAGGCCCAGCAGGCCGTACTCGATGCGCTCGCCGATGCGCAGCGCGCGGGAGATGTCCTCAGTGAAGACGTAGGAGGCCAGGCCGTACTCGGTCTTGTTGGCCAGGCGCACGGCGTCGTCCTCGTCCGTGAACGTGATGACGGGAGCCACGGGACCGAAGATCTCCTCGGTGAACACGCGGCACTCCTCGGTCACGCCGGTGAGCAGGGTGGGCTCGAAGAAGTAGCCGGGGCCGTCCACGGCCTTGCCACCGACCTCCGCCTTCGCACCCTTGTCCAGGGCGTCCTGCACGAACTCGGCCACGCTGTCGCGGGCCTTCTTCTCCACCAGGGGGCCCACGGTGGAGTCCTCGTCCAGGCCGTTGCCGGGCTTGAGCGCGGCGAGCTTTGCGGCGAACTTCTGCGAGAACTCCTCAGCCACGGACTCGTGCACCAGGAAGCGGTTGGCCGCGGTGCAGGCCTCGCCCATGTTGCGCATCTTGGCGGCCATGGCGCCGTCCACGGCCTTGTCCAGGTCCGCGTCCTCGAAGACGATGAACGGACCGTTGCCGCCCAGCTCCATGGAGGTGCGCAGCACGTGGTCCGTGGCAGTCTTCATGAGCTGCTTGCCCACGGGGGTGGAGCCCGTGAAGGAGACCTTGCGCAGCCGCGGGTCCGCCATGATGGGCCCGGACACGTTGGACGCGGAGGCCGAGGAGACGACGTTGAGCACACCGTCGGGCAGGCCAGCCTCGACCATGAGCTTCGCGAAGAACTGGGAGGTCAGCGGGGTCAGGCGTGCGGGCTTGAGGACCATGGTGCACCCGGCGGCGACGGCGGGCGCGACCTTGCGCGTGGCCATGGCCAGCGGGAAGTTCCACGGGGTGATCAGCAGGCACGGGCCCACGGGCTTGTGGGTCACGATCATCTTGAGGTTGCCCTCGGGGGTGGACGCGTAGCGGCCGTAGTGGCGCACGGCCTCCTCGGAGAACCAGCGCAGGAACTCGCCGCCGTAGACGACCTCCCCCTGGGCCTCCTTGAAGGGCTTGCCCATCTCCAGGGTCATCAGCAGCGCGAGGTCGTCCTTGTGCTCCTGCACGAGGTCGAATGCGCGGCGCAGGATGTTCGAGCGCTCGCGGGTGCTCGTGCGGGCCCAGGACTCCTGGGCGTCCGCGGCGGCGTCCATGGCCGCGCGCGAGTCGTCCTCCGTGGCCGAGGCCAGGGTCGCGAGCACCTCGCCGGTCGCGGGGTTCTCGACGTCGAACGTCCCGCCGTCTGAGGCGTCGCGCCACTCGCCGTTGATCAGCAGTCCCTTGGGTGTGGCGTCGAGAACTTCCGACACCTTGTCCTTGATGCTCAAATCTCGTTCCTTTCAGAATCCGCGCGCGGTCGGTTCACGTGCGCTCGCGGGGGTGTGCGGACAGACTCCTTCTTGACCATCGTATGCCCGGGGGCAAGGGGCGGTTCAGCGTTCGTGCTTGCGTGACTCGACGGCTCGCACGAGACGGTGCTCGGCGTCCTCCCCGGGAAGGTGCAGCGCGGCGAGCCCCAGGCACAGCACCACCGAGAGGACACCGTTGGCCGTGCCGCCGTGACCCCTGCCCCCGATTCGGTACGGGCGTACCAGCTGCGGCTCGCGCCGGCGCAGCAGCACGAACACGACCGAGACGAGCGGACGGGCCGCGAGGCTCGACGGTCAGCCCGAGTCCACGAGCAGCACGTTGGCCATCACCACGGAGTGGAAGAGCGCGTCGAACGCTTCCGCTGCGGCGATGTCCGCGCCAGCCAGGTCCTCGGCGCTCATCGCGGAGGACGTCGTGAGGATGACCATGGCGTACCAGACGGTCGCGATCAGCACGGAGGTCGCGATCGTCCCGCCGAGCTTGAGCGGCGGCAGGTGCATCTCCTCGCAGACCTGGGGGATCACGTCGAAGCCCACGAAGAGGAACGGCACGACGACGAGCTCCAGGAAGAGGATCACGAAGATCTGCACGGTGGACGCCTGAGTCACACCGCGCAGGTTGATCCCAGTGATGACGACGGCGCTTAGCACGCCCACCAGGGCCCAGGCCAGCTTCGAACCCGGCAGCGGTCCACAGGGGTACGTTGCTCAGGTCCGGGAAGATGTACTCCACCGTGTGGAGCACGGCCACGGCCTCGAGCCCGTCCCCGGCCGGTACGTGCTCTCGCGTCATGGGGTCCCTCCCGGGGCTCTGTGGCGCTGGTCGCGGCGATGTGCTGGTGCGGGGGGGGGGGCGTGACACGTGTGACCTATCGCCCTGCGTGAACGCCCTGTCGAAGCGGTGTGACGCCGCATAGGCTCGCACCATGGCTTACGCAACGATCAACCCCGCCACGGGGGAAACCGTCAAGGAATTCGAGACCGCCTCGGACCAGGAGGTGCGCGACACCGTCGCCCGCTCCGCCGAGGAGTACAAGAGCTGGCGCAACGTGCCGGTGGCGGAGCGCGCCGCCATGATGCACCGCATGGCCGAGCTCTACCGCGAGCGCCAGGACGAGCTGGCCGCTCTGATCACACTGGAGATGGGCAAGCCCGCCCAGCAAGCCGCCGGTGAGGTGCAGATCGCGGCCGCGATCTACGACTACTACGCGGACAACGCGGAGGAGTTCATGAAGGGCCGCACCCTCAACCCGTCCACGGGCGGGGAGGCTCGCGTGGTGCTGGACTCCACGGGCGTGCTGCTGGGGATCATGCCGTGGAACTTCCCCTACTACCAGGTGGCGCGGTTCGCGGCCCCGAACGTGATGCTGGGCAACACGGTCATCCTCAAGCACGCGGGCAATGTCCCGCAGTCCGCGCTCGTGCAGGAGCAGCTCTTCCACGAGGCGGGCTTCCCCGAGGACGTTTACATCAACGTGTTCGCGTCCAACGACCAGGTCGCGGAGATCATCATCCCGGATCCGGCGGTGCAGGGCGTGTCCCTGACCGGTTCGGAGCGGGCGGGCGCGTCCGTCGCGGCCACCGCCGGCAAGAACCTCAAGAAGGTTGTGCTGGAGCTGGGCGGCTCGGACCCGTTCATCGTGCTGGACGACTCCAACGTGGAGCGCACCGTGAAGCAGGCGGTCTCCGGGCGCATGAGCAACAGCGGCCAGGCCTGCACGAACTCCAAGCGCTTCATCGTGCTGGAGGACGCCTACGACACGTTCGTGGAGAACTTCGCGCAGGCCGTGCAGGGCATCACCCCGGGGGATCCCACGGATGAGAAGACCTTCGTGGGCCCGGTGAGCACCGTGGGTGCCCGGGACGAGATCATGGAGCAGGTCCAGGACGCCGTGGCCAAGGGCGCCACCGTGCTGGCCGGTGGCGGAAAGCCCGACAAGCCGGGCGCCTGGATCGAACCCACCCTGCTCGCGGACGTCACCCCCGAGATGCGTGCGTACGCGGAGGAGATCTTCGGTCCCGTGGCCGTGGTCTACAAGGTCAAGGACGTGGACGAGGCTGTGGAGCTCGCCAACTCCTCGCCGTTCGGCCTGGGTGGCTCCGTGTTCGGCGCGGACGAGGCCGCGGCCCTGGAGGTCGCGCAGCGCGTGGACTCCGGCATGGTCTTCGTCAACGCCGTCACTGACACGGCCCCGGACCTGCCCTTCGGCGGCGTCAAGCGCTCCGGCGTGGGCCGTGAGCTCGGCCCGTTCGGCATCGAGGAGTTCGCCAACAAGAAGCTGATCCACACGCCCAAGAAGAAGTAGGGCCCCGGTCGACGATGCCCCCGCACCGTGGTAGGTGCGGGGGCATCGTCGCATTCTGGCGGGACGAGGATCTCGCCGTGAAAGACGCCTCGTGTCACGGGCCAACGAACCCCGGAGGGCCCCATGAACCCGCTCGTTCCGTCACCGATCGCCCAGTTCATGTTCGCCCTGGGTGCGGTAGCCGCGGTCCTGTGGCTCGTGGCGATCTGGACGCCCGCGAAGAACAAGGCCGCGCACGCCCGCTCAGCAGCTGCTGTTGACACTGGCGGCCCGTCATCGGCCCGGCACTGTGGCTGACCGCCGGCCGACGTGCGGGTGCGACGCCTGCAGGTGAGCGCCTGACTGCCCGGCCATGTCCGGCACTGAGCCCCCGCGCGGAAGGCGGGCGACATCGCTCTGTGCCGTGCGCGGGCGACGTCGCCGCGTACGGCGAGCGGGCGGCGTCGCCTCCGAGGACGACGCCGACCGGCGCGGTCTCCGCGCCCGCCTCAGTCCTCGCGCTGGTAGCGGATCTGGGCGCCCACCACGGTGGTGCGCACCGCGGTGTCCCGCACGGCCTGCGCGTCCTCGGCGAAGACGTCCCGGTCCACGCACACGAAGTCCGCGAGCATCCCGGGGGCGAGGCAGCCCTTGAGGTTCTCCTCGTAGGAGGCGCGGGCCACGGCGTGGGTGTAGTAGTCCACGGCCTCGGGGCGCGTGATGGTCTCGTGGGGCTGCCAGCCGCCCTCGGGGAGCCCGTCGCGGGTGCGGGTGATGGCGGCGTGGATGCCGTAAAACGGGTTGGGGTCCTCCACCGGGGCGTCCGAGCCGAAGACGAGCTCGGCTCCGGCCGCGCGCAGACTGTTCCACCCGTAGGCCACGAGGTCCCGGCCCTCCAGGAAGCCGTTCATGGGCATGTCCGAGGTGCAGTGCATGGGCTGCATGGACGCGGTGACCCCGAGCTCCCGCAGCCGGGGGACGTCCCCGCGCTTGATGTACTGCGCGTGCTCGATGCGGTGGCGCAGCCCGAACGCGCGGGAGATGGAGCTGGTGGTGGCGATGGCGTCGAGGGCCTCGCTGGCGGCCTGGTCCCCGATCGCGTGCACCGCCGAGGCGATCCCCGCCGCGGCGGCCAGGTGGATCCAGTGGTCGAGCTCAGCGGGCTCCATGACGCTCATCCCGTGGTCCTGGGTGCCGGGCCACGGCTCGGACATGTGGCACGTGTGGGAGCCCAGGGCGCCGTCCGCGAAGAGTTTGAGGGGGCCCATGGAGATCCACTCGTCACCGGCGCCCGTGCGGATCCCGCGGCGGATGAACTCGTGGATCTGCTCCTGGCGCAGGATCTTGTGCACGCGGATGTCCAGCTCACCGCGCTCGCGGAGCTTGCGGTAGGCGTGGAGGCAGTCCACGCCGTCGATGTCGTGGATGGACGTGATGCCGCGCTTCAGCAGCTCGCGCTGCCCGAGGGGGAGGTAGCTGTCGATGTCCCCGGACACGTCCGACTGCATGAGCCCGTCCCGGATGGGGATGGCCGCGGCCTCGCGCAGCACACCCGTGAGCTCGCCGTCCTCGTAGCGCTCGAACTCGCCGCCGTCCGGGTCCTTCACGGTGCGGTCCAGGCCGAGCTCCTGCAGCGCCTTCGAGTTCAGCCACAGGGTGTGCAGGTCCAGGGAGCTCAGGGCCACGGGAATGTCCGGGGCCACGGTGTCCAGGACATGGCGGTCCGGCAGCTCGGTGGTGGTCCACGCGTTGATGTTCCACTGCCCGCCGAAGATCCAGGTGATCGACTCGTCCGCCATGGCCCGCTCCACGAACGGGCGCAGGACCGCCAGCGCGGAGTCCAGGTCCGTGCAGTGGCGCATGTCCGGCTCGATGAGCGAGCGGGAGTACATGGCGGAGTGGATGTGGCCGTCCCCCATGCCCGGCATCACGAACCCACCGCCCAGGTCCGTGCGCTCCGTGCCCAGCGGCGCCTGGTCCTTCAACTCGCGGTAGTCGCCCACGGCCAGGATGCGGTCCCCGGAGGTCAGCAACGCGTTCGGGTGCGCCATGCTGTGGGACTGCCACTGGCCCTGGGGCGTCCAGCCGGTGGCCGGGTTCATGGCGTGGACCGTGGCGTTGTGGAACAGGCGGTGCATGGTGGGACTCCTCGTGGTGCGCCGAGCACGGCAGCGGCTGGTGGCCGCCGATCGTCACGGACCACCCTACGGCGACCCCGTCGCAGACCCGAGGGGTGCGGTACGCCGCCGTTGCGGGGACAGCTACATGCCGGGCAGCAGCTTCGCCGGGTCCGCGACCACGTGCACCACGGCCGGGACCCGGTCCTCGGTGACGGCGCGCACGGCGTCGGTGATGACGCCCTCGATGTCCTCGTTGCGCTCCAGCCGCGCACCGTGCGCCCCGTAGCCGCGGGCCACCGCGGCGAAGTCCGGGTTGCGCAGCTGCGTGCCGGAGACCCGGCCGGGGTAGTGGCGCTCCTGGTGCGCACGGATGGTGCCGTACTGGCCGTTGTCCACAACCACGATCAGCGGGCGCGCGCCGTACTGCACCGCGGTGGCGAGCTCCTGCGAGTTCATGAGGAACTCGCCGTCCCCGGAGACCGAGAGCACGAAGCGCTCGGGCTGGGCCAGGGAGACGGCGACGGCGGACGGCACGGAGTAGCCCATGGTCCCGTTGCGCACCGAGAAGTGGCACGGGTAGCCGCCCTTGGGCACGTAGCGCTGCGCCCACGCGGTGTGGTTGCCCGAGCCGGTGGTCACGGCGGTGTCCTCGGGCAGGTGGGGCAGCAGCGCCTTCACCACCAGCTCCATGTCCGCGGTCCCGGGAGCGTTGTTCCCGGCGGACGACGGGATGCGCATGTGCTCGCGGTGCGCACTTGCGGCGGGTTCGAGCCAGCCCGTCCAGTCGGGGTGCTCACCGAGTTCCATGCCGGCGACGGCGCTCCCGAAGGCCACGGGGCTCGCCAGGATGTGCCGGGTCACCGCCCCGGAGTGCTGGCGCAGCCCGGCGTCCACGTTGACCACCCAGTTGCGCGCCGAGTGCTGCTGGCGCAGCGTGAAGCCGTCGGTGGGGATGTCCGAGAGGGTGGTGCCCACCACCAGCAGCAGGTCCGCTTCCGTGAGCACACGCACGGTGTCCTCGGTGCGGCTGTAGCCGAGCTCGCCCACGGCCACGGGGGAGTCGGTGCGGATCCTGTCCCCGGCGCGCCAGTCGGAGACCACGGGGATGCCGTGGCGCTCCGCGAAGCCGGTGACCAGCGCGGCGGCCTCGGGGGTCCACCGCGGCCCGCCGAGCATGATGGCCGGCCGTTCGGCCGTCTCCAGTGCGGCTGCCAGCTCGGAGAGCTCCTCCGCGGAGACCGCGCCCTCGGCCACGGGCAGCGGCGGGACCACGGGGGCGTCCGTGCGCTGGGTGATGACGTCCTCCGGCAGTCCCACCACCACGGGGCCGGGGCGCCCGGAGCTCGCGGCGAAGAACGCCTCCGCCACGTACTCGGAGGCCCGGTCCGGGTCGTCCAGGACCATCACCCGCTTGGCCTGGGAGCCGAACCACTGGTGCGGGTCGAACTCCTGGAAAGCCTCCTTCTCCCGGTGCGCCACGGGCACCAGGCCCACGAAGAGCACCAGGGGAGTGGAGTCCTGCCACGCGAGGTGCACGCCCACGAACGCGTTGGACGCGCCCGGTCCGCGGGTCACCATGGCCACGCCCGGGCGGCCGGTCAGCTTGCCGTGGGCCTCCGCCATGTAGGTCACCCCGCCCTCCTGGCGGCACACCACGTTCTGCACGGACGAGTCGTGGAGCCCGTCCAGCACGTCCAGGAAGCTCTCCCCGGGCACGGTGAACACGCGGTCCACGCCGTGGGCCTCGAGGGACTCGACGATCAGGTGGCCGGCCGACTGCTCGGGCATGTCTACTCCTGTGTGTCCTGGTGGGATGGCTCGGGGCACCGGGGTCCCGTCATCCGGGGGCGGGATGACCCGCACCACGTGGGCGGTGGTCCAGCGAGCCTACCGCTGCGCCGTCGAGGCCGGCCGACGGCGCGTGCGCTCACAGGCTCCCGTGGACCACCTCGCCACCGATCACCGTGGCGGTGACCCCGATGTCCTTGATGCTCGTGGGGTCCACCGCGTAGATGTCCTCGGAGAGCACCACGAAGTCCGCGAGCTTGCCCACGCTCAGGGATCCCTTCTCGTGCTCCTGGTGGGAGGCCTGCGCACTGGCCACGGAGTAGGCGTGCAGCGCCTCGTCCACGGTGATGCGCTCCTCCGGGACGAAGTCTGCTCCGGAGGCGGTGCGGCGGTTGACCATGTCGTGGATGTTGGACAGCGGCGGGTAGTCCACGATGGGCGCGTCCGTGGAGGCGGGCACCGTCATGCCGGCCTCCAGCAGGGACTTCATGCGGTAGCAGAACCGGGTGCGCTCGGGCCCGAGCGCACGGGCCATGCCATCGCCGAGCTCGTTGACGAACCTGCCCTGCGGCACGGGGACCACGCCGAGCGACGCCGCGCGTGCCACCTGCTCCTCGCTGGCCACTCCGAAGTGCTCGATGCGGTGGCGGCAGTCCTCGCGCGGGAACCGGCGCTGGGCCTCCTCGATGATGTCCAGGACCACGTCCACGGCGCCGTCGCCGATGGCGTGGACGGCCAGCTGCCAGCCGTTCTCGTGGGCGGCCACGAGTCGGGCCTCGAGCCACTCGCGGGGGAACTGCAGGTATCCGAGGTTCTCCTCCGCGGCGCAGGAGTGGGGCTCGCCCTCCGCGGACAGAGCGTCGTCCGCGGGGGAGGTCTCGGGCTCGTAGCCCACCGTCATCAGCGCGGAGCGCCCGATCAGCGAGCCGTCCGAGAGCACCTTGACCGCGCCGATGCGCAACCACTCGTCGCCCATCCCGGAGCGGATGCCGAGGTCCAGTCCGAACCCCTGGCCCTCGTGCGGGTACGGCTCGGCCACCGTGAGCCCGGTAGGGTCCACGGGGTGCAGGGTTGTGAGGTAGGGCATCACGGTGGCGCGCACGCGCAGCAGCCCCTCGTCCCGGGCGAGCTGGTAGGCGGCGATGTCCGTGGGGGACTGACCCAGGTGCGCGGGGGCCCCGAGCCCCGGTTCGGTGATGGACGTGATTCCCGCGGCCACGGCGACGTCGCCCGCGGCCCCGATCTGCTCGGCCACCGCGCGCGTGGTCTTGGCCGGGAGGTGGTCCGAGACCAGCGCGCGGGCGGTCTCCTCGAGCAGGCCCTGTGCCGAGCCGTCGTCGTCCAGCGGGACGCGGCCGCCCTCCGGGACGGTGAAGCCGGCGCGCCCCGGGTAGCCGGCCACCGCGAAGGCGGCCGAGTTCGCTACCGCCATGTGGCGCGAGTTGTGCCACAGCCACACAGGGTTCAGCGGGGCCACGGCGTCCAGCTCCACAGCCAGCGGGTGGTGGCCGTCCAGGTAGTTCTGGTCGTAGCCCTGGCCCATGACCCACTCGCCCGGCTCCGAGTCTCGCGCGGCCGCGCCGATCCGCTCCAGCAGCTCCGCCATGGTGGGCGCAGCCCGCGGGCTCACGTCCACCTGCACGAGCGCCTCGCCGAGCAGACTCAGGTGGCAGTGCGCGTCGTGGAAGCCCGGGACCACCGTGGCGCCGCGCAGGTTCACCACTCGGTCGAAGGCCTCACGGGGCAGCTGCTCGTCCACGCTCACGATCCTGCCGCCGTGCACCCCCAGCGCGTGCACCAGGGGGTGCCCGGGGTCCTGCGTGTGGATGGAGCCGTTCGTGAAGATCACGTCGAGTGCCATGGTGGTGCCGTCCTCGGGGTCGTGTGCGTGGTCCGCGCACCGGGTTCCGGGCACGACGTCGTGCTCGGGCGAGCGGGCGAGTCCGCCCATCGTCTCGCGCGGGTGTGCCCCGTGTCACGCGACGTCACGGGCCATGACGGGCCGTGACCCGGCGGCGACCGACCGTGACCGGTGACCACGCGCGGCCCCCGGCCCGCTCACCCGGCCCGCGCCCGGGAGGGGCTGACGCAAACCGGGGTCGCCCCCCGCGCGGCGACTACCCTCGAGGCAACGGCATCGGCCACCCCCGCCCCGGGGTGTGGACGGGCCACTGGCCTCCCGCACGGATGTGCCCCACCTCGCACAGCAGGAGAACACCATGCCCTTCGATCCACAGGCCCCGGCCACCGGCCCCATGCCCGTTTTCCACGAGAGGGGGGACCAGGGGTACAAGAAGTCCCTGGGCCACTTCCAGATCCAGATGATCGGCATCGGTGGTGCCATCGGCGTGGGTCTGTTCCTGGGCATCGGCGGGCGCCTCGCGACGGCGGGCCCCGCGCTGGTCGTCTCCTACCTGGTGGTCTCCGCCGTGGTGTACCTGCTCATGCGCGCCCTGGGGGAGCTCGTGATCCACCGCCCCACCACGGGCGCGTGGGTCTCCTACGCGCGCGAGTTCGTGGGCGACCGCTTCGCGTTCATGACGGGGTGGATCTATGTAGCGCTCTCCGCCGTGGCCGGGGTGGGCGAGATCGCCGCGCTCGCGGTGTACGTGCAGTTCTGGTGGCCAGAGATCCCGGGATGGATCCCGTCCCTGGTCGCGGCGATGACGATCGTGGGCTGCAACCTGCTCAGCGTGAAGCTCTACGGGTTCATCGAGACGTGGGCGGCCATGGTCAAGGTGCTCGCGATCCTGCTTTTCCTGGCGGCGGGCCTCGTCCTGGTGGTCGCCGGTGACATCTTCCACGCCCCCACCGCGGCGTCGGTCACCAACCTGTGGAGCGGCGGCTTCGCCACACGGGGAGTGCTCGTGCTGGTGGTCGTGATGACCGGCGTGGTCTTCTCCTTCTCCGCGATCGAGATCGTGGGCGTGTCCGCGGGTGAGGCCAAGGACCCGGAGAAGTCCATGCCCAAGGCCATCAACTCCGTGGTGCTGCGCATCGCCCTGTTCTACATCGGCTCCATCCTGGTGCTTTCCATGCTGCTGCCCACGGACGAGTACTCCGGAGACGAGTCCCCGTTCGTCACCGCGCTCGCCTCCCTGCACATCCCCGCGCTGGCCGGGATCATGAACTTCGTGGTGCTCACGGCGGCGATCTCCGGCGTGAACGCGACCCTCTACGCGAGCGTGCGGCTGCTGCGCAACCTCTCCGCGCACGGCCAGGCGCCCAAGGTGATGGCCTCGGTGGGTCACCGCGGTGTGCCCACGGGGGCGCTGCTGTGCATCTTCGGCTTCGACCTGGTCGGCATCGTGATGATCTACGCGCTGGGCGCCTCGGACGCGTTCGAAGTGGTGCTCAGCGCCTGCTCAATCTTCGTGCTCTTCGGTTGGATCTCCATCTTCGTCTCCCACCTGGGCTACCGGCGCCAGGTCGCCCGCGGGCAGGTCGCGCCCGTTCACTTCAAGATGCCCGGTGCGCCCGTGACCAACTACGTGTGCCTGGTGTTCCTCACGGTGCTCTCCCTCTACATCATGTTCGACTTCAGCAACCCCCACTGGTACTACAGCCTCCTGGCCGGTGTGCTGATCCTGGTGGCCACGAACATCGGCTACGAGATCTCCCGACGCCACGTGCGCCGCAACGGCCTGCCTGACCTCACACCCTCGAACGAGGAGCACGACGACGAGGCAGGGCACCACGACGCCGTGGGGAACGGTGCCGCCGAGGGCGAGGGGCGGGGCCCCGGCACGCGCTGAGCACCGTCGTCCCCCGGACCGTGGACGTGAGCCGCGCCACGGCCCCCGGACCCGCCGGAATCGGTTGCCCTGCCGCTAGGGTGGAGCACTGGTAAATCCGGGGCGCCGCGAAAAGCGGCGGGACCGAGGCTGGAGGAGCACATGGACAACATCAACAACCTGCCGTCCGCGAGCGTGGACGAAATCCCCGCGGGCGCACCCGTGCTGGACGTGCGCGAGCAGGACGAGTGGGATGCCGGGCACATCGAGGGCGCCCAGCACCTGCCGCTCTCGCAGCTCGCCGAGCGTACCGACGAGGTGCCGCTGGACGTGGACGTCTACGTGATCTGCCGCTCCGGCGGTCGGTCACTGCGCGCCACGGCGTACCTCGCGCAGTACGGCTACGACCCCGTGAACGTGCTGGGCGGCATGGGTGCGTGGGCGGACGCAGGCAGACCCATCGTGTCCGAGACCGGGGAAACGGCGCGCGTTCTGTGAACGCGGCGGTCTCCGGCGTGGCCCCGGGTCCCTCGGACCCGGGGCCACGCGCCCGTCGCTACGCGTTCCTCGGTCCTGAGGGCACCTTCACCGAAGCCGCACTGATGCAGGTTCCGGGGGCGTCGGACGCCGAGTGCATCCCCATGAACTCGGTGCCGGCCGCACTCGCCGCGGTGCGCGAGGAGACGGTGGACGCCGCCGTCGTGCCCCTCGAGAACTCGGTGGAGGGCGGGGTGAGCGCCACCCTCGACGACGTCTCCTTCGGCGCCGAGCTGCGGATCTTGCAGGAGATCCTCGTGCCCATCCGCTTCGTGCTCGTGGCACCGGACGGCGTGCGGCTGCAGGACGTCCGCACCGTCTCGACCCACACGCACGCGTGGGCGCAGATCCGTGGCTGGGCCGAGACGAACCTGCCAGGCGTCACGTACGTCCCGGCGCCGTCCACGGCGGCCTCCGCGGTGGCCATGCTCGACGGCCGCGGCGGGGTCAGCACCCAGGGCCTGGGATACGACGCCGGGGTGTGCTCGCCGGTGGTCGTGCAGCGGCACCCGGAGCTGCAGGTGCTCGCGGAGGACATCAGCGACAACGAGAAGGCCGTGACCCGCTTCGTGCTCGTGGCCCGCCCGGACGCCACCATGCCCGCCCCCACCGGCGCGGACAAGACCTCGCTCGTGGTCCCCCTGTGGGAGGACCGCCCCGGGGCGCTGCTGGAGATCCTCGAGCAGTTCGCCACCCGCGGCGTGAACCTCACCCGTATCGAGTCCCGCCCCACCAAGACCCACCTGGGCGACTACTTCTTCTCTGTGGACATCGACGGCCACATCCAGGACGACCGCGTCGCAGACGCCCTCATGGGCGTGCGCCGGATCTGTCCCCGCACCCGTTTCCTCGGCTCCTACCCCCGCGCGGACAGGCGCGAGGTCCGCGTGGCGAAGCACCACAGTGACGCCGCGTTCATCCAGGCCCGCTCGTGGGTCGACAACCTGAAAGGACAGTGACGTCCATGGACATCGAGGGCTGGAGCCAGACGCTCACCGCAGGCCCCCTCCTGCTCATCGCAGCGGCGGCCATTGCCGTGCTGCTGGTGCTCATCATCAAGCTGCGCGTGCACGCGTTCCTGGCACTGATCATCATCTCGGCCCTCACGGCCTTCGCCACCGGGATCCCCACGGACCAGGTGGTCCCCGTGATGCTTGACGGCTTCGGCAAGACGCTCGCGAGCGTTGCGCTGCTCGTGGGCCTCGGCGCGATGCTCGGGCGCCTGCTGGAAACCTCCGGCGGCGCGCAGGTGCTCGCGGACCGGCTGATCCGGGCCTTCGGCGAGAAGCGCGCACCGCTCGCGCTCGGCGTGGCCTCCCTGCTGTTCGGCTTCCCGATCTTCTTCGACGCAGGCCTGGTGGTCATGCTTCCCGTGGTCTTCTCGGTGGCCCGCCGCCTGGGAGGCAGCGTGCTGACCTACGCGCTGCCCGCCGTGGGCGCGTTCTCCGTGATGCACGTGTTCCTGCCACCGCACCCGGGGCCCGTCACCGCGGCCACGTTCTTCGAGGCCAACGTGGGCTACATCATCCTGGTGGGCCTGATCTGTGCGATCCCCGCGTGGTACGTGTCCTCCTACCTTTTCGGCAAGGTGGTCGGACGCCGGATCTCCCTGCCCGTGCCCACGATTTTGGGCGAGGCCGAGGACGTGCGGAACCCGCCGAAGGTGGGCACCGTGGTGGCCATGCTGCTGCTGCCCATGGTGCTGATCTTCCTCAACACCGGTCTGGGAACCCTCGCGAAATCCGGGGCGGTGTCCCAGGAGACCGCATCCCAGACATGGTTCCAGCTGCTGCGCTCCCTCGGCGAGACCCCCCTCGCGCTGACCATCACACTGATCGTGGCCGCGCTGTGCATCGGCCGGGCCCGTGGGCTCAGCGGCACCGCGATCGAGAAGACGTTCGACTCCGCACTGGGTCCCGTGTGCTCGGTCATCCTCATCACCGGCGCCGGCGGGATGTTCGGTGGCGTGCTGCGCACCTCCGGGATCGGTGCCGCCCTCGAGGACGTGCTCGCGGATCTGGGGATCCCCGTGATCCTCGCGGGCTTCCTGATCGCCGCTGTGATGCGCGTGGCGCAGGGCTCGGCCACCGTGGCCCTGACCACTGCGGCGGGGCTGATTTCTCCCGCCGTGCTCGCGGGCGACTTCAACGGCGTGCAGCTGGCCGCGATGGTCGTGGCCGTGGCGGCCGGTTCCGTGGTGCTCTCCCACGTCAACGACTCCGGGTTCTGGCTCGTGGGCCGGTTCCTGGAGATGGACGTGCGCACCACGTTCAAGACGTGGACGGTGCTCGAGACCATCATCGGCGTGCTCGGCTTCGCGCTCGCAGCCCTGCTGTTCGCGGTGGCCGGGGCCTTCTGACCTTGCCCCCGGCGGGGGTGACGACGGCCACGTCGTCGCGTCCCGTTCCGGCCGCGCCCGGCCGCGGTCCCCGGGCGGTGCCCGCGAGCCCCTGACAGGAGGACCCGGCTCTCCCAGGAGAACCGGGTCCTCCTGTCAGCCGGGCTGGGTCAGTCTGCCTGGGAGGGTGGCACGCGGACCCGCAGGGAGCGGTGGTCCACGATGGACTCCAGGGCGGTGATGCTGCCGAGCAGGTCCCCGTCCACCTCGCACTCGATGGGCTCGTGGAACTCCACGCGCACGGACTTGCCGCTGTAGAAGTCGATCACCGGCAGGTCGTGGCGGTGGCGGAAGGCCACCTTGGCCACCATTCCCAGCCAGCCAAGGACCGAGCGCGGGGACATCACCACGAGGTCCAGGTAGCCGTCGTCCAGCTTGGCCTTCGGCACCAGGATCAGCCCGGCGGTGAGCTCGCCGCAGTTGCACACCATGACGGAACGCACCAGGCGGGACTCCCACGGGCCGCCGTCCACGCTGAAGCGCGCCCACCGTGGGTGGCTGAACAGATGGCGCATCCCGGCCTCGCCGTAGGCGGCCCACCCCACGAGGTTCTTGAGGTCGTCCTTGGTGTCCGCCATGATCTGGGCGTCGAAGCCCGCGCCGCCCATGACCAGGAAGCGGTGGTCCTCCGTGCGCCCGTCCTCGGTCTCCAGGTGCATGGTGATGGAGTCGATCGCCTTCTGCGAGCCGAACAGCGCCACGTCCACGGAGTGGTGCGGGTCCGTAAGGTCCGCGTGCAGGTTCCGGGCCAGCAGGTTGCCGGTGCCGAGCGGCACGAGACCCAGGGGAATCTCCCCGCCCACCAGAGACTCGCCCACCGCGCGAATGGTGCCGTCCCCGCCCGCGGCCAGCACGACGTCGGCACCGGACTCCACAGCGCGCCGCGCCATGGAGAATCCGGGGTCGTCGATCTCAGTCTCGTAGATCACCGGGTCTGCCCAGCCGGCCTTGCGGCACGCCACGATCAGCGCATCCCGGGCCACTCCCGCCTGGGCCTTGATCGGGTTGACCACCATGGCCACTCGCTGGGGCTGCCACTTGTTGTCCGGCACTGAGTCCCTTCCGGGGATCGGTTCACGCTGGTTGTCGACAGCGGCAAGTCTACGGGTCCGGCCTCCCCGTTCCCCGGGACACCGCCCGGTTGGATACCCTGGAAGGGTGATCGACATCAACGACCTGCGCGCCGACCCCGAAACCTACCGTGCCTCCCAGACCGCCCGCGGGGCGGACGCGGGGCTCGTGGACCGCATCCTGGAGGCGGACTCCCGGCGTCGCAGTGCGATCACGGACTTCGAGTCCCTGCGCGCGGAGCAGAACGCCTTCGGCAAGAAGGTGGCCAAGGCCCAGGGTGAGGAAAAACAGCAGCTGCTGACCCAGGTCAAGCAGCTTGCCGCGGATGTGAAGACCGCGCAGGCCACCGCGGATGATGCACAGGCCCAGCAGCAGGAGCTCGTGGCACAGTTCCCCAACGTCATCGTGGAGGGCATCCCCTCCGGCGGTGAGGACGACTTCGTGCTGCTGCGCACCGAGGGCACACCCCGGGACTTCGCGGCCGAGGGGTTCGAGCCCCGCGACCACCTGGCGCTCGGGGAGCTGCTGGACGGCATCGACATGGAGCGCGGTGCGAAGGTCTCCGGCTCCCGGTTCTACTTCCTCAAGCGGGACGTCGCCCGCCTGGAGACCGCGCTGCTGATGGCTGCGCAGGACCTCGCCCTGGACAACGGGTTTGTCCCCATGACCACGCCCAATTTGGTGCGCCCGGCCGTCATGAACGGCACGGGCTTCGACGTGGAGCACGACGACGAGATCTACCGCGTGGGCAAGGATGACCTCTACCTGGTGGGCACCTCCGAGGTGGCGCTGGCCGGGTACCACCAGGACGAGATCCTGAACCTCTCCGACGGCCCGCTGCGCTACGCCGGGTGGTCCTCGTGCTACCGACGCGAGGCCGGTTCCGCGGGCAAGGACACCCGCGGCATCATCCGCGTGCACCAGTTCAACAAACTGGAGATGTTCGTCTACTGCCGTCCGGAGGACGCCGCCGCCGAGCACGAGAAGCTGCTCGCGTGGGAGGAGCAGATGCTGCAGGCCTGCGGTCTGAGCTACCGTGTGATTGACACCGCCGCGGGGGACCTCGGCACCTCCGCCGCCCGCAAGTTCGACTGCGAGGCCTGGATCCCCACGCAGGGCAAGTACCGCGAGCTGACCTCCACCTCCAACTGCACCACCTACCAGGCGCGCCGGCTCAACATCCGCGAGCGGCTGCCCGAGACCACGGACGCTAACGGCAAGGTTAAGAAGGGCGGCACGCGCGCCGTCGCCACCCTCAACGGTACGCTCGCCACCACCCGCTGGCTCGTGGCGCTGCTCGAGACCCACCAGCAGACGGACGGCTCCGTGACGATCCCGCAGATCCTGCGCCCGTACATGCGCGGCCAGGAGGTCATGCGCCCCGTCGCGTGAGCAGCCGCGCCCCCCGCCCGACGACGCTGCTCTCCGACGATGTCGCCCGCCCGCCGTGCCCGCGCACGGTGCGCGGGCGTCGTCGTTTGCCGCCCCGTGGCCCGGACGTCACCCGCAGGTCACCGGGGCGTCCACCGCAGGACGTGCCGCCATGGTGATGTGACACCATGACTGTCATGACTGATACCCGAACCGGCATCGACGACCGGCACACCGACGAGCGCGCGAAGAGCGCGGCCGACGCCTTCGCGCCCCTGAAGGTCCAGACCCCTCGCACCAGCTCCTGGACCCGCGAGGAGGGCGCACGCTACCTCGTGGCCCTGGACGTGGACGGCACCCTCGTGGACCACGACGGCCGGATGTCCCGCGGCGTGAAGGACGCCCTGCGCGCCGTGGTGGCCGCCGGGCACCACGTGGTGATCTCCACCGGCCGCTCCATGGGCGCCACCCTGCCCGTGATCCGCCAGGCGCACATCGACTCCGGCTTCGCCGTGTGCTCCAACGGCGGCGTGACCCTGCGCCTGGACCCCGAGCTGCCCGAGCACTACGAGGTCACCGACCGCGTGAGCTTCGACCCCGCCCACGCACTGGAGGCGCTCGCGAGCACGCTGCCCACCGCCAAGTTCGCGCTCGAGGGCGCGGACGGGAAGTTCTACTCCACGGAGCGCTTCCAGGACGCCTCCTTCGGCATCGAGGCCGTGCCCGTGGACCTGCACGAACTCGCCCAAATCCCCGCCGTGCGCCTGGTGGTCTACAGCGCCACGGACGCTCCCGGGGACTTCGCGGACGCCATCGAGCGTGCCGGGCTGCACGGCGTGGCCTACTCCGTGGGCTGGTCCTCGTGGCTGGACGTGGCCGCGAACGGCGTGTCCAAGGCGAGCGCGCTGGAGCAGATCCGCCAGCACCTGGACGTGGACCCCGCTCACACCGTGGCCATGGGGGACGGACGCAACGACATCGAGATGCTGCAGTGGGCCGCACGCGGGGTGGCCATGGGCCAGGCCCCGGACGAGGTCGCCGCCGTGAGCCGCGAGGTCACGGACAGCGTCTACGACGACGGCGCTGCGGCAGTCCTGCGCTCGCTGCTCTGAGCCGCGCGGCTCTGCGGCATCCCCCGGGGGCTCCGCGGGCCTGGTATCCGGGGACCTCTGCGGCCGGAGCACCGTTGACCAGGGCGCCGTCCTCAGGAATGCCGTGGCCCGGGGCTCCGAGGTCAGGCACCGTGGTCGGGCACTGCGCCCGGGCGCCGCGTCTGGCACGCGGGCGGTGCTGCCCGTGAAATGGCATGGAACTGCGATACTGGGACCGTGTTCGTCCTGACCCTGACCCAGCGCGTGGCGGACGCCTCCCGTCCTGATCCCGCCACGGACCGCGAGGTGTGCCGGCTGCTGAGCGGGCTGTCCGTGCGCGCACCCTTCCAGCCGTCGGCGGCGGGGGTCGTGCGCGGGCTCACCGAGGACGCAGACGTTGCAGTGACCGCCGCGATGGTGGCCCTGCGCGACGACGCCTACGCCGTGGGGATCGGGGTGGGGGACGTGTTCCTCACGCCCGTCGACCAGGAGGACGGCCGGGTGGCCGTCACGGCGGAAGGTCCCGGCATGGGTTTCGGGCACGACGCCGCCCAGCACACCCGCAGCACGGAGCGCGTGGCCGTGCGGGTCAGCGCGGCGGACCCGGAGGCGGCAGAGCAGGCGGAGGCCGTGCTGCGACTCGTGGGCCACATTGTGAGCGTGCGCAGCGACGCCGAGTGGCGTGTGGTGGACCTCCTGGTTCCCGGCGCCCGCGGCCAGCAGAAGACCGTGGCCCGGCAGCTGGGCATCACCCCGCAGGCGGTGTCCAAGGCCGTGGTGCGCTCCCTGTGGCACGAGGAGTGGCGGGCCCGCCCCGCGGCGGCCACGCTGCTGCGGCTGTGCGAGTCCGGCGGCCTGCAGGGCTGAGCCTCGTCACCACCAGGTGTCCACCGTGTACCCGGCGGCTGCGAGATCCGTCTCCAGCACGGGCAGGCACTCTGCGGGCAGACGCAGGGAGCCCGCGACGTCCCGGGCGTCGAAGTAGCCCGTGAGCCACGTGAACGCCGGGTGGTCCCGGGCGAGGGACTCGCACCGGGTGACGATGCGCCTGGTCTCGGCCTCCGGTGAGAAGACCCAGAAGGACTCCAGGTCCGTCAGCTGGAACAGACCCACCCCGTGGTGCCCCCGGGGAGCGGGAAGCCCTCCGGTCCCGGTTCCGGCACCCGCGGCGGGATCTCCCCAGCCCTGCGCGGGGCTGCGGACCCATCCCCCGGAGGCCGCCGGTCCCAGCGCGGGAGCGAGCGGGTCCAGCTCCCAGCGGGGTGCGCGGAGCAGCCAGTCCGGTGGACTGGGCGGGAAGAGTGCTCCGTCCGGCGAGTCCGGCCACTGCTCGCGCCACGTGGCCCAGCTGCCTGCCTCAACGCGGTCCCAGAAGCGCTGCGCACCGATCTCCACGGAGAGGTCCGACACCGTGCTGTGCTGGCGTGCCCAGCTGCCGCCGGACCCACCGGGATCCTGACCGGCCTCGGCGGTGAACGGGCGCAGGGTGATGTCCGGGTGCAGCGGGGGTCCCGGGGCAGCCGCCGTCCCCGCGGCCGTCAGCAGCCCTCGCACCCGGCCCATGAGGTGCTCGGGACCCAGCACCTGGGTGGAGTCCGTGCCGTGGAAGACGTACACGCGCTCCACGTCGCTCGACTGCGCATCAAACACGGGCACCACCTCCGGGGATACGGCGGGCGGTGACGGTTTCACCACCCGCGCAACGGGCTGCGATCATCCCACCACGTCCCGGCGACAGGCATAAGGGACGGGTTCTGAACGGGCGATCCCCGCCGCCGGAGGGGTGCTCCGAGGGCGGGGATCTGCATCACGCGGTGAGTGCGGGAGCTCAGTCGTCCTGCTCCGCCTCCGCGGCGGTGTCGTACTGGGACTGCTGGAAGCGCTCCTGTGCCTCGACGATCAGGCGCTCGGCGGTCTCCTTGCCCTCCCAGCCCTCGCCCTTGACCCACTTGTTGGGCTCGAGGTCCTTGTAGCGCTCGAAGAAGTGCTGGATCTCCTTCTGCAGGAACTCGTTGACGTCCTCGAGGCCCTGGATCCCGTCGTAGCGCTTGTCCGTGGATACGCACAGCACCTTGGCGTCTCCGCCGGCCTCGTCGGTCATGTTGAAGACGGCGATGGGGCGGGCCTCCAGGATCACACCGGGCATGATGTCGACGTCCATGATGACCATGGCGTCCAGGGGGTCGCCGTCCTCGCCCAGGGTGTCCTCGAAGTAGCCGTAGTGAGTGGGGTACTGCATGGAGGTGAAGAGCACGCGGTCCAGGCGGATCCGGCCGGTCTCGTGGTCGATCTCGTACTTGACGCGCGAGCCGCGCGGGATCTCGATGGTGACGTCCAACTCCATGGTGAAACTCCTTGGTTCGTAGTGGTGCGCGCCGCGGTGGATTGCCCCGGGGCGTCGCACACGGCGGCGCTCCGACGGCGCGCGTCCGAGCTGATGCGTCCCACGATACCGGCCTCCCCCGCGGCCGGCCCGCATCGGTGGCGGTCTCCGCGCGGGCCCCGGCACGAGGACTGCGGCGTCAGGGGCCATGGCAACGTGGGTTCTGCGGGGTGGTGGTGTCGCGGCGTCGTGAGGTTGTCCGCGTCGGAGCGGCACGGAAGAATCGGCTCATGCCCGCAACCCCGCACAAGACCCCGGCGCGCCACCTCGTGTGGCCCGTCGTGTGCGTGCTGCTCGTCGTCGCGCTGGTGGTTGCGTCGGTCGTCGCGGTGCCCGCGGCGCTGGCGGAGGTCGCACCCGGCTCCGGCGCGAGCACCGGCACCGGTTCTGGCGCCGTCGACGGCTCGGGCGCCACTGCGGCCGCGAACCCGTCGGTGGCGGGGGACTCGGAGGAGGCGCCCCCGGTGGACGCGGATGCCGTGCAGCGCGCCCTGGACGGGGTGCTGGACGGTGCCCCGGGAACGGCGGGTGCCGCCGTTCTCGCGGTGGACTCGGACGATGTCGTGGCGGGGGAGTCCCCGGAGCGGGCCGTGGTTCCCGCCTCGAACCAGAAGCTGGTGACTGCGCTGAGCCTCGCTGAGCACCTGGACCCGCACGAACGTCTGCGGACCACGGTGGTCACGGGGGAGGACCCTGGCAAGCTCACCCTGGTGGCGGGAGGGGACACGCTGCTCTCACCCGGGGACGGGGACCCGGAGGCTGTCAACGGCCGTGCCGGTCTCGGGACGCTCGCCCGGCGCACCGCGGACGCCCTGCGCGAGCGGGCTCCAGAAGCCGCTTCGAACGGTGTGACCGTGGCCGTGGACACGAGCCTGTTCACGGGGGCGGACCTGAACCCGGACTGGGACCCGGAGGACATAGAGTCCGGGGAGATCACCCGGGTGGCGCCCATCGCCCTGTACTCGCACCGGGTGCCCACGGCGGACGGTGCGGACCCCGGTTCCCAGGGCAGCCGCCCCTCGGACCCCGCGGCAGCCGCCGCGCAGGCGTTCGCGGGCCGGCTCTCCGAGCAGTTGGGAGGCGCCCGCGTGTCCGTCAAGGGGACCGCCGCGGCACCGCAGGACGCCGAGGAGCTCGCGGCCGTGGAGTCCGCACCCGTGCACGAGCAGAGCGCCTACATGCTCGCCCACTCGGACAACTCCCTCGCGGAGACCCTCGCCCGGGTCGCTGCTGTCGCCTCGGGGCGCGAGGGCAGCGTGGCCGGTGTGCAGGAGATGCTGCCGGAGGCCCTGCAGGAGCAGGGCATTGCCACCGACGGCCTCGCGGTCAAGGACGCGAGCGGCATGGCCGCGGCAGACCGGCTCACGCCGCTGGTCCTCGCGCGCACCGTCCGCGCGCTGGTCACGGAGCAGCGCTTCGCCCCCTACGGGCGGGGACTGCCCGTGGGCGGCGGCGCGGGAACACTGGCCCAGCGCTTCGACGACTCCTCGGAAGCGGCCGCCCGAGGACGCACCCGCGCCAAGACGGGCACACTGCTGGACGTGGCATCGCTCTCCGGCTACGTCCAGTGCGAGGACGGCAACGTGCTCGTCTACTCCCTGGTGCTCAACGGCGTGAAGGGGAAGACGGACCGCGCCCGGAACACCGTGGACACCGCCGTGGCCGCCCTGACTGGTGCCGCCTGACGCAACGGCGACCACCCACCCGCCTGGCAGCCCACGCGCTCACCCGGCCACGCCCCCCCCAGGCGGGCACCCCACCAGCCAAGCACCGGACAGCGCAGTCACCTGACCGCCCGGTGGCTGGCCGCCCGACACCACGGCAACGGCTCGAGCACAGCACGGCCGACTCCCGCGCACCGCACTGCGGCCGTGCAGGAAGCCGTCGGGGACTTGCCAGGAGGTGGGGCGGGAAACCCCCAACGCGGCGTCGGGGCCGTGTGGTTGAGTGGGCGCATGAGCCAAGAACTGACGCAGCGTTCGCTCGTCGACTGGGATGCAGCCGCGCAGCTAGCCGCCAAGATGACTCCTCCGGGACCCACCCCGGCCCCGCGCGAGATGTCCAAGGCCGTGGAGTCCCTGCGCTACTTCGCGCACGAGTCTGTGCACCACGTGCACACGATCACCCGCCTGGACGCAGCCGAGAACCTGCGGGACTCCACCGTTCTGGTGGTGGACCGCGCGGGCTGGGCGAAGGCGAACACCCAGACGTTCTCCGTGCTGATGCAGCCCGTCTTCGACCGGCTGCGCGCCAAGGACCCCCAGAAGTTCGACGCCGCCAGGCGCGGTGTGGCACCCACGGCCACCGCCGCGGAGATGGCTGCGTTCGTGGGCTTCCTGTCCTCGAAGGTGCTCGGCCAGTACGACCCCTACGCGGGGCTCGTCTCCGAGACCGCGGCCCGCTCCCACCCCGGTGGCCGCCTGATGTTCGTGGCGCCCAACGTGCTGTGGACGGAGAAGGAGCTCAACGTGGCATCGGAGGACTTCCGGCTGTGGGTGTGCCTGCACGAGCAGACCCACCGCGTGCAGTTTGCCGCCGCGCCGTGGCTGCGGGACCACATGCTGGAGCAGATCACGAGCCTCGGCTCCCTGGACGCCTCCGTGTGGGACCGGGTGCGTGCGCTGGCGTCATCCGTCACGGGCCGTTCGCGCGGTGAGCGCCCGGACGCGGGTCTTGGCCCGCTGACCCACCTGCTCACCGCGCAGGAGCGGGCCACGGTCTCCCACGTCACCGCGGTGATGTCCTTGCTGGAAGGTCATGCGAACGCGGTCATGGACGCCGTGGACGCGAGGATCGTGCCCACCGTGAAGACCATCCGTCGGCGCTTCGACAACCGTTCCGCGGACCACGGTGTGGTGGACCGCTTCATCCGTTCGGTGCTGGGCATGGACGCCAAGATGCGTCAGTACAGCAACGGCCAGAAGTTCGTGGAGCACATTGTGGAGCGCGAGGGCATGGACCGCTTCAACACCGTGTGGAGCTCCCCGCAGACATTGCCCACCGAGGCGGAGATCCACGACCCCCGGGCGTGGGTGGAGCGGGTCCTGCGCTGAGTCCGCACCCGCCAGGTGATCGTTCAGACGGGTATGTCAAGATGACCCCGTGAGCTCTGAAAACATTGAACAACAGGTACGGCTGTACGGACAGCCGTTGTCAGAGCGTTTTCGCGCCGTGGTGGGGGCCTACGGTATTACGCAGCGTCGGCTGGCCCAGGTTCTGGGTCTGTCGGCGCCCATGCTCTCCCAACTCATCAGCGGCAGACGCATCAAAATCGGAAATCCGGCGGTCTACGAACGCCTGGTCATGCTCGAGGACAGCGTGAGCACCTCGGACCGGGAGGCCGTTCTGACCAGGGTGGAGGCATCCCAGCCGGTGCTCTCCACGTCCCAGATCCGCACCGGGATCGCCACGAACACGGACGCCGTGAGCGCGCTGGCCTCCGTGGTTCCGGTGGGGGAACTGGAACGCGCGCTGGTCATGCTCGGGGAGAGCACGCCGGTGCTGTCCAAGGTGCTGGCCATGGCGGAGGAGACCGCGCAGCGCTCCGGGCACGCACGGGGCTGAGGGGTGCAGCAGGGGCGCTTCGGGCGGCTGAACCCCGTGGTCGCGCGGGCGCGGCGGGCTGTTGCCCGCGGTGTGTCCGGACTGGACACCGCGGGATCTGCACCACCGCTCGTGCTCGTGGGGTGCAGCGGTGGCGCGGACTCGCTCGCGCTGGCCGCCGCGGCACTGCACCTGCAGCGCCGCGGCGGCCTGCGGGTGGGGGCCGTCGTGGTCGACCACCAGCTCCAGGACGGGTCCCAGGAGGTCGCGCGGCGCACCGCTGAGGTGCTGCGAGTTGCGGGAGCGGATCCCGTGCTCGTGGAGCGGGTCACCGTCTCGCAGCGCGGGCACGGCCCGGAGATGGCCGCCCGTCTCGCCCGCTACGCCGCATTCCAGCGCGCTGTGGCTCGCACGGGAGCGGCGGCGGTGCTGCTCGGCCACACGCGGGACGACCAGGCGGAGACCGTGCTGCTCGGCCTCACGCGGGGCTCAGGCACGCGCTCGCTGGCGGGAATGTCCGAGCGCCACGTCCTGGACGGTGTGACGTATCTGCGACCGTTCCTGTGGCTCACCCGCACGGAGACCGAGACGGTCTGCGCCGCGGAGGGCCTGGACCCGTGGCTCGACCCCACCAACCGGGACACCACGCTGACCCGCTCGCGGATCCGCCACGACGTCCTGCCGCACCTCGAGCGCGAGCTCGGACCAGGCGTCGCCAAGGCGCTGGCCCGCACCGCCTCGGTGCTCGGCGCGGACGCCGACTACTTGGACGAGCAGGCTCTCGCCGCGCTCGCCGCCGCCCTGGTTCAGCCCGGCACGGCTCGGCAGCGCACACCGCAGTCCGCTCCCGAACAGGATCCCAGACCGGCCCATCTGTCTCCTGGGCCCCGCGCCCAGCGGGAACCGGAGCGCCCGGGGGGCGCCGCGCCGTCGTCCGTGGTCCTGGACGCCGCCACGGTGCAGGCGACACCACCCGCGCTGCGACGCCGTCTGCTAGCGCGCGCCTGCGCGCTCGCCGGAGGGGAGACGCCCACGTTCGAGCGGCTCGCCGCGCTCGAGGACTTCGCGCTCGGCCACGGCGCCGCTGGACCCGTCCAGCTGGCGGGTAAGGTGACTGCGTGGCGGCACCGCGCGGACGCCGAGCACGCGCGGGGGTGCCTGGAGCTGCGAGGCGGTTCCGGGAGCACGCCCCAGCAGACGACGCCCACCCAGAACAACCCCGGGAGTGCCCAGTGAAGCCGGAACACGTCAGCGAGGACCTCAGCAGCATCCTGTTCACCAAGGAGCAGATCGCCGAGAAGGTCCACGACCTCGCGCAGCAGATCGACCGTGACTACGAGGGCCGGCAGGTGCTGCTCGTGGGTGTGCTCAAGGGCGCGGTGATGGTCATGGCGGACCTCATGCGCGAACTCGAGGGCCAGTACCCCATGGACTGGATGGCGGTGTCCTCGTACGGTTCCGGCACCAAGTCCTCCGGTGTGGTGCGCATCCTCAAGGACCTCGACACGGACCTGCACGGCAAGGACGTGCTGATCGTGGAGGACATCATCGACTCCGGCCTCACACTCTCGTGGCTGCGCACCAACCTGGAGTCCCGCGGGCCCAACTCCGTGGAGATCTGCACGCTGCTGCGCAAGCCGGAGGCCATGAAGACGAGCATCGACGTCCGCTACGTGGGTTGGGACATCCCCAACGAGTTCGTGGTGGGCTACGGCCTGGACTTCGCCGAGCAGTACCGCACGCTGGACTGCATCGCCACGCTCGCGCCGCACGTCTACTCCTGAGCCCGCCCGCGCGCAGCGGCGGTGGAGAATGTGGTGCCCCGAACCGTGGTCCGCGCCGGCACCTCGCGACCGCCGAGAACCAGGCATCCCCGACGACGACGCCGCGCTGCGGGGCCACGCGCGTCTCCCGGCGGCGTCGTGCCCGCTCCCAGTCAACGCCGGGACGGGCGGGGTAGCGTGAGCCGATCGTGTGCGCTGTAAAAGAACGGACCGCACTCGAGACGAACTGGCGCCACACGAGACGATAGATTGTGGCACACGCGTCACGGCCATCGGATTCCTGGCACTCCACCCGGAGGGCCACCCGCAGGGAACGGGCCGCGCTCGGCAACGTGTCACGTCCACGGGAGGATCAACGGCTTGGCCACGGCAAAAAAACCCACAAGTTTCTTCAAGGGACCGCTCTTCTGGATCCTGCTCGCCATCGTGGTCCTGGTGCCCGTGGGCGCCATGATGTTCAGCCCCACCTCCTCCCGCGTGGACACCAACGTGGGTCTGCAGCTGCTGCACGACGGCAAGGTCAACGAGGCCAAGATCTACGACGGTGAGCAGAAGGTCGAACTCTCCCTCAAGGACGACCTCAACCAGAATGACCAGAACCTCGGCAAGGACGTCGAGTTCTTCTACGTGCAGCCGCGTGCGGAGGAGGTCGTCAAGAGCATGGACGACGCCCACCTCAGCGGGTTCACGGACCAGCCGGTGGAGAACAACTGGTTCCTCTCCCTGGTGCGCTTCATGCTCCCGTTCCTCATCATCCTGGGGATCTTCTGGTTCGTGTTCTCCCGCATGCAGACCGGCGGGCAGGCCATGAAGTTCGGCCGCTCCAAGGCCAAGATGTTCAACAAGGAGAACTCCGAGGTCACGTTCGCGGACGTGGCGGGCGCGGACGAGGCCGTCCAGGAGCTCGACGAGATCAAACAGTTCCTGGTGGAGCACGACCGCTTCACCGCCGTGGGCGCCAAGGTCCCCAAGGGCGTGCTGCTCTACGGGCCTCCGGGCACCGGCAAGACCCTGCTGGCCAAGGCCGTGGCGGGCGAGGCGGGCGTGCCGTTCTACTCGATCTCCGGCTCGGACTTCGTGGAGATGTTCGTGGGCGTGGGCGCGTCCCGTGTGCGTGACCTGTTCCAGCAGGCCAAGGAGAACTCCCCGGCCATCATCTTCGTGGACGAGATCGACGCCGTGGGCCGCCAGCGCGGCGCAGGCATGGGCGGCGGCAACGACGAGCGCGAGCAGACCCTGAACCAGCTCCTGGTGGAGATGGACGGCTTTGACGCCAACACCAACGTGATCCTGATCGCGGCCACCAACCGTCCGGACGTGCTGGACCCCGCACTGCTGCGCCCGGGTCGCTTCGACCGTCAGATCGGCGTGGACGCCCCGGACATGAAGGGTCGCGAGCAGATCCTGCGCGTGCACTCGAAGAACAAGCCGCTCGCGGACAACGTGGACCTCGCGTCCGTGGCCAAGCGGACCCCGGGCTTCACCGGCGCGGAGCTCGCCAACGTGATGAACGAGGCGGCCCTGCTGACCGCCCGTTCCCACGCCCAGCTGATCGACGACCGCGCGGTGGACGAGGCGATCGACCGCGTGATCGCCGGCCCGCAGAAGCGTTCGCGCGTCATGAAGGAGCTCGAGCGCAAGGTCACGGCGTACCACGAGGGCGGTCACGCGCTCGTCGCCGCTGCACTGCGCAACACGGACCCCGTCACCAAGATCACGATCCTGCCGCGCGGCCGCGCCCTGGGCTACACCATGGTGATGCCCACGGACGACAAGTACTCGACCACCCGCAACGAGCTGCTGGACCAGATGGCCTACGCCATGGGCGGGCGAGCCGCGGAGGAGATCGTCTTCCACGACCCCTCCACCGGTGCCTCCAACGACATCCAGAAGGCCACGGACACGGCCCGGAAGATGGTCACGCAGTACGGCATGAGCTCGAAGATCGGCTCCGTGAAGATCGGCGGGGACAACTCGGACCCGTTCGTGGGCCGTGAAATGGGCTCCGGAGGCAAGGAGTACTCGGACCGCACGTTGGCCGTGGTGGACGACGAGGTGCGTCTGCTGCTCGAGCAGGCCCACGACGAGGCCCACCAGATCCTGCTGCAGAACCGGGCCGTGCTGGACCGCCTGGCGCTGGAGCTGCTGGAGAAGGAGACCCTCAACGAGGCCCAGATCCGCGAGATCTTCCGGGACGTCACCCTGCGGGACGTGCGCCCGGTGTGGCAGTCCGGTGAGGAGCGTGAGGTCTCGTACACCCCGCCGGTCGTCACCGCGGCCGAGCGCGAGGAGGCCCGTCGCAAGAACCTTCAGGACCCCAGCACCATGGCCCCGCAGGACCAGGCGGTGGGCGCCAAGCCGGAGCACCCCCTCGAGGTGCCCGAGCACCAGGACCCCCGGCCGGGCGGCGAGGACCAGTCCGGCCCGGGCGGTTCCGCGACCGGTGGCTCCACGGCCGGCGAGCCCGGCCAGGAACCGGGCGGTGTCCGGCGGGAGAGCCGCTGAATGACGTCCGCTGATCAGCACGGTGTCCCCGAGCCGGTCTCGGGATCCTACGAGGAGTTGGCCGCGGTCGCGTCGGCGTCCCCCGCCGTGGACCAGCCCCGCATCGCGGCGGCGGTCCGGGAGATCCTGCTGGCCGTGGGGGAGGACCCGGACCGCAGCGGACTGGAGGACACCCCTGAGCGGGTGGCGCGGGCCTACGCGGAGATCTTCGCGGGCCTGCACGAGGACCCGGCGAAGCTGCTCGCCACCTCGTTCGACATCGGGCACTCCGAGATGGTGCTCGTGAAGGACATCCCGTTCTACTCCACGTGCGAGCACCACCTGGTGCCGTTCCACGGCGTGGCCCACGTGGGCTACATCCCGGGTCCGGAGGGCAAGGTCACCGGCCTGTCCAAGCTCGCACGGCTCGTGGACCTCTTTGCGAAGCGGCCCCAGGTGCAGGAACGGCTCACCACACAGGTGGTCGAGGCGCTGGTGACGCACCTGAACCCGGCGGGCGCGATCGTCGTGGTCGAGTGCGAGCACCTGTGCATGTCCATGCGCGGAGTCCGCAAGCCGGGCGCCCGCACCGTGACCTCGGCCGTGCGTGGGCAGCTGCGCGACCCCGCCACCCGCGCGGAGGCCATGAACCTGATCGCCGCGGAGCACCGGCGGTGAACGGCGCGCACGACGCCGCTGTGCTCCACCCGGGTGCCCCGCGGCCGGTCTCCGGCGACACCGGACCGCAGGATGCCCTCGGCTGGGGCTCCTTCGCGGCCCTGCCCACCGGGCGGACCCTGGTCATGGGTATCCTCAACGTCACGCCGGACTCCTTCAGCGACGGCGGCCACCACGACACCGAGTCCGCCGCGGTAGAGCACGGGCTGCGGCTCGCGCGGGCCGGTGCGGACATCGTGGACGTGGGCGGTGAGTCCACCCGCCCGCACAGCACGCGCGTGGCACCGCAGGAGGAGCAGCGCCGCATCCTCACGGTGATCCGCGAACTAAGCCGCCGTGGCGTCGTCGTCAGCGTGGACACCTTCCACGCGGAGACGGCCGAGGCTGCACTGGCGGCCGGCGCCCACTTGGTCAACGACGTCTCCGGGACGAACGTCAGCCCCGAGATGGTCGAGCTGGCCGGTCGCAGCGGCGCACCCTACGTTCTCACGCACTCGCGGGGGACGCCCGAGACCATGACCACCCTGACCCACTACGACGACACCGTTGCGGACGTGCTCCGCGAGCTCGCCGGGGTCCGAGACCGCCTGCTCGCCGCGGGCGTGCACCCAGAACGGCTGATCGTGGACCCGGGGCTCGGATTCGCCAAGGCCGGCGGGCAGGACTGGGAGTTGCTCCGGGCCCTGCCGCGGCTGCGGGAGATGGGCCACAAGGTCCTCGTGGCGGCGTCGCGCAAGCGGTTCCTGGGCGCCCTGCTGGCCGAGGGCGGGGAACCCCGCCCGGCCACGGGACGCGACGGCGCCACGGCAGCCATCAGCGCACTGGCCGCGTTCGGGGGAGCCTGGGCAGTGCGAGTCCACGACGTCGCGGCCACCGTGGACGCGGTCACCACCGCGCACGCGTGGCTGGGCGTCGAACCACCCGCCCTGCACCCCCGGGATCCTGGAAGCTGAACCCGTCATGAACAAGATCGTCCCCGTCGCGAACCACTGCGACCGCATCACGCTCACCGGCCTGGGGGCCGTGGGCTACCACGGCGTCTTCGAGAAGGAGCGCCGCAGCGGGCAGCCCTTCTTCGTGGACCTCGTGCTCTACGTGGACCTGCGCCCGTCCGGTGCCACGGACGAGCTCACGCTCACCGTGCACTACGGGGAGGTCGCGGAGATGGTGCGGGAGATCATCATCGGCACGCGCTTCCAGCTCATCGAGGCGCTCGCGGAGGAGATCGCCCGCTGCCTGCTGCAGCGCTTCACCGCCGTGCGCGCCCTGGACGTGACCGTCCACAAGCCCAAGGCGCCCATTGACGTCACCTTCTCGGACGTGGCGGTGAGCATCTTCCGCTCCCGCGCAGGGGAGGACACCCCCGTGGCGCCGGAGGGCGGTCGCTGATGGCGTCCCGGTGCGTCGTCGCCCTGGGGGCGAACCTCGGCGACCGAGCGGCCGTGCTGCGCGACGCAGTGGCGGCCCTGGACGCCGTTCCCCGCACGCGCGTGCAGGCGTGCTCGCCCGTGGTCGAGACCCGCCCTGTGGGCGGACCCGCGAACTCGCCGGACTACCTCAACGCCGTGGTGGAGCTGGCCACGCAGCTCGGTCCGGACGAGGTGCTCAGCGCGTGCCAGCGCATCGAGAACGCGCACGGGCGCACCCGCGAGGTGCGCTGGGGTCCCCGCACCCTGGACCTGGACGTCGTGTGCTTCGAGGGCGTGCGCAGCGATGACCCGCGGCTGATCCTGCCGCACCCGCGTGCCGCCGAGCGCGCGTTCGTGCTCGAGCCCTGGGCGCTCATGGACCCCGCCGCGGTGCTGGAGGGGCGTTCCGTGCGCGAGCTCGCGGACACAGCACCGGACCGCGCGGACCTGACCGTGACCGACGTCGTCCTGTGCTTGCCCGAACAGGAGGGAGAGGCCCCGTGCGCTACCTGAACCCGTGGACCCTCGTGGTGGTGGCGGCCGTGTCCGCCGCCGTGGGCTGGAGCATCAACCACGTGGTCAGCGGTGCCCACCAGGCGCTGCTGATCCTGCCGTGGGTGAGTCTCGTGGCGGAGCTGGGGGCGGGGATCGTCGTCGGCTACCTCGGGCTGCGGCTGCGGGCCTACCGGGACCCGGAGAGGGAGGGCGCGCGGCGCAGGGACCAGGCCCGTCGCAAGCCGTACGACCCGGTGTGGGCCGTCGGCACTGCCGCAGCGGCGCAGGCCATCGCGTACTACGGGGCGCTGTGCGCGGGCTGGCACACGGGGATCGGCGGGGACCAGCTGAGCCTGCTCGCGGTGCGCTCCACCCAGGAGCCGCTGTGGCAGTGCGTGGCCCAGGTGGTGGCCGGTCTGCTGCTCGTGGTGCTCGGGTGGATCGTGGAGAAATCCTGCCGCCTGCCACCGGATGACCCGGACGCGGGGGAGGAAACCCCCTACGGTGGACGGCAAGACCCGTACGCGACAGGAGAGGGAGGGTATGCCCGCCACGAATGACCCCCATGAGCTCTCCCCCGCGGAGCTGACGTGGCACCGCGTGTCCCCGCGCTACGTCACGGCGCGGCTGCTGAACAGGATGGTGACCACGGTGATCTGGACGGCCATCGTCTCGGTCCCGGTCCTCCTGGCGCTGCTCGGCGTCTGGAGCGGCGGGGTGCAGTGGTGGCTGTGGTTGCCCCCGGCGGTCGTGCTCGCGTGGGGCGTGGTGCAACTGTGCCTGACCCCGCGCCGGGTGCGCGCCATCGGCTACGCGCAGGCACCCACCGAGCTGTGGCTGCGCAAGGGTCTCTTCTTCCGCACCGTGACTGTGGTGCCGTACGGGCGCATGCAGTACGTGGAGATCAGCACGGGGCCGGTCCTCAACGCCTTCGGGCTGGCCTCGGTCACGCTGCACACGGCCTCCGCGGGCACCGACGCAGTGCTGCCCGGACTGCCCCGCGAGGAGGCGGACCGGCTGCGGGAGCAGCTCACGGAGCGCGGTGAAGCCCACATGGTGGGCCTGTGATGGCGTGCGCAACCCCCGGTGGCCAGCCCTTCGGGGACCAGCCTGCAGGGGGCCAGCCCTTCGTCGACCAGCCGTGGGCAGACACCGCGGACACGACGTCGCCCGGCCGCAGCGGGGGCCTGGAGCCCCTCCAGCCGGACGCCCCGGACGTGTGGCACCGCGTGCACCCCCTCACGCCGTTCGTGCGCAGCTGGCTCCTGCTCGTGGCGCTCGTCTGGGGCATCGGCCACACGTTCGTGGAGGACATCGTCTCTGCCCTGATCAAGGGCGAGCCCATCAGCGTGGACGTGGGCGGCCCCGTCCAGGTGGTGGGAGCTGGACTGTTCATCGCCCTTTTGTGCGGTGTGCTGGGCCTGCTGATCGGTCTGGGGCTGCTCTCGTGGTGGTTCACGCGCTACCAGATCACGCGGGAGCACGTCCGCTTCCGGAGCGGGTGGTTCTTCCGCACCCAGCGCCAGGCGCGGCTGGATCGCGTCCAGGGCATCGACATCGAGCGCAAGTTCCTGCCCCGGATCCTGGGTCTGGCGGCTCTGAAGTTCGACGTGGCCGACGGCGGGTCCAGCGTCCTCGAGCTCTCCTACCTGGGCCGCGACCACGCCCGGCTGCTGCGGAAGCAGCTGCTCGTGGCTTCCCACGAGGCCGCCGACGACGCACTCGCCGTCTCCCGCGGGCAGCGCACGGGGGACTCGGCCATCCTCGCGCAGGGCACCGTCGAATCGGCCGCGTCCGCAGACGGCAGCGTCGTCGGCCAGGCAGGCGGAACCTCCGGGAAGGTGGCGGCGTCCGAGGGTGGGGCTCTCCCGACCGGCGGCGCAGCGGCGCATACGGCTCCCTGGGACAGTTCGGGCACGGCCGCCGCACCGGCGGCCGGGACGGGAGCTGTGCGCGGTGCCCCCGGCGAGGCGAGCATTCCGCCGGGTGCCGCAGTGGAGGAAGCGGGGACGGCCTCGTCGTCGATGCCCGACCGTGACGGCGTGGACGTGCGCGTGGCCCGGAAGTACGGGCTGCTCACGGAGAAGGACGAGCTGCGGCAGGTCTTCACCGTGCCCACAGGAAGGGTTCTGCTGAGCCTCGTGTGCTCGGTGCCCGCGGTGCTGCTGGCCCTGGTGCTGGTGGCTGCCGCCGTGGCGTGGGTGGTCTACCCGGACGCGCTGCTCGTGCTGGTGCCCACCGCCGTCCCGATGCTGCTGGGCGTGGTCTCCGGGCTCTACGGGCGGCTCGAGAAGAGCTGGGGTTTCACGCTCAGCGAGGTTCCCAGCGGTGTCCGGTCCCGAGCGGGGCTGTTCAACGAGCGCTCCTCGACCATCCCCACCGGCCGGGTGCAGGCGCTGGAGGTGACGCGGCCCGCCCTGTGGCGCATCTTCGGCGGTCACCGGGTGGTCGTGACCACCGCGGGCAAGGGTGGTGCGGAGGCGGCCGAGGGACTGGGCTCGCTCGTGCTCCCCGTGGGCACGGCCGAGCAGGTGCGCGTGATCCTGGCCCTGCTCCTGCCCCTGCCGGACGACCCGGAACCGCTCGTGACCGAGGGCCTCGACGGCGTGGGGGACGGCGGCCGGTTCACCACCAGTCCGCGGCGTGCCCGGTGGTTCGACCCGGTCACGTGGCGGCGCACCGGCTTCGCGATGGACGACTCCTCCCTGGTGCTGCGCCGTGGCCGGCTCAGTCGGCACGCGAGCGTGGTCCCGCACCACAAGACGCAGTCCGTCGCGCTCTCGCAGGGGCCGCTGGAGCGTCGCCTGCGGCTCGCGAGCTTTGCTGTGCACGTGACGGCCGGAAGCGTGACGACGTCCGTGGACCACCTGGACGTGGACCGCGCCCGCGAGGCGCAGTGGCGCCAGAGCGAGCTCGCGCGAGCCGCGCGCGAGCGGGTCGGCGCGCACCGCGGGAACGCCGGGGCCGTCACCTCGGACACCCGAGGCAGCGACGTCGCGGTTGACATCCCGCGTGCCGGCGGACCCGTCCCGCTTCGCCCCTGACCGCCCCATGTTCCCCGCACCGGCGTGCGCTAGCCTGTGGGTGCCATCGTCCCTCCCGAGGAGTTCTCCGTGCCCCAGCCCAGTCACCGCCCAGGCCGTCTCGGTGTGGGCGTCATCAGTGCAGGGAAGGTGGGGGCCGTACTCGGTGCCGCCCTGCGAGCGGCGGGACACGCCGTCGTCGGTGTCCACGCGTCCTCGTCCGAGAGCCGGGAACGAGCCGCCGCCCTGCTGCCGGACGTGCCCGTGCTGGACGTCCCCACCATCGTGGAGCGCAGCGAGCTCGTTCTGCTCGCCGTCCCGGACGACCAGCTGCCGGGGCTCGTGAGCGGCCTCGCGCAGACCGGTGCGTGGCAGCCCGGCCAGCTCGTGGTGCACACGGCGGGCCGCTACGGCACGGACGTGCTGGAACCGGTGCGTGCCGCGGGCGGGATCGGCCTGGCCATCCACCCCGCGATGACCTTCACGGGACTGAGCCTGGACCTGCAGCGGCTCGTGGACTGCAGCTTCGGGGTCACCGCCGCGGCACCCGTGCTCCCCATCGCCCAGGCGCTCGTGGTGGAGATGGGAGCCGATCCGGTGGTGGTCGCCGAGGCGGACCGCCCGCTCTACCATGCGGCCCTCGCCCACGGATCGAACCACGTCATGACGCTGCTCGGTGAGTCCATGCAGCTGCTCGGGGAGATCGGGGTCGAGCGCCCGGACCGCGTCCTCGGCCCGCTCGTACGCGCCACGGTGGACAACGCACTGGCCTCCGGGGAGAACGCGCTCACGGGCCCGGTGGCGCGCGGGGACGTGGCCACCGTCGAGGCGCACGTGGCCGCCCTGCGGGAGCTGGCGGGCGGCGCTGCGGCCACGGGCCCCGACACTGGGCCCCAGCTGCTGACCGGTTATCTGGCCCTGGGACGGCAGACGGCCGAACGGGCCCGCGTGTCCGGCAGACTGGACGAGACGACGTACCGCGCGGTGCTGACCGCGCTCGAGGAAGGGGAACGGCCGTGACGGAACCGGCGGTGTGCACCACCGTGGCGCAGCTGCGCGATGAGGTGGCCGCGCGCACCGCGGCCGGCGCGGCGAGCGTGGGGCTGCTGCCCACCATGGGCGCGCTGCACCCGGGGCACCTGCAGATTGCGCGCCGCACGCGGGCGGAGAACGACGTCGCCGTCGTCTCGGTCTTCGTGAACCCCCTGCAGTTCGGCCCGGGGGAGGACTTCGAGAGCTACCCGCGGCAGCTGGTGCAGGACGTCCGGGTGCTCGCGCAGGAGGGCGTGGACCTCGTGTTCGCCCCCTCGGTGGAGGAGATGTACCCGGGTGGCACACCGGTGGTGTCCGTGACGTCGGGTGCGGCCGGTGCCGTGCTGGAGGGGGCCACGCGCCCCGGTCACTTCGACGGCGCGCTGACCGTGGTGAACAAGCTGCTCACCATCGTGGACCCCGGCCCGCGGATCCCGTTCCGGGCCTACTTCGGTGAGAAGGACGCCCAGCAGCTGCTGCTCATGCAGCGCATGGTGCGTGACTTCAACCTCCGCGTGGAGATCCGCCCGGTGCCCATCGTCCGCTCCGAGCAGGGCCTTGCGCTGTCATCCCGCAACCAGTACCTCTCACCGGAGCAGGCCGGGCACGCGCTCGTGCTCAACGGCACCCTGCGGGCCCTGGCCGCCGGGGAGCTCACTCTGGACGAGGCCCGACGCCGCGTGGCCGCAGAACCGGAGGTCTCCCTCGACTACCTCGTGACCGTGGATCCCGACACGCTTGCGGTCACGGAACCCCGCCCCGGCGCGCTCGCACTGGTGGCGGCGTGGGTGGGCCCCACCCGACTGATCGACAACATGCGGATACCCGCGTGAACGGTATCCTGGTCGACTGTGACCGAACAGCCTGAAACCACCGTTCCCGCAGCGTCCCCCAGCTTCGACCCCGAGCTGAGCGCACACGAGCTCAACGACCAGATGCTGGTGCGCGCCGAGAAGCGCCAGGCGGCTTCGGACGCCGGGATGGCACCGTACCCGGTGGGTGTGAACCGTACCGCCACCCTGGCCGAGGTGCGCGAGCAGTTCGGCCACCTGGAGTCCGGCCAGGAGACCGAGCACGTGGTCACCGTGGCCGGGCGCGTGGTGCACGTGCGCAACACGGGCAAGCTGTGCTTCGGAACCCTCCAGGAGGGGGACGGCACCCGCCTGCAGGTCATGCTCTCCAAGGCGAACGTGGGGGACGAGCCCCTCGCGCAGTGGAAGGCCCTCGTGGACCTGGGCGACTTCGTGGCCGTCACGGGCCGCGTGATCAGCTCCCGCCGCGGCGAGCTCTCCGTGATGGCTGACTCCTGGACGATGGCGTCCAAGGCCCTGCGCCCTTTGCCCACCATGCACAAGGAGCTCAACGAGGAGACCAGGGTGCGCCAGCGCTACCTGGACCTGATCGTGCGCCAGGAGGCGCGCGACGTTGTGCTCACCCGCTCCGCGATCATCCGCACCGTGCGTCGCGTGATGGAGGAGCAGGGCTACGTGGAGATCGAGACCCCCATGCTCCAGCTGGTTCACGGCGGTGCCGCCGCGCGCCCGTTCGAGACGCACCTCAACGCGTTCGACCAGGACATGACCCTGCGCATCGCCACCGAGCTCTACCTCAAGCGCGCCGTGGTGGGCGGGATCGAGCGCGTGTTCGAGATCGGGCGCGTGTTTCGCAATGAGGGCGTGGACTCCTCCCACAGTCCCGAGTTCACCACTCTGGAGGCCTACGAGGCCTACGGGGACCAGTTCACGATGGCCGATCGCATCAGGACGATCATCCAGGAGTGCGCCCGCGTGCTGGGCGTCGAGGGCGTGGACACCCCCCAGGGCCGGATCGAGCTGTTCGGCGAGTGGAAGTGGCTCTCCGTGTACCCGGCGCTGTCCGAGGCCGTGGGGCGCGAGATCACCCCGGACACCCCCGCGGAGGTGCTGCGCACGGCCGCGGCCGAGCGCGAGATCCCGGTCAACCCCGCCTGGGACGCGCAGAAGCTCGTGATCGAGCTCTTCGGAGAGATCGTGGAGCCCACCCTGCTGCAGCCCACGTTCGTGTGCGACTACCCGCCGGCCGCTCAGCCGCTGGCGCGCCAGCACCGCTCGGAGCCCGGCCTGATCGAGGCCTGGGACCTGATCATCGGCGGCATGGAGCGCGGCACTGCGTTCTCCGAGCTGGTGGACCCCGTGGTGCAGCGCGAACGCCTCGTGGCGCAGTCCCGCCTGGCCGCGGCCGGGGACGACGAGGCCATGCAGCTGGACGAGGACTTCCTGCGCGCCCTGGAACACGGAGCGCCGCCCATGGGCGGACTCGGACTCGGTCTGGACCGTCTCATCATGCTTTTCACGAACCTCGGAATCCGGGAGACCATTCTCTTCCCACTCATGAAGCCCGAGTGATTCGACCCGCAGTACACTCGCGCACAGCAATCGCACAGACCCCCGGAGGATGATCACCCGCATGGATTACCTGGCCGTATTTCTCCCCTCGCTGGGCGTGGGTGTGGTGTTCTACCTGGTGATGCGCTGGCTGTTCCGCGGGGATCGGGCCGAGCGCAGTGCGCAGACACGGGCGCAGCAGGACGCCGAGCGCTGGTACCGCGAGGTGCGGGAGCGTGAGGGGGACGCAGCGCCCTTTGGACACGAGCAGGAAACGCAGCGGCCGCAGCGCGGACTGGCCCTGCGCAACAGCATTCCTATTCGTGAATCACCGGAAGACCCCGGGCGCGCGGAATAGGCTGTCATGACAATTGACGAATTGCGTGCAATGATGGGGCATGTGATTCGGGGAAATCGGCGCGCGTTCGATTTACACTCCGCCCGCAATGTCATGAATGTACTGCAGCGCATGCTGGGCGCGTGGGCGGATTCGGGGACGGGCGGCGTATTCTGCGGTTCACCCCACACCTTTCGTTCACCACAGCAAAGCAAAAGAACTATTCTGCCCGCGGGCACTTGGAGGAGATGACATGGCTCAGACCGTGAAGATCATTCTTGAGGACGACATCGACGGCGGCGAGGCCAACGAGACGGTGCGCTTCGGTCTGGACGGGGGCCAGTACGAGATCGACCTCAGCTCCGCGAATGCGACCAAGCTGCGCGACGCCATGCGGCCGTACGTGACCGCAGGGCGCCGCGCCACCGCCAAGAGCGGGCGCACCACCACCGCCACCACTCGTCCCAACCGCTCCGGCAACCCGGAGACCCCCAAGATCCGCGCGTGGGCCAAGGAGAAGGGCCTGCAGGTCTCGGACCGCGGCCGGATCCACCAGGACATCCAGGACCAGTACTACGCCGAGAACGGCAACTGATCCGCCACGGTCTGCCACCCGGGACCCCTCCCGGGCAGCTGCGGACCGTGCGGTGCCGTGGGAGAGTCACGTGCTGACCCGCGGCACCACCCGGCAACGGCCGGAACACGCCAGCACTGACGTGTTCCGGCCGTCGTCGTCGGTGGGGAAAGCGGCGGGGCGCGCATGCGCGCGCGGCACCGGGGGAGGAATTTTGCTGAGGGCTGGATACCGTGCGCCAGTGGCGAACAGTGCCCGGAGCGGCGACTCAGGTGCCTAGCATCGTGGGCAGAGATCAATGAAGGAGTATCCATGTTCGAACGCTTCACCGACCGTGCCCGCAGGGTCGTCGTGCTGGCCCAGGAAGAGGCCAGGATGCTCAACCACAACTACATCGGGACCGAGCACCTGCTGCTCGGCCTGATCCATGAAGGCGAGGGTGTTGCCGCCAAGGCCCTCGAGTCCATGGGCATCACGTTGAGCGCCGCGCGCGAGCAGGTCCAGGACATCATCGGTCCGGGCCAGCAGGCGCCGTCGGGCCACATCCCGTTCACGCCCCGCGCCAAGAAGGTGCTGGAGCACTCGCTGCGCGAGGCCCTGCAGCTGGGGCACAACTACATCGGCACCGAGCACATCCTGCTCGGCATCATTCGTGCCGGCGAGGGCGTGGCCTCCCAGGTGCTCGTCAAGCTCGGGGCGGATCCCGCCAAGGTGCGTGCCACCGTGCTGGAGCTCATCTCGGGCTACCAGTCCGGCAGCGGTGGCGGCGAGAAGGAGGCCGCCGGCGTCGGCTCCGGTGGTCGTGCGGAGGGAACCCCCGCAGGCTCCGCCGTGCTGGACCAGTTCGGCCGCAACCTCACCGCGGCCGCCCGCGAGTCTCAGCTGGACCCTGTGATTGGACGCTACCGCGAGATGGAGCGCGTCATGCAGGTGCTCTCGCGGCGCACCAAGAACAACCCTGTGCTGATCGGCGAGCCCGGCGTCGGCAAGACCGCCGTGGTGGAGGGCCTGGCCCAGGCAATCGTGCGCGGGGACGTGCCCGAGACGCTGAAGGACAAGCAGCTCTACACGCTGGACCTCGGTTCCCTGGTGGCGGGTTCGCGCTACCGCGGCGACTTCGAGGAACGGCTCAAGAAGGTCCTCAAGGAGATCCGCACGCGCGGTGACATCATCCTGTTCATCGACGAGATCCACACCCTGGTGGGTGCCGGTGCCGCTGAGGGCGCGATCGATGCCGCCTCCATCCTCAAGCCCATGCTGGCGCGGGGCGAGCTGCAGACCATCGGCGCCACCACGCTGGACGAGTACCGCAAGCACATCGAGAAGGACGCCGCCCTGGAGCGCCGCTTCCAGCCCATCCAGGTGGACGAGCCCTCCGAGGCCCACGCTGTGGAGATCCTCAAGGGCCTGCGGGACAAGTACGAGGCGCACCACCGCGTGTCCATCTCGGACGACGCCCTGGACGCCGCCGTGCACATGTCCGCGCGCTACATCTCGGACCGTTTCCTGCCGGACAAGGCCATCGACCTGATCGACGAGGCCGGTGCCCGCCTGCGCATCAAGCGCATGACGGCACCGCCGGAGATCAAGGCCCTGGATGAGAAGATCGCGGAGACCAAGCAGGGCAAGGAAGCCGCGATCGACGGCCAGGACTACGAGAAGGCCGCGGCCCTGCGTGACACCGAGCAGAAGCTCATCGCGGAGCGGGACCAGAAGGACAAGGCCTGGCGAGAGGGGGACGAGCAGATCTCGGAGGTGACCCCGGAGGTCATCTCGGACGTGCTCTCAGCCTCCACGGGAGTGCCGGTGTACAAGCTCTCCGAGGAGGAGTCCGGACGGCTCCTGCACATGGAGGACGAGCTGCACAAGCGCGTCATCGGGCAGGACGAGGCCATCAAGGCACTGTCCCGCTCGATCCGCCGCACCCGCGCGGGTCTGAAGGATCCCCGTCGCCCCGGTGGCTCGTTCATCTTCGCCGGACCCACCGGCGTGGGCAAGACCGAGCTGGCCAAGGCGCTCGCGGAGTTCCTGTTCGGCGACGAGGACGCCCTGATCACGCTGGACATGTCCGAGTACCAGGAGAAGCACACGGTCTCGCGGCTCTTCGGTGCCCCTCCGGGCTACGTGGGCTACGAGGAGGGCGGCCAGCTGACCGAGAAGGTCCGCCGCAAGCCGTTCTCCGTGGTGCTCTTCGACGAGGTCGAGAAGGCGCACCAGGACCTGTTCAACTCGCTGCTGCAGATCCTCGAGGACGGTCGTCTGACCGACTCGCAGGGCCGCGTGGTGGACTTCAAGAACACGGTGATCATCATGACCACCAACCTGGGCACCCGGGACATCTCCCGCACGGTTCCCGTGGGCTTCCAGGCCAGCGGGGACGCGGCGACGTCCTACGACCGCATGCAGGCCAAGGTGCAGGAGGAGCTCAAGGAGCACTTCCGCCCCGAGTTCCTCAACCGGGTGGACGAGATCATCGTGTTCCCGCAGCTGAGCGAGTCCGAGATCGTGCAGATCGTGGACCTGTTCGTGGCGCGGCTGCAGCAGCGGCTGCGCGAGCAGGACATGTCGATCACGCTCACGGACGAGGCCAAGAAGCTCGTGGCCAAGCGCGGCTACGACCCCTCCATGGGTGCGCGTCCGCTGCGCCGGACCATGCAGCGCGAGATCGAGGACCAGCTCTCGGAGCGGATCCTGTTCGGTGAGATCGCCTCCGGCGAGAAGATCACCGTGGGTGTCGAGGGAGAGGGCGACGACGCCGCCTTCACCTTCTCCTCCACGCCCATGTCCGAGCTCTCGGCCGAGGAGCTGCAGGAGATCGAGGACACGCCGAGCCTCACGGACGGGGACGACAGCCAGTCCGGCAAGGACGTCCCGCGCTCGCCCCACACCGGTGGCGACACCGGCGGGGGAGCGGCGCAGGCCCAGGCCTGAGCCTGACGGGCCGTGCCGGGAGACCGGCACGGACCCCCTGACGCGAGCGGGCGGCGTCGTGGACCACAGCGGTTCACGACGCCGCCCGCTCGCGTTGTCGTGTCCGGTCCCCGCTCCGCGTTGCCGGGCAGGCACCTCTCCGCGTTGCCTGGTCGGCTCCGAGCCGGTCGTTGGCGGCGGGCCACCGCGTACAGTCGGGGCCATGACAGAGATCCGCATCCGCCCCGCCCGGACCACCGACGTCCACGGGATCAAGGAGCTCGTGGCGCCCATGGCGGCCGAGCGCATCCTGATCACCAAGGACACGGTCACCTACTACGAGAGCATCCAGGAGTTCGTGGTCGCGGAGGACGGCGAGGGGACCCTGGTGGGGTGCGGTGCGCTGCACGTGATGTGGGAGGACCTCGCGGAGGTGCGCACGCTCGCCACGTCCCCGGCGGCGCGCGGGCACGGCGTGGGCGGGGGCATGATCCGGGAGCTGCTGGCGCGGGCCTCCCGGCTGGGGGTGAGCCGGGTCTTCTGCCTCACGTTCGAGGTGGACTTCTTCGCGGCGCACGGCTTCGAGGTCATGGCGAACCAGGAGACCATCCCGCCGGAGGTGTTCGCGGAGCTGCTGCGCTCCCACGACGAGGGTGTGGCCGAGTACCTGGACCTCGCCCGGGTGAAGCCGAACACGCTGGGCAACACCCGGATGATCCGTTCCGTCACACCGGAAGGCACCGCCATATCGGAAGGCGCCGTCACACCGGGAATCGCCACCACACCGGGCGGCGCCGTCACACCGGAAGGCTGAGCCCGCCGTCGGACTCGGCGGCCAGGCCGTCCGCGAGCAGCCCGGCCAGGGCGCGTTCGCGCTGCTCGGCCGGGGCGGGCAGCCGCCACAGGGCGGTGAGACCGTCCACGACCACCTGCGGCGGCGCCCCGTGCTCCGTGGCGAGCTGCTCTGCGGAGGAGGCGTCCGCGAGCAGCAGGCGGCGGGGCACCGGTTCCTCCGCGGCACGCAGCACGGCCATGAGTGCACCGCGCACCTGCCGGTCGGTTCCGTGCCACGCCTGCCCGCGCGGCACGTCCTCGGCCGGGGGGCTGCCCGCGGCCAGCCACGCGCAGTCCTCCCGCACCGGGCAGTCGGAGCAGCGCGGAGAACGTGCCGTGCAGACCAGGGCGCCAAGCTCCATGACGGCCTGGTTCCACGCGACGGACTCGGGGACGCCCCGGGGCAGCAGCTCCTCGGCGAGCCGCGTCTCGGCGGCCGTGAGGGAACGGGAGGGCAGCGCTCGCCCCGTGAACAGCCGGGCCTCCACGCGCCGGATGTTGGTGTCCACCACCGCGTGGCGCTGGCCGAACGCGAAGACAGCCACCGCGGCGGCGGTGTACGCCCCGATCCCGGGCAGCGCGAGCAGCTCGGAGTGCCTGCTCGGCACCCGCCCGCCGTGCTCGTCACGGATGCTCTGGGCGGCAGCGTGCAGCCGCAGGGCGCGGCGGGGGTAGCCGAGCCGATCCCAGGCGCGGACGACGTCCGCCGGGGAGGCCTCCGCCAGGTCCCGGGGCTCCGGCCACTGCTGCATCCAGCGCCGCCACACGGGCAGCACGCGCACCACGGGGGTCTGCTGCAGCATGATCTCGCTGACGAGCACCTGCCACGGGGTGCGCTCCGGTGCCCGCCAGGGGAGGTCCCGGGCGGCGCGCGCGTACCACTCGATCACGGCGCGGTGGATGCCCTGGTGGTCGTCCTGCTGGGGGTCTTCCGCGGCGGGACCGGCGCTCGAGTTCATAACTCCCCACGGTAACCTGGAGACCATGGCTTCCCACGGTTCCGAGCGTCACGATCCCCCCGCGCACCCCTCCGACGACGGGGGCTCGGAGGCCCGGCTCCCGGACCACGTCTACCGGCGACGCCGCCTGGTGGCGCTGTCCGTGCTGGTGCTCCTCGCCCTGTTCCTCGTCGGGGGTGTCACCATGGGCGTCCGTGCCGTGACCTCCTCGGAGTCCGGGGACGAGGACCCGGCCCCGGCCGCCGCGTCGACCGCGAGCACCCAGGTCACCGCCAACCCGGACCAGAAGTTCGCCGACTTCACGCCCCGGCCCAACCCCTCGGGCCCGGGGAGCGCGGCGCCGTCGTCCTCACCCAGTGCGAGCAGCACACCCCAGGCGTGCGGAACGAACCTCACGGTCACGGCCTCCACCGACAAGGAGACCTACGCCGCCAAGGAGCAGCCCGCGCTCGTGATGACCCTGGAGAACACCGGGGACAACCAGTGCACCGTGAACGCCGGCAGCAAGCAGATGGCGTTCGTGGTGACCTCCGGCTCGGACACCGTGTTCGACTCGCGCCACTGCGCCGCCCCGGGCGAGGACAAGACGGTCACGCTCGACGCGGGGCAGAAGGAGACGTCGCGGCTGACCTGGAACCGCGTCCGCACCGCAGAGGGCTGCCCCGCCGGTCAGGCGGAAGCGCTCGCGGGGTACTACAACCTCACGGCCTCCCTGGGCGAGGACAGCAGCCCCCAGGTGGC
>NZ_DGYR01000015.1:43598-113188 GCF_002398425.1 Kocuria sp. UBA5001
GCAGCGGCTCACATGAAGCGGTCGAGCAGGCTCGTCTCTGCCATGCGGGAGAGGGACTCGCGGACCGTGCGGGCCCGCTGCTCGCCGATGCCCTCCACGGACATCAGGTCCTCGAGGTTCGCGGCCATCAGGGACTGCAGCCCGTCGAACTGCGCCACGAGTCGCTTGGCCACCGCGCGCGGCATGGACTTGATCCCCTCGAGCAGCCGGTAGCCGTGGGGGTGGAGGTCTGTCTCCAGGCTCCCCTGCGGTGCCGTGAGACCCGCGGCGGAGGCGACCTTCTGCAGGTCGATGAGGTCCGCGGAGGACAGCTCCGCCAGTCGCTCCAGGGCCGCGTCCAGCTCCTCGGCGGGGGTGGGGTCCGGGAGGTAGTCCCGCAGGACGACGTCCGGACCGGGACCGGTGCCGGCGGTGAGCTCCTCGAGCTGCAGGGAGATCAGCCGCCCGTCCTCGCCGAGCTCCAGCACGTACCACCCGATCTCCTCCGAAATGCGCCGGACCATCTCCATGCGCTGCAGGGTGAGGGCGACGTCCCGTGCGGTCACCGCCGCCTCGATCTCGAGGGCCGAGAGGGCCCCGAGCACCTGCTCCAGACGGTGGCTGTAGTGCTCGAGGGTCTGCAGCGCCTGGTTCGCCCGGGCCATGATGGCCTGCGAGCCCTCGATGACGTACCGGTAGTCGTCCACGTAGATGGTGATCACGCTCATCGACTGGCTCACCGAGATCACGGGCAGGCCGGTCTGCTTGGCGGTGCGCTCCGCGGAGCGGTGCCGCGTGCCGGACTCCTGAGTGGTGATTCGTGCATCCGGCATGAGCTGGACCCCGGCCTTCAGGAGGCGGGAGGCGTCCCTGTCGCACACGATCGCACCGTCCATCTTGGCGAGCTCGCGCAGCTTGGTGGGGGTGAAGTCCGTGTCGATGTCGAAGCCCCCGGAGCACAGCGACTCCATGGAGCGCTCGAAGCCGAGGACGATCAGCGCACCCGTGCGACCCCGCAGGATGCGCTCCAGCCCGGTCCGCAGCTCGGTCCCGGGGGCGACCCGCGCGAGGGTCTTCCGCAGAGCGGTTTCACGTGTCTTCACCACGACACCATTCTATGTACGGGTCTCTGTACGGGCCGCGCACAGCGTGGTGCAGGCTCTGCGGCCAGCCCGCGGCCCGTCCTCGCCCGCCGCGGCCCACGGGCTCAGCCGGCCCGCGGCGGGAAGAGCAGCTCCATGGCCTGGTTCACCGTGGTGACCTCCCGCACCGAGAACCCCGGCGGGATCTTCCCCGGGCCGCTGGGCGAGGCGGGGACGACCGCGTGGGTGAATCCCAGGCGGGCGACCTCCTGGATCCGACGGTTGATCTCCGGCACCGGCCGCACCTCCCCGGCCAGCCCGATCTCCCCGAAGCACACGAGCCGCTGCGGCAGCGGGCGGTCCTGCGCGGCGGAGGCCAGGGCCATGCACACGGCCAGGTCCGTGGCGGGCTCCGTGAGCCGCACCCCGCCCACCGTGGAGACGTAGCAGTCCATGGAGGCGAGGGCCACGCCGGCCCTGCGCTGCAGCACGGCCAGCAGCATGGCTACGCGGGAGCCGTCCAGCCCGGCGGTGGCCCGCCGCGGCTGCGCGGTGCTCGACTTGTCCAGCAGCGCCTGGACCTCGGCGAGCAGGGGTCGGCGGCCCTCCACCGTGACGCTCAGGCACGTGCCCGCCACCGGCACGGGGGTGCGGGAGACGAACAGTCCCGAGGGGTCCGAGACGGAGCGGATGCCGTTCTCCTCGAGGTCGAAGCACCCCACCTCGTCCGTGGGCCCGAAGCGGTTCTTGACGGCCCGCAGCAGCCGGATGCGCGAGTGCTTGTCACCCTCGAACTGGCACACCACGTCCACGAGGTGCTCGAGCAGCCGGGGCCCGGCGATCGAGCCCTCCTTGGTCACGTGGCCCACGAGCAGGGTGGTCATGTTCCTGGTCTTCGCGGCGTGGATGAGGCTCGCGGCCACCTCCCGCACCTGGCTCACACCGCCGGCGGAGCCCTCGATCTCCGAGCTCGCCAACGTCTGCACGGAGTCCACGACCAGCAGGTCCGGGGACAGCGCCTCGACTTGCGCCAGTGCCGCCGAGAGGTCCGACTCCGCCGCCAGGTACAGCGTGTCTGAGAGTGCGTTGATCCGCTCGGCTCTCAGCTTCACCTGCGCGGCGGACTCCTCCCCGGTCACGTAGAGCACGGTGCGAGGGGAGGCCCCGGACGACGTTGCCCGCGAACCGGACGCGCGTTCCGCGCCCTCGCCGGTACTGGCGTTCGGCCCCGCGGTGCGCATCGCCTCACCCGCGGCGCCCGCGGCAACCTTCGCGGCGGCGTCCAGCAGCAGGGTGGACTTGCCCACGCCGGGTTCACCGGCGAGCAGGATCACGGCGCCCGGGACGAGCCCGCCCCCGAGCACCCTGTCCAGCTCGGGAACCTGGGTGGGGGTGAACCGCGCGACGGAGGAGTCCACCTGGGAGATGGGCCGTGCCGGAGTGGCCACGGAGGACGCCGCTCGGGTGCGACCGTGCTCCTGGCTGCCGCCCATCTCCTGGACGGTTCCCCAGGCCTGGCACTCACCGCAGCGCCCCACCCACTTGGCGGTGGTCCACCCACACTCCGTGCAGCGGTAGGTCACGGAGGGCTTACGGGTCTTCGTGCTCATGGCCTCACCATAGGGGGCGGCTCCGACGCGCATAGGCGACCGGGCCGGCCCCGCCGCCTCACTGCCCGCCGAGCGCCGGGAGGCTCTTGGCGGCGGTCTCGTGGGAGACCCCTGCGGCCTCGAGCAGGTCCACCACCATGGGACGCAGCAGCAGCACGAGCGCCTCGCCCTCCATAGTGCGGATGCCCATGGCACCAGGTTCCAGACGCTGGGCCACGGAGAACAGCTCGTTGCGCGTCTGGCGCAGGTAGCTCTCCCTCGTCTGCTCGTGGCTCTCGGCCAGGGCGTGGCCCAGGCTCAGGACGGCGTCCGAGAGGTCGGCGAGGGCCCCGGAGAGGGAAGTCACGGCGTCGTCGGCGAGCGTGACCCTGTTGAGCACGGACGCGAGGCGGCGTGCGAAGACCCGGGAGTTGCGCACCGCGAGGTCGAGGTAGCGGATGCTCTCACTCAGCTCGTCGATCTCGTGGCGGTGGCGCCGGTAGAGGGGGGACGCGTACGTGATCTCGCGCGAGCCCATGAGCCCCGTGCGCACCGAGTCCACCAGCGGCTGGGTCTGGCGTCCCCGGACCAGAGCGTGCCACGCGAGCCGGGAGTCGGTGTCCGCGACGGCGTGCGAGCAGTCGGTGAGAATGCGCGTGAACTCGTCAATGAGCTTGCTGAGGTCCTGGCGGGGTTCGCGGCGCGGGTCCTGCGGCACGATGTACGCGAGCACGAGCGCGCACAAGCAGCCCACGACCGCGTCGAGCGAGCGGGCGAACACGCCGTCCTGGGAGGGTGGCAGCAGCACCACGAGCACAGACTGCAGACCCATCTGGGTGGTGAAGATGGCGCCGTTGTCCAGGAACCGGGCGAGCAGCAGGGACACGAGCAGGACGACGGCGGCCTGCCACTCCCCGGGACCCAGCAGGTGGATCAGGAGGTCGCCCACGACGATCCCGAGCGTGCAGCCGATGGAGACCTCGAGCACGCGGCGGTAGCGCAGCCCTCCCTTGGCGTAGCCGAGGGAGACGAGGGCAGCGGTGGCGGCGAAGATGGGGCCGTGGTGGCCCAGCAGCCGCTCGGCGATCACGTACGCCCCCACGGCGGCCACCGTCATCTGGACCGCCTGAAAGTAGCCTGCGGTCATCCGCACCCACCCGGTGCGGCCGCGACGGCCCGCGATCTCGGGGACACGGCGGAGTCGGGAGCGGTGGGTAGCTGCTTCCGAGGAGGCCATGAGGCCATCCTAGGCTCTCCCTCCGACAGCCCCTGTGCCAGTTGTTAATCGCCCGTTCACCTTCGTGGCCGACGCTGTCCACGTTCGATGCCTACGGTGAGCGCTGGGCGCACTGAGAGCGCTGCGGTGGTGCACGCCGAGACCCGTTCGGCCCCGTTCACCCGCTCCACCGGTACATGCTTTCGAAGGGAAAAACTGTGAAGCTTTCGCACGTCGGCCGCTCGGCCGCAGTCCTGGCCATTGGTGCCCTCGCCCTGACCGCTTGCGGCTCCGACAACCCCACCGGAAGTGCCGGGGGCGGCTCGGGGGAGCAGAGCGGGGTCTCCGGGACCCTGACCGGCATCGGCGCCTCCTCGCAGCAGGCCGCCATGACCGCGTGGCAGAACGGCTTCCAGTCCGCGAACAGCGGTGCCACGGTGCAGTACTCGCCGGACGGCTCCGGCGCGGGGCGCAAGGCGTTCCTGGCGGGCGGGGCGAACTTCGCCGGTTCGGACGCGTACCTCTCCGAGGACGAGGTCTCCCAGGCGAAGCAGCAGTGCGGGGACGCCGGGGCCATGGACCTGCCGGTCTACGTATCCCCGATCTCGGTGGCCTTCAACCTGCCGGGTGTGAAGTCGCTGAACCTGGACGCGCCCACGATCGCCAAGATCTTCAAGGGCGAGATCAAGAAGTGGAACGCGGACGAGATCAAGAAGCAGAACCCGGACGCCGACCTGCCGGACACCGCCGTGACCGTGGTGCACCGCAGCGACGACTCGGGCACCACCGAGAACTTCACGGACTACCTCTCCAAGGCCGCGCCCCAGGACTGGACGGACAAGCCAGCCCAGGCGTGGCCCACCAAGTACGCGGCCGAGAACAACAAGGGCACCTCCGGCGTGGTTTCCACGACCTCCAGCACCGAGGGCGCCGTGACGTACGCGGACTCCTCCGCCGTGGGGGACCTCGGCACCGCGGCCATCAAGGTGGGTGAGAAGTACGTGGCCCACTCCGCGGACGCCGCCGCCAAGGCGGTGGAGGTCTCCAAGCAGGTCGAGGGCCGCGGCGAGCACGACATGGCCATCGACATCGACCGCGCCACCACGGAGGCCGGGGCCTACCCGCTGGTGCTGATCTCCTACCACGTGGTGTGCTCCACCTACGACTCCCAGGAGACGGCGGACCTCGTGAAGTCCTTCGAGAAGTACGTGGTCTCCGAGGACGGCCAGAAGGCCGCCGCGGACTCCGCCGGCTCCGCCCCGCTGTCCCAGTCCCTGCGGGACGAGGCCAAGGCCGCCGTGGAGTCCATCTCCGCGAAGGGCTGACCCGCCCGCAGCGCACGGACGCGGCGTCGGCACCTCATGGGGAGCCGACGCCGCAGCCACGCCCCCCGGGGCCCACGAGCCCCTAGGCTGGGCGGTGGCCTTCGCCCAGCACGCACCAGACCTTGATCGAAGGGACTGTTCCATGTCCACCACCCTTAGCGCACGCAGACCCGGGACCAGCTCGTCCGCGGGCGGGCGTGCCGGTGACGCCGTCTTCTCCGGGCTCAGCCTGGCCGCGGGGATCCTGATCTTCGCGGTCCTGGCGGCCGTGGCGCTGTTCCTGCTGCTGCAGGCGCTGCCCACGTTCACCGCCCCCGCGGCCGAGATCACCGGGGGCGCCGGGTTCTTCAGCTACATCGGCCCGCTCGTGGTCGGAACGCTGATCGCCTCGGTGATCGCCCTGCTGATCGCCACGCCCGTGGGCATCCTCGTGGCCCTCTACATCTCGCACTACGCACCGGCGCGGATCTCCACCCCGGTCGGCTATGTGATCGACCTGCTCGCGGCGATCCCCTCCGTGATCTACGGCGCGTGGGGCGCCACCGTGCTCGCCCCCGCGCTCGTGCCGCTGTACACCTGGCTCAGCGAGCACGCCGGGTTCATCCCCTTCTTCACGGGCCCCGCGTCCCAGACCGGCAAGACCATGCTCACCGCGGGCATCGTGCTCGCCATCATGATCCTGCCCATCATCACGTCCATGTCCCGCGAGATCTTCTCCCAGACCCCCAAGCTGCACGAGGAGGCCGCGCTCGCCCTGGGCGCAACGCGCTGGGAGATGATCCGCATGTCCGTGCTGCCCTTCGCGCGCCCGGGGATCGTCTCCTCGATCATGCTCGCGCTCGGCCGCGCCCTCGGCGAGACCATGGCGGTGGCCCTGGTGCTCTCGTCCGGACCGATGATCGCGTCCCTCGTCAAGTCCGGCAACCAGACCATCGCGGCGGAGATCGCCCTGAACTTCCCGGAGGCCTACGGCCTGCGGCTGTCCGAGCTGATCGCCGCCGGGCTGGTGCTGTTCCTCATCACCCTGGTGGTCAACATGATTGCCCGCGCCATCATCGCCCGCTACAAGGAATTCTCGGGGGCCAACTGATGTCCACGTCCACGCAGACCTCCCAGCCCGGCCCCGGCGTCTCGCCGGTGCGCCGCTCCAAGCTCACGCGCGGGCAGCGGCCCCGCTGGCTCGTGCCCGTGGTGGGCGTCGTCGCCGTGGTGGCGGGTGCCGCGCTCGCCGCGCTGGTGGGCTTCGGCATCGCCCTGTGGGCGCTGTTCGCCGCGGTGATCTTCCTGGTGGTGGGACCGCTCGCCGTGGGGCTCATCGAGGGCTCCCGCGCCGGGAAGGACTCGCTGATGACCTTCCTGGTCTACACGGCCTTCGTCCTGGCGGTCATCCCGCTGGTCTCCGTGATCTGGACGGTGCTCGTCAACGGCGTCCCCGGGCTGACCGGCAACATGCTGTGGACCTCCATGAACGGGGTCACCGGCCTGCAGGACAACACCGCGGGATCCTCCGGCGAGGTGGTGGGCGGTGCGTACCACGCGATCGTGGGCACGGTGTCCATCACCTTCTGGGCCACGGTCATGTCGGTGCCGGTGGGCCTGCTCACCGCCATCTACCTGGTCGAGTACTCCCAGGGCGGCTGGCTCGGCAAGGCGATCACGTTCTTCGTGGACGTGATGACCGGCATCCCGTCCATCGTGGCCGGTCTCTTCGCCGCGGCCCTGTTCGGGATGATCTTCGGGCCCTCCACCCGCACGGGCTTCGTGGCCGCCGTGGCACTGACCGTGCTGATGATCCCCACGGTGGTCAAGAACACGGAGGAGATGCTGCGGATCGTGCCCAACGAGCTGCGCGAGGCCTCCTACGCGCTGGGCGTGCGCAAGTGGCGCACCATCCTCAAGGTGGTCATCCCCACCGCGATCTCGGGCATCGCGTCCGGCGTGACGCTGGCGATCGCGCGCGTGATCGGTGAGACCGCGCCCCTGCTGGTGACGGCGGGCTTCGCCACGGCCATCAACTGGAACTCGTTCTCCGGCTGGATGACCACGCTGCCCACGTTCATCTACTACCAGATCATGAACCCGACGTCGCCCACGAACCCCGACCCCTCGCTGCAGCGGGCGTGGGCCGCGGCCCTGATCCTCATCATCATCGTGATGCTGCTGAACCTCGTGGCGCGCCTGATCGCCCGGGCGTTCGCCCCCAAGACCGCCGGGCGCTGAGCGCGGCCCTAACCACCTGAGCGAAGGACTGACACCCATGTCGAAACGCATCGACGTCGAACACCTCAACGTCCACTACGGCGACTTCCTGGCCGTGCAGGACGTCAGCATGAACATCGAGCCGCGCTCCGTGACCGCCTTCATCGGCCCCTCCGGCTGCGGCAAGTCCACGTTCCTGCGCACCCTCAACCGCATGCACGAGGTCATCCCCGGGGCGCGCGCGGAGGGCAAGGTGCTCCTGGACGGGGACGACCTCTACGGCAAGGGCGTGGACCCGGTCACCGTGCGCTCCATGGTGGGGATGGTCTTCCAGCGCCCCAACCCGTTCCCCACCATGTCCATCCGGGACAACGTCCTGGCGGGCGTGAAGCTGAACAACAAGCGGATCTCGAGCAGCGACGCCGACGACCTCGTGGAGAGCTCCCTGCGCGGCGCCAACCTGTGGAACGAGGTCAAGGACCGGCTGGGCAAGCCGGGATCGGGGCTCTCCGGCGGGCAGCAGCAGCGCCTGTGCATCGCCCGCGCGATCGCGGTGAAGCCCGAGGTGATCCTCATGGACGAGCCGTGCTCCGCGCTGGACCCCATCTCCACGCTGGCCATCGAGGACCTCATCAACGACATCAAGACCGACTACACCGTGGTGATCGTGACCCACAACATGCAGCAGGCCTCGCGTGTCTCGGACAAGACCGCGTTCTTCAACATCGAGGGCACCGGCAAGCCCGGGCGCCTGATCGAGTACGCGCCCACGTCCGAGATCTTCAACACGCCGCAGAAGCAGGAGACCGAGGACTACGTCTCGGGGCGCTTCGGCTGATCCTCTGGATGGCGCGGCAGGGCACGACGACGTCGCATGGCCCCCGGGATGGGGCCGTGCCGCTATGGGTGCGGGGCCGGGTCACCCGTGGCTCGGGCTCAGGCTTCGGGCACGGGGACAGGGCAGTGGCGTCCGGACGTGGCCGTGCAGCGTCGTCGTCGGCTCAGAGCAGGGCGGGGAGAAGGGGAGACAGCGCGAGGAAGAGCATCCCCGAGACCAGCCCGCACAGCGGGGCGGTGACGATCCACGTGAGGAGCAGGCGCACCACGGTCTTGTGGTAGACGGTGCGGAACTTCTGGGTGGAGCCGGCGCCGAGGATCGCGCCCGTGCTCGTCTGCGAGGTGGACAGCGGGATGGGGGAGAGGAAGCCGCCCACGAAGAGCAGGGCGCCGGAGACCGTCTGGGCGATCGCACCGCGCAGGGGGTCCAGGGTGACCACGCGCGAGGAGAGCGTGTAGGCGATCCGCCACCCGCCCAGCAGCGTCCCGAAGCCCAGGCAGAGGCCCACCAGCAGGACCAGCCACACGGGGATGCTGCCGCGGGAGAAGCCGGAGCCGAGCACGAGCATCAGGACCATGAGGATCCACAGGGTGCGGCGGGCGTGCTGGATCCCGTGGCCGAAGTGGATGGCCGCGGCACCCGTGGCCTGCACCACGCCCGAGCGGAAGTTCACGCGCCCCGGCGTCTCGTGGCGGACCAGGTGCACCAGGGGCGGCACCAGCAGGTAGGCGGCAGTGAACGCGACCACCGGGGAGACGACCAGGGGCACCAGCACGTTCCACGAGAGGTAGGGGCCCACCGGCAGGGGGCCGTGGAGCAGCCCCACGGCGCGCGCCCCCAGCAGGGCACCCACCACCGCGCCGCCGATCGCCGCGGTGGAGGAGGACGGCATCCGCCACCACCAGGTGGCGAGGTCCCAGCCGATCGCGGTCACGAGCGAGCACAGCAGCGCCACGACCCCCACCACGTCCAACGGCACGGGGATCTCGAAGGTGATCATCCGGTTCAGCACCAGCCCCACGAGCAGCGCGCCCACGAGGTTGAACACCGCTCCCAGCCACAGCGCCACGCGCGGGGTGAGGGCGTTGAAGCGCACGGGCAGCGCCACGGCGTTGGAGGCGTCGTGGAAGCCGTTGACCACCGTGAAGACGAGCGTGAGGAGGATCCCCAGCAGGGCCAGCAGCTCGGTCACGGGCTCAGGACTCCGTCACGAGGATCCGGCCCACCTCGGAGGAGACCTGGCCGAGGGCCTGCGCGGCGTCGAAGAGCTGCTGGGCGGTGTCCATTCGGCGGATGGCCTGACCGGCCTTGAACTCGTCCAGCAGGCTGGCCCGGTAGCTGCGCTGGGTGCGCTCGGCCTGGCGGGTCAGCCGGATCATCTCGAACCAGTAGTCGTCGAGCTCCTCCAGGCTGGTCAGGCGGCCCATGGCCTTGAGCGTCATGTGGGCCATGTGCTGGATTACGGCGAGCTGCTCGGTGGCGTGGGAGCTGGGCCGTTCCACCTTGTACTGGCGGTGGAGCTCGGCGCACGCCACGAGGCACTGCACGGCGCGCAGCAGCCAGTGGCCCAGCACGTAGACGTCCTGGCGGGGGATGGGCACCACGTAGGAGGAGCGCGTGGTGGTCATCAGGGAGAAGTAGAGGTTGGTGCAGCGGTCCTCGGTGTCCAGGAGGTCCGGGATGGGCAGCTCCCAGACCTTGTCGATCTGCCCGAGGTGCTCCGAGAGCTGCTCCACCGCCGTCAGGACGCACTGGGCCATCTGGACCAGCAGGTCCGTGACGCGCTCGTCCTCCGGGAAGATCCGAAAGGCCATCCGTCCGTCCTCCCGCGTCCTGGGCTCCGTCAGCCTCGTTCTCGGCTTCGTGTCGGCGCAACTGTACCGAACGAAGGTTACAGGTGGGGAGTACCGTGACGGGGCACGGGTGGAGGCGCGCAAACCCGCGCGAAGAGAGGGGGAGAAGTAGGCGGTGCCGGACCGGGAGCGCCTCTCGGCGGAAGGCCGCTCGAAGCGGCTAAATGATGGAGCCCGGGGCTGCCACGGCCCGACACCTACACCCATCGTAGCGCGAGCCCCCGGGGCCGCCTCAACCCCGGTGGGGCGAGGCCCGATCCGCCGCACCGCGGCACCCCGTGGGCGGCACCAGGCGCGGCCCGGCGTTGCGGCCCGGCAACGTGGGCGTGGTGGGCGACGACAGCACGGCGTCGACGACGGCGTCCCCGGCGAGGCCGACGGCGCGGGCGCGGTGGGCGACGACGCCGCGGTGCCTACTCGAGCGAGCCGGCCCGCCAGGCCTGCGCGGCGGCCTCCAGGTCCTCGGCCGTGCGCAGCAGCCGGGGGATCCGCTCCCACGGATCGCGCACGCTGAGACCGGGCACGTCCAGTGTGTGCTCCTGGCCCGCGGCGACCACCCGGGCGAACGCCGCGAAACGCTCCAGGGCGACGTCGAACTCGCCCTCGAACGCGCCAGAGAGGATGGTGTCCGCGACGTCGCAGATCTCCTGCGCACCCGGCGGGTCCGCGACCCCGGCCACGACGTTCGGCACCTGCGCGGTGTACCGCCCGGCGGCGAACCAGCGGCTCATGCGGTCCGGGTCCTTGCGTGCGGAGGCACGCAGCGCGTAGAGGCGCCAGAGCGTGCCCGGCAGGGACACCGCGGGGGCCTCGGACCACATCTCGGCGATCCCCTCGAGGCCCTGCTCGTCCGTGAGGCGCACCAGGCGTTCCCGGACCGCAGGGTCCTGGGAGTCCCTGCCGCGGGAGACGAGGGCCTGGGCGGCGAGGTGCGCGGCCTCGGAGACCCGAGCGGGATCGGTCCCGCCCTCCTGGGCCTCGAACATCTGCGGTGAGAACTTCACGGGTGAGTGGTGAGTACGGCGTTCGGGCATGCGCCCGAGTGTACGCCCGGGGTCCCCGGCCGGTTCATGACCGCGGTCACGAGCTCAGCCGGCCGTGTGGGTCTCCCCGGCGCGCTGGCGCCAGCGCTCCTCGATGCGCAGCATCGCCTGCTGGCCTACGGCTCGCCACCAGCGCAGCGCCAGGCGCGGGTCCTCCTCCTCGATCTGCGCGATGGCCTCCGGGGACAGCCGCTGGGCGGTGACGTCCGACAGGGCCGTGAAGCTCACCAGGTGGCGCAGCCCGGTGCCCATGGCGATCTCGCCGAAGCTCATTCCCGGGCCGATGATCTCCAGCTCCACCCGGTCGCCCTGCGGGGAGCGGCGGGAGACCTCCACACGCCCCGAGGTCACCATGAACACGCCGTTGAACTTCTGGCCGGCGCGTAGCACGGTGGCGCCGGCGTCCCACGACACGGGCTCGGTGTGCGCGCGGATGCGGCGGACGTCCTCCTCGTCCATGGTGCTCAGCAGCTCGGAGCGGGTGGAGGCCACCTTGTCCGGAGTGCACTCGCCTCCGCCGAACTCCTCGAGGATCCGGTCCTCAGCCCAGGTGAGGGCCTCGGCGCGCGTGGTGAACACCGGCATGGGGTGCTCCAGATGCCCGGCGTGCTCGTTGCCCTTCTCCGCGATCAGCACCACGTGGTGGCCCGTGTTCTCCACCTGCTCCGCCGCGCGACCGAGCATGGGGATCACGAACCGAGCCATGTCGTCCACCTGGCGGATGTCCACGAGCACGTAGCGGGACTGCCGTGCGGCCTCCCGCACCGTGCGGACGGCGGTCTCCGCACCCGCGAAGCGCAGGTCCCCCTGCAGCTCGATGATCCGTGCGTCCTCACCGTGCTCCTCGAGGACCTCCGTGGCGGCCTCGTTGCGACGCACGAGGGACGGCGCCTCCGCGAGGGTGTACTCGGCGCGCACGGTGGAGTGTCCGTTGCGCTCGGTGCGCGCGAAGTGCAGGTCCAGGTCCTTGGTGAGCCGCTCGCACGCCGCCACGCCGCGCACCGAGTTTCCGTGCCGGTCCAGCGGCGGGGAGAACACCGCCACCGCGAGCTGGCCGGGCAGCACAGCGACGACGCCGCCGCTCACACCCGACTTCGCGGGCAAACCCACGCGCAGCGCCCAGCGCCCGGCGTCGTCGTACATGCCGCACGTGCTCATCACGGACAGGACGTCCGAGACCACCGGGGGCTCCAGCACACGCTCCCCGGTCACCGGGTTCCTGCCGCCCGCGGCGAGCGTGGCACCCATCCGGGCCAGGTCCACGCAGTTGAGCATCACCGCGCACTGGCTGAAGTAGTCTTCCAGGGCGCGTGTGGGATCGCCCTCGATGATCCCGCGGGAGGTCAGCAGCCAGCCCAGGGCGCGGTTGCGGTCCCCGGCCCGGCGCTCCTGTGCCTGCACGGTCTTGTTGATCCGCAGCTGCCGGCCGGCGCAGCGCGAGTACAGCCGCAGGATGCGCTCCATGCGCGAGCCGTGGGACGTGTTGCGCACCAGCGAGGTGGACGCGATGGCCCCGGCGTTGATCATGGGGTTGGAGGGACGTCCGGTGTCCGGCTGCAGGGATATCTCGTTGAAGGCGTCCCCGCTGGGCTCCACGTCGATCTTCTCGAAGACACCCTCCACACCGCGGTCCGTCAGCGCCTGCGCATACGTGAAGGCCTTGGAGATGGACTGGATGCTGAACTCCTGCTTGGTGTCACCGGCCTGGTACAGCGCGCCGTCCACGGTGGCCACGGCGATGCCCACGGTCGAGGGGTCCGCGTTCGCAAGCTCCGGGATCGAGGTGTTGACGGCGCCGCCCTCCACCTCGCGCAGGTCCGCCACGACGCGGCGCAGGTACTCCGTGACGGGCGAGGGGCCCAGCTTGGTCATGGGAACGGTGCTCACGGATCACTCCTGGGGATTGGGGGTCGGCCCGGGTACGGCGGTGGCGCGGCGGGCCGGGGCTGGCAGGACCCCGGTGGCGGGGCCTGCACGGCGGGTTCGGATGTTGCCCCAAGGATCCCACACCGTGCGGGTCCCACCGCGGGTTCCCCGCCGCCGGGATCCGCACTGCCTGGCACTTCCCACTGCCGCGCACCCCCACTTTAAGGCCCGTCGCAGCCGGAGGCACGAGGAGCGACGACGCCGCGCGGACGGGCGGAGCGAATCCGCGGCGTGCCTGCGGTAGAGTGGCGGTGCCCGATCGCCGCACCGCGAGATCGGGCACGCGCCTTTAGCTCAGTTGGTAGAGCAGTGGACTTTTAATCCATGGGTCGTGGGTTCGAGCCCCACAGGGCGCACCCTCCAGCCCCGTCCCGGTTCCGACCGGCGCGGGGCTTCTTCATGTGTGGCCTCCGGCGTCCTGCAGCGGGCCCACCGGTCGTTCGGTCTGTCCCCATTTTGCGGTACGTGCGCCGGGTCGGGCCGCCGCGGTGGCGGGGTTCGACCGCCTATAAACGGCTTCTGACATGCGTGAATATGCTTTGTAAGTGGCTTGTCCACAGAATTGTGATGGGTCTGCAGGTGCTTCCGCAGCGGTGGAAATCCCGGGAGTGACGTGTCAGCATGAAGTCATCGCACCACGGGAGAACGAGCGACGCGCGGTCATGACCGGGGGGAATACGGGCCGCGCAGATCGTCGTGATCCGGTCCCCTGACACGCTGGGGGCGTGACAGGACCGGGACGTCTTGTGGAGCGTTGCAACGGGGTCCACGCCGGGGGGCGTGTGCTCCGAGCGGATCTGATCCGCGCCGGTTACCGGCGTGTGCGTCCGCTGCACCGAGAGGACCGCTTCGGGGGAAGGGTCCGGGTGCAGCGGACGTATCACGTTAACGGGCAGCCCCGCGCCGGCACCGCAGGCCGCTTATTCGTGTCCGAGGCACCTGCGAGACTTCGCCCATGACCGAGACGGCGGAACACGGCACCACTTCGCTGCGCGAGCGCGCGCAGCGCCACCTGCGGGACCTCACGGGCAGCCCCGCGGCGGACTTCCACCCGGGGCAGTTCGAGGCCATCTCGGCGCTCGTCCAGGACCACCGCCGGGCGCTCGTGGTCCAGCGCACAGGGTGGGGGAAGTCCGCCGTCTACTTCCTTTCGGCGCTGCTGATGCGCGCCCAGGGCTTCGGGCCAACCCTCATCATCTCTCCGCTGCTGGCGCTGATGCGGGACCAGGTCTCCGCCGCGCAGCGCGCGGGTGTGCGCGCCGCGGCCATCTCCTCCGCCAACCCCACGGAGTGGTCCGAGATCAGCGCGGCACTGGACCGCGGGGAGCTGGATGTCCTGCTCGTCTCCCCGGAACGTCTCAACAACCCGCGCTTCCGAGACGAGCAGCTCCCGCAGCTCGTCTCCCGGCTCGGCCTGCTCGTGGTGGACGAGGCACACTGCATCTCGGACTGGGGACACGACTTCCGCCCGGACTACCGCCGGATCAAGGACATGCTCGCGGACCTGCCGGAGTCCGTGGCAGTGCTGGCCACCACGGCCACCGCGAACGAGCGCGTGATCGAGGACGTCCGCGAGCAGCTCGGCGTGGGCTCCGGATACCAGCAGGAGGTCTTCATGCTGCGCGGTCCCCTCTCCCGGGCGTCCCTGCGGCTCGGCGTGCTGAAGCTGCCCTCCGCCGCCATCCGGCTCGCGTGGCTGCTCCAGCACCTCGAGGAGCTGCCGGGCAGCGGGATCATCTACGCCCTGACCATCGGTGCGGCGGAGGACACCGCGCGGGCGCTGTCGGACGCCGGGCACGCCGTCGCCTCCTACACCGGCCGCACGGACGCCGCGGAGCGCGAGGAGCTCGAGGCCGCACTCAAGGAGAATCAGGTCAAGGCCCTCGTGGCCACGTCCGCGCTGGGCATGGGCTTCGACAAGCCGGATCTCGGCTTTGTGGTGCACCTGGGTGCGCCGTCCTCACCGGTCGCCTACTACCAGCAGGTGGGACGAGCCGGGCGTGCCACGGACAGTGCGGACGTCCTGCTGCTGCCCGGAGCCGAGGACCGGGAGATCTGGGAGTACTTCGCCACAGCCTCCATGCCCACGCAGGAGAAGGCCATGGCGGTGCTCACGGCGCTCGCGGAGCACGGCGGGCCGCTGTCGGTGGCCGCGCTGGAGCCCCGGGTCAACATCAAGCGCTCGCCCCTGGAGCTGCTGCTGAAGGTGCTCGCGGTGGACGGCGCCGTGGAGCGCGTGGCCGGCGGCTGGCAGAGTACGGGCAGGCCGTGGAGCTACGACGCCCCGCGCTACGAGCGCGTGCGGCGGGCTCGGGAAGCCGAGCAGCAGGCCATGCTGGACTACCAGGCCACCACCGAGTGCCGCATGCGGTTCCTCACCCGGCAGCTGGACGATCCCACGGCGCAGCCCTGCGGGCGGTGCGATGTGTGCGCGGGGCCCTGGTACGCCACGGGTGTCGACGCCCAGGCCTCGGACGCCGCGGACGCCGCTCTGCACCGGGCAGGCCTGCCGGTCGAGCCGCGTGCCCAGTGGCCCACGGGCATGGACAGGCTTGGGCTGCCGCTGAAGGGGAAGATCCCGGAGACGGAGCGGGCCGAGCGTGGCAGGGCGCTGGCACGGCTCACGGATCTCGGCTGGGGCCAGCGGCTGCGGGAGGTCTTCCGGGCGGGGGAGGACGGTGCACCCGTGGACTCCGAGGTCACGGCGGACCTCGGGCGGGCGAGCATCTCCGTGCTCGCCCAGTGGGACTGGCAGCGGCGGCCCACCGCTGTGGTGGCCATGCCGTCCGTGTCCCGGCCGCGGCTCGTGGACTCTCTCGCCCGCGGGATCGCCTCCGCCGGGCACCTGCCGTACTGGGGTGCGCTAAATCTGAATCCGGACATCCCCCGGGGCAGCCACGGCGGCAACAGCGCCTACCGGCTGGCAGAGGTGTGGGACCGTTTCGTGGTCCCGCCGCAGCTTGCCGAGCAGCTCGGGTCCGCCCCACAGGCGAGCATCCTGCTGGTGGACGACCTCGTCGACAGCCGGTGGAGCCTCACCGTCGCGGCCCGGGAGCTGCGGAGAGCGGGGGCGGAGGCGGTCCTGCCGTTCGTGCTCGCGTCCCAGGGCTGAGTCGAGCCAGGCTCCCTCGGCACGGGACGCCCCGCGCGGAACCGAGGCGCACAGAGGCTTGGATGTTCAGGCGCCGACGCGGCAGGCGAACGACGTGCCCGGGCGTCCTGGGGCAGACGCCCCACGGGGTAGACCTGCCCGTGTGCCCGTGTGCCCGTGTGCCCGTGTGCCCGTGTGCCCGTGTGCCAGGGGTCAGATGTGCCGAGGCGCCCTCCCGAAGGGGTCCACGAGGATCGGCTGGCGGTTCCCCGGACGGGGCTCAATTATCCTGGTGGCATGCTCGAACACCCGGCTCATCCGCTCGTGGACATCGTGATCCCCGTCCACTCCACCTCGCGACCGCTCGCACGCGCCGTGGCCTCAGCATGGCTGGCCGCCCGAGGGGCTGCGCCGGGTCAGTGCCGCGTGACCGTGGTGGCCCACCACCTCACCGGGGACCAGGTCCGAGAGATGCTGCCCCCGGAGCACCGTGCGGCCGTGCAGGTGCTGGAGTGCGAGGACCGGGGAACCACCGCCGCAGTCCCGCGCAACGAGGCGCTGCGCCGCACCACCGCCCGCTACGTCAGCTTCCTGGACAGCGACGACACCCTTGACCCGGGCGCCGTGACCCGCTGGATCGGGATCGCGGAGCACCGGGGAAGCGACCTCGTGATGCCGTTCCAGCACCACGAGAACGACCGCGTGGACATCACCCCCATCACCCGTCCGTTCCGCTCTGCCCGGCTCGATCCCGTCAGGGACCGGCTGGCCTACCGGAGTTCCGCGTTCGGTCTGGTGCGCGTGGCCATGGCCCGCCGTCTGAGCGCGTACTTCGACGAGGACGTCCGTACCGGTGAGGACCAGTCCTTCGTCGTGGCGCTCTGCACAGGGGCGCGCCGGGTCGACCTTGCCCCGGGGACGCCGGGCTATCTGGTCCACACGGATGCGGATGCGAGGGTCTCCCGGCAGCCCCTTCCCATCCGGGACGAGGTGGCCGCGGCCCTGGACCTCGCACTCAAGCCCTGGTTTGCCGGGGTGTCCGCTGCGTTCCGCACCTCGTTCGTCCTGAAGTACGTCCGCGTGAACTTCTTTCCCGCCGTGGAGCGCTCGGTGCGTTCAGGACAGTGGGGAGAGGGGAGGGCCCAGGCCACGAAATCAGTGGCCGCGGAGCTCCTGGGCTTCGCCCCGCACGTCGCGGACCAGCTCTCGCGTGCAGACCGGCGCGTGCTCAGCCTGCTCGAGGGCACTGCGGAGGAGGGGGAGCTGCTCGCGGCCCTCGAGGCGCGACGACGGTTCGGGACTCCTGCGGCACTGCTCACCGAGGGCCCGCGCTGGCTGCTTGCACGGCAGGCACCTGTGCGCGTGGCCGTGGCCAGCGCCGTGCAGATCGCGAGGTACCGGCGAGGACTCGTAAAGTGTTGCCGTCCCTGAGGCCGGTACGGCCGTGGCTCAGGAGCGCCGCAGCCTGCGGGCCACCATGGCCATCCGCGGGGCGAGGTCGCGCCACGAGATCGCGCACCAGGCAACGAGGAAACTCAGGGTCGCCACCACGGTGGTGCCCAGACCCGGCAGGGTGAGGATGAACCACAGGGCCGCCAGGATCAACAGGTAGCCCAGGGCCACCCGCGTCATCAGCCCCGCCCAGTGCATGCGGTCGTGGATCCACACGATGACCAGGGGCCCCAGGGAGCTCACGAGGCACCCGACCAGGTAGCCCAGCGCCGCTGACATGATTCCGAGGCTCGGCCCCCACCACAGGACGGTGGCGATGCCGAGGACCAGACCCAGGGCGTTGCAGCCGGCGAGCGCGCGGACACCCCAGCTCTCCCCGCCGTTGAGGCGCGAGTTGGAGGCGTTGAAACTGGTGGCGGACACGGCGAAGAACAGGACCATCAGCAGGGGTACGGCGCCCTCGAACTCGTGGGCCCGGGCGTTGTAGAGCAGATGGATCACAGGTCTGGCCCACAGGATCCCCACCCCGAACACCGGCAGGAACACGAGCACCATCACGCGCAGGATCGAGTCGAGCTGGCGCTGGACTCCCGCCATGTCCCCGGCGGTGTACATGCGGGCGACGGCGGGTGCCAGGGCCACGAGCATGGACGAGGAGAGCATGCTCGCGGGGGTCGCGATGCTCACCGCGGCCGAGTACTGCCCGACGGCCAGCGGGGTGTCGTAGTGCTTGCCGAGCATCATGGACAGCTGCAGCAACCCTGACGCCGTGATGATGTTGACCGCGGCCCACGCGGTGAACGAGTTGATCTGCCGCTTGAGGGACGCGGGCAGCTGGCCACCGGAGCGTCGGGGCCAGCCAGGGACGGCGTAGCAGAGGTAGCCGATGCTCAGGGGCAGGAGCAGCAGCGGCGTGAGGCCGCCCAGCAGCACTACCAGCAGCAGGGTGAGGGTGATGCCGGAGCTGATGCAGTCCCAGATGGCGGTGGTGACGAACTGGTTGTTGCCGGTGCGCACGCCGCGCACGAAGTTGTACGCGGACAGGGCGACCACGAGCAGACCCGCGGAGAGCGCGTAGCTCAGCGGCAGGTGCAGGAACCAGGTGGCGATCACCACGGCGGCGACGGCCAGGACCGCTGAGGCGAGGGCCGCGGTGCGGGAGGTGTAGACCGCCACGGACAGCTGCTCCTCGCGGTGCTGCTGCCCGCGCGCCATGGCGATGAACTTCGAGGCCGCGTTGCCGGAGGCCTGGGGCCACAACAGCACCAGGAACAGCGCGAGGGAGATGGCCAGGTTGACCTGTCCCAGGATCTCGCTGCCCAGGACGTTGCCCACCAGCAGGCTGTACCCGAAGCGGGATAGCCCCTGCACGAAGACCGCAATCACGGTCAGGACGAATGAGGACCCGAGGGGGTTGTCCCGGTTCTCGTGGTTGGGCGGGGGGAAGAGGATGCCCCGCCAGCGGCCGGAGGACGTGGCGGGGGCGGGGGTTTTCGTCACGCCCTGGAGTTTATCGACTCGACGCCGTGCGAGGGTCCCCGCCCGAGACCGCGCGGTAGAGCCTCGAGAACAGGGTTCCGACCTCCGCACGGGAGAAGCGGGACCGCACGGTGCCCGCGATCTCCGCGGGGGAGGAGTGGCGGAACCGCTCCCAGGCGGTCTCGACGGCGTCGGCGAGGACCGGCACGTCCCAGCTGTCCGTGAGGACGGAGTTATCGGGCGTGCAGTAGTCGTCGAAGCCACCGCTCAGCGGCACGGCGGCGGGGCGGCCAGCGGCAATGGCTTCCGCGACAGCGGTGAAGAAGTTCTCCTGCTCGCTCGGCAGGAAGAAGATGTGGGCGGCGGAGAGCCGGTCTGCTACCTCCGCCGGGGGGATCGGACCGGTGAGCTCCACCCGGTCCTCGATGCCCAGGCTGCGGGCGGTATCCCGCAGGGTCTGCATGAGCGGGCCGTTCCCCACGAGGGTGTAGTGCACGTCCACGCCGCGGCCCACGAGCTCGGCCACGGTCTCGAGCGCGCGGACGGGCTGCTTGCGGTCGATGAGCGCGCCCACGCCCACGAGCCGGATCGGGGGCGCTGCGGGGAACTCCCGCGCCGGGTGGGGGTTCTCGACGACGCATGGCACCACGTGGGTGGCGCCGGGGCGCGAGAAACGGGCCATCTCCCGGCACAGCTCGCCGGTCACTCCGGTGACGGCGTGCGGCAGCCGCAGTGCATGGCGCAGCCACGCGGTGCGTTCCCACAGGGGCCCCACGCTGGCCGGGTTGACCACGCCGTTCCAGTGCTCGGTGTGCACCCACGGGATTTGTCGGGTCAGCCAGGGCACCGCTGCGAAGAGGACGGCGGAGAAGGCCATGGTGTGCAGGACGTCCGCCCCGCGCAGGCCGGTGGCGATCAGGCGCTCCACCCGCAGGTAGCTCAGGGGATCCGCGATGTTGAGCGCGACCCTGGTCACGGGGATGCCCTGGTAGACATCCTGGGACGTGGGCGCCGAGGCGCGGCCGATAGTGATGTGGACGACGGCGACGTCGTGCCCCGCCTCCTGCAGGGCCCAGCAGTGCTCCACGACGAACGGGGTTCGGCTGGGGGTCTGCGCGTCGGGGAACCAGGCGGTGACGACGAGTGATCGCACGGGAGGAGGACCTTTCGGGCGGCGGGGACTGAGCGGGACGCTCACGCACCATGACTACCACGGAGCCATGGGACGGTGCTGGATCTCCTACCGCTTTGACCGCCCATGCACCCGGCCGATACTATGACATCCGTTGTTTTGTGGTGAGCCACATCCTTCGGGGGTGGTGCATCACGGACGGCCGAGGAGACGTGCCAGAGCGGCCGAATGGACTTCACTGCTAATGAAGGGCTCGGTTTAACCCCGGGCCGGGGGTTCAAATCCCCCCGTCTCCGCCGGTGTCCGTCCCTGCGAGTTCGCGGGGCGGACCACGAAAGCCGCGGGTCCACGAGAGTGGACCCGCGGCTTTCGTGGTGTCCGGGGGCTTCAGCGGGCCGCGCCCCCGGGAGATCACGCGACCCCGGGGCCTCAGGCTGCGGTGTCGTCACCCGTCCGGGAGAGCTCCGTGTGCTCGCCACGGCGCATGAAGCAGGTCAGCACCATAACGGCCACGGCGATCACGGTGGCCGTGACGAACGCGGCGTGCACACCGGGGATGGAGTCCGTGACGGTGCTGCCGTCCGCGCGCCGCGAGACCACAGTGCCGGCCTGCAGCACCCCCACGAGCAGAGCCGTACCGGCGCCGCCGGCCACCTGCTGCAGCGTGGAGAGCGTGGCCGAGCCGTGCGAGTACAGGTGCGGGGGCAGTGGGTTCAGTCCGGCGGTGAAGGCCGGGGTGAAGATCAGCGCCAGGCCCACGGACATCGCGATCTGCAGGGTCACGATCCACCACACGGGGGTGTCCGCCTGCAGTCGGGAGAAGCCGAACATCACGAGCGCCAGCAGGGCGGCGCCGGGAACGGACAGCGGACGGGGGCCCCACGCGTCGAACAGGCGTCCGACCACCGGGCCCAGCAGCCCCATGACCAGCCCTCCGGGCAGCAGGATCAGACCCGTCTCGAGGGTGTCCAGACCGCGCCCGGTCTGCAGGTACAGCGGCAGCACGATCACGCCGCCGAACAGCGTCATCATGCCCAGCGCGAGCACCGCGACCGACACGGTGAAGTCCCGGTGGCGGAACGTGCGCATGTCCAGGAAGGGCTCGTCGCGCCGCTGCAGGACGAGCTGACGCCACACGAACAGCGCCACGAGCACCACTCCGAGCACCAGCACGGTGATTCCGCCGGCGGTCGAGGAGAGCCAGCTGGTGTGCCCGCCGGTCTTGGAGCCGGCCGCGCCCACGGCGGAGAGCCCCTGCACGAGGGACCCGAAGCCCACCACGGAAAGCGCCACGGAGACCAGGTCCAGAGTGAGCGTGCCGCGCTCGCTGACGTCCTTGAGTCGCACGAGCCCGATCACCAGCGCCAGCAGGGAGATGGGCAGCACGAACCAGAAGATGGTGCGCCACGGGAAGTGCGCCAGGATCACGCCGGACAGTGTGGGGCCGAGCGCGGGCGCCACCGAGATCACGATGGACACGTTGCCCATCACCACACCGCGCCGCTGCCTGGGCACGAGCATCAGGATGGTGGTCATCAGCAGGGGCAGCATGATCGCAGAGCCGAAGGCCTGGACCACGCGGGCCAGGATCAGCACACCGAAGCTGGGGGTCAGGGCGGCGAGCAGTGTGCCCAGGGAGAAGCTGCCCATGGCCAGGGCGAAGACCGTGCGGGTGCCGAAGCGCTGCAGCAGGAACCCCGTGGTGGGGATGACCACGGCCATGGTGAGCATGAAGGAGGTGGTCACCCACTGGACGGTCGCCGCGCTCACGGCCATGTCCGCCATGATGTGCGGCAGGGCCACGTTGAGGACGGTCTCGTTGAGGATCACCACGAACGCGGCCACAAGCAGCACGGCAATGGTCGCGGTGGTCCCGGCGGTGGACTGCGGGCGTTCGTCGGTCGGTGCGGCAGAGGGCATGAGGGGGCTCCGAGCGGTGAGAGGAGGCGGCATCCGCCCGCACGGAAGACCGGCGGGGGCCGCGCAAGCATAGCGGTGTGTCGCCACAGCGGCAAGAAAGTCACGGGCCTCAGGGAGGGGCGAGCAGCGGTGTGTCCCGAACCGTCTCCGCTCACGGGCTGGACGCCGTCCGCGGCCCCGGGAGACTCGGGCCCCCTTCACAATTCGGGGAACTCCGTGTTTGCTCTCGCATATCTACGCGGATGGATACACTTCGGAAGCAGCACCAGGTCCACCCCCACCCGCCTGGGTACGAGGCGTACCGGGCCCGGGTCTGAGCAGGAGGAGCGGGTATGGGCAACGCACGAGTGCGCGGTTGGATTGCTGCGGGACTGTCGGCGGCCGTGATCGCCACGGCGGGACCCGCAGCGGCGGCACCCCCGGGCGGAGCGACGTCGTCGGGGGAGCAGGCCGCGCAGGTGCAGCCGGCGGTGGGTGGAGGAGTGGCATCCCTGGGACGGGGTCCGGCGGGGCAGGGGCGTGTGCTCCCGGAGACCGACCGGTTCGTCGTGGAGTACAAGCAGGATGTGCCCCAGGAGCGCCGCAGCGCCGCGCTCGCGCAGGCCGCCCAGGCAAGCGACCTCCCCCGCGCGAAGACGGTCCGGACCACGGGCAGCGGCGAGGACGTCGTGGAGACGGACACCATGCTCTCCCCGGCGGAGCAGAAGGACATGGTGGCCGCCATCGAGGCGAACCCCGCCGTGGAGTCCGCCGAGCCCGACCAGATCGTGGTGGGGGCGCTCGCCGCGACACCTCCCGCCACCCCGAACGACACGAACTGGAACTACCAGTGGGGTCCGCGAAACATCGGCGTGCCGAACGCATGGTGGCAGGGCACCGGTCAGGGTGTGGTGATCGGCATTGCGGACACTGGCCAGACCGACCACCCGGACCTCAACGCCAAGACGGTGCCCGGCTACGACTTCCTCTCGGACACCTACCACTCACGGGACGGCAACGGACGTGACGCGAACCCGCAGGACCAGGGGGACTGGAGCCCGGGGCGGCCGTCCTGGTGGCACGGTTCGCACGTGGCAGGCATTGCCGCCGCCCAGACGAACAACCGGGCGGGGATCGCCGGCGTGGCCCCCGACGCGAAGATCCAGCACGCGCGCGTGCTCGGGGCGGATGGCCGCGGGTACGTCTCGGACATCGCGGACGGCGTGATGTGGTCCGCGGGCATCCCCGTCCCCGGAGTGCCCAGGAACGCGAACCCGGCAAAGGTGGTCAACCTCTCGGAGGCGTGGGACTCCGGGACGTGCCCCGCGGTGATGCAGAACGCCATCAACCGGATGCACGCGATCAACGTCCCCCTCGTGGTGGCGGCCGGCAACGCGGCCAAGAGCGCGAACCTGGCCTCGCCCGCCAACTGCGGTGGCGCCATCGTGGTGGGAGCCACGTCCTACCGTAACCAGCTCACGGGATACACGAACTGGGGGCCCATGCTCGACGTCGTGGCACCCGGAGGAGACGCGAGTTCCCCCATCTGGTCCACGGTGAACACGGGCACCTACTCGATCGGCAGACCCGCCTACGGGGACCTCAGCGGAACCTCCATGGCTGCTCCGCACGTGGCCGGGGTGATCGCGATCATGAAGGAGCGCAACCCGGACCTGGGGGTGGAGGCCATTCGCAACACCCTGCGCAGCACCGGTTCGAACGTCAGCGGCTACCGGAAGGTGAACGGCGCCGCCGCGGCCCGGGCTGTGGCCAGGGCGAAGCCCACCGTGCACGGGGCCATTGCCACCTACTACAACGCGCACGGAGGCGCCGCAGCCATGGGTGCCCCGACCACCTGGGAGCTGAGCACGGGAGTGGGTGGGGTGGTGCAGACCTTCACGAAGAACGGCAGGGCCACCAGCATCTACTGGTCCCACGAGACCGGCGCGCACAGGGTCGAGACCTGGAAGGGCATCGGGACCCGCTACTCGCGACTGGGCGGTCCGGCCGCCTTCGGGCTGCCCGCCAAGGACGAGCTGCCCACGAGCACCGCAGGGGCCTACCAGAACTTCGTGCGCCCGGGGACGACGCAGACCACCAAGATCATCTGGAGTGCGGCGACCGGGGCGCAGCCCGTCGTGGAGACGTCGGCCATCGGCAAGCAGTGGGCCCGCGACGGCCACGAGGCGGGCAGCGGCTACCCCACCTCGCCCGAGGTGAAGACCGCCGCGGGTGCCTACCAGCGCTTCCGCACCGTGAAGACCGGTGAGATCACGCAGTACACCTGGACGCGGAGCACCGGGAAGGTGGTCCGCGCCGCGCTCCGCTGACGGGAACCCCGCCCGGGCCGTTGCCAGGGCAAGGGAGGACACGACGCCGCGGTCGCCCGCCCGCGCCCCGCTCCCGGAGGTGTGCGGCGTCGATATCCTGGACGGCATGGGTATTGAGCAGCGTGTGGTGGTGGTGGGGGCCGGCCCCCGGGGTCTGTCGGTGGTGGAACGACTCGCGGCGCACTCGGCCAGCAGCGGCGCCCGTGTGCACGTGGACCTCTTGGACCCCTTCCCGCCGGGGCCGGGCCACGTGTGGCGTACCGACCAGTCCGAGCTGTTCCTCATGAACACCCCGTCCCTGTTCCCCACGGTCCTCGCGGGACAGGGCGTGCTGGACGTGCCCTCGCCGGAGCCGCTGCGGGGGATGAGCTTCGAGAGGTGGCGCCGCGGCGTCGTCGACGGCCGGATCACGCCCACCACGCCGTTGGCGGAGGAGCAGGTGCGGGCGCTCGCCGAGCTCTCGCCCCAGGGGTACCCGCCGCGGGCCGTCTACGGGCGCTACCTGGAGTGGGTGTTCGAGACCCTGCGGCAGAACCTTCCCGCGGGCATGGTGCTGGAGGTGCACCGCGGTGAGGCCGTGGACGCGTGGGTCCGCTCGGACGGCCGGCACCGGTACGCGGTGGAGCTCGCGGGCGGCCACGTGCTGCCCGCGGACGCCGTGGTCCTCGCCCTCGGCCACCTGGACGCGCACCTGCGGCCCTCCCAGAAGGACCTCGTGGACGGCGCTGCCGAGCACGGGCTCACGTACTGGCCTCCCACCGTGCCGGCCGATGCGTGGTGGTCCGAGGTGCCCAGCGGGGAGACAGTGCTGGTGCGGGGTATGGGGTTGAACTTCTGCGATGCGCTCGCCCAGCTCACGGAGGGCCGCGGCGGCACTTTCACCTCGGTCCCGGACAACCCGCAGCGATTGGTCTACCACCCGTCGGGTCGCGAACCGCGCATCGTCGCGGGATCCCGGCGCGGCACCCCGTACCGTGCCAAGCCGGCGCTCGCGGGCTACTACGCGCAGTCCCTGCAGACCCGCTTCTTTACGCTCGACGCCGTGCGCCGCTTGGCGGAGGAGGACGGCACGCCCCTGTCCTTCGACCGCCAGCTGTGGCCGCTGATCCGTAAGGACGTGAACTGGAACTACTACGCGGTCCTGGCCCGCACCACCCCGGAGGCGTTCACCGCGGACCCGGGCGAGTTCCTGCGCCGCCTGGACACCATTCTCACGGACCCCGACGGTTCCCACTGGTCAAGCCGCATCGACGCCCTGGTCTCGGAGGCAGTGGTGCCCGGCAGGCAGCTGCAGCAGGCGCGTCTGGCGCGGCCGTTCGAGGACGTCAGCTTCGCGAGCCACGACGAGTACGCGGCGGCGGTGGTCCACCACCTCGACCGGGATGTCAGCGGCTCCCTGCGCGGCGAGGACGACCCCACCAAGATGGCCATCGCCTCCCTGAACGCCGCGCGCACGGTGCTCAAGTGCGTGCTCGCGGAGATCGGGATCTCCGACTCCTCCTGGGTGCACGAGTTGCGCCGCGCGTTCGAGCCGCTCGTGGAGGGGCTCGCGTCCGGGCCGCCGGTGCTGCGGATCCAGCAGCTCGCCGCACTGACCCGTGCCGGGGTGGTCCGGTTCCTGGGCCCCGAGCCGCGCTTCGTGGTGGACCGCACCCAGGGCTGCTTCGTGGCGGCGTCCCCGTGGGTGGAGGCCGCGCCGGTGCGCTCGCGCTGGCTGATCGAGGCCATGTCACCCACCAACGACGTCCACCGCAACATCTCCCCGCTGCTCACCCACATGCACGAGCGCGGGCTGGTGCGCGGCAGGCTCATGGAAACCCGCGACGGTGCCAGCCCCGAGACCAGCACGGGTCTCGACGTCCGAGCGGAGCGCGCCCGCGGGGCGGGGCAGGGCGACGCCGCAGCTCCCGGTTTCGTCTACCGCGCCGTGGGCGCGAAGGACACCGCGGAGCAGAGCATCTATGTGCTCGGTTTGCAGCTGTCCTCGGTGCAGTGGGGCGTGGCCATCGCTGCGGAGGCCGAGGCGCCAGCGCGCCTCGGTGCACGCACGCTCGCGGACGCGGACCAGATTGCCCGGGACATCCTCGCGGGGGTGCGCGCCGGGGCGTGAGCCGCGGCGGGTTCGAAGTGCAGCGGCGCTCTGCCGGGTTGCCGCGGTGAGTGAGGCCGCCACGGGTGGCGACGTCGCGGCAGGTGGGGGGGGGGGACGACGTCGACCGGGGCGCCGAGGACCGGGGCGCCGAGGACAGACGCCGGGACCCGGCTGGGCACCAGCGCGCGGGCGTCGCAGCGCTGTCCCGCGCGGGACGGCACGAACTGGTCAGTGCGGAGGTCCCGGGCGGCGTCGCCGAACCCCGCGGGGGACTCAGCCCAGGAGGGCCCGGGCGGTGCGCTCGTCCGTGACCAGGTGGGAGACGTACCCGGCCTGCAGGGCGGCGCGCAACACCGGGACCTTTCCGGCCCCGCCGGCCACGCAGATACGGATCTCCTTCTCACGCAGGTGCGCCAGGGGGATCGAGACGGTGCGCTCGTCGAGCTCCGGTACCGCGGGGCGGCCCTGGGCGTCGATGAAGTGCGAGCACAGGTCTCCCACTGCGTGCCGGGCGATCGCCGTGCGCTCCGCCTTTGTGAGGTAGTCACGCCCCAGCAGCGGCGCGTCCTGCGTCACGGAGCCCACCGTGAAGATGGCGGAGCGGGCGCTGCGGCCGAGATCCAGGACGTACTCGATGTGCCGGTCCTGCTCCACGAGTCGCTTGACGCCAGGGCTGTCGAAGAGCACGGGCAACGGCAGCGTGTGGGGGTAGGCGTTGAAGGCCGCGCACAGCAGCCGCACGGTCTCGTGGTGGCCCGCGAGAGGAGACCCCAGACCGCTGCTGCCCTTGAGCTGGACCAGCTGCACCCCGCTGCGCGGCTGAGGCGTGAGGGCAGCTGCCAGGGCCCGCATGGTGCGGCCCCACGTGATGCCCACGAGGTCTCCGTCCGCAACGTTCTCCTCGAGTACCTGGGCGCCCATGCCGCCGAGCTCGTGGAGCAGCTCGTCCTCGGTCCCCGCAGCGGCGACCACGCGGGCGTCGGTCAGCCCGAACGTCGCGCAGAGCCTGCGGCCCACGGTCGAGGAGACCTCCCGGGGATCGTGGATCTCGATGGTCACGAACCCGCGGTCCTTGGCGTGCTGGACCAGTTTGGACACCGTGGGCCGGGAGAGCGAGAGCTGCCGTGCCACCTCTGCCTGGGACAGCCCCCGCTGGAAGTACAGCCGGGCCACCTCCAGAGACTGGGCATCACGGGGGTTCAGCTCCATGCCGCCGGCCACCTCCTCCGGGTGGGGGCGTGGGCCCGGGTGCGCGGCGAGGCCAACGGGGACGACATCGTCGCCGTCGTGGGCGTCAGCGGTCGCCTCGTGCGTGCAGGCACGTCACAGCCCCATGATCACGCCGACGAGTGCGGCGTTGAGCATGTTGGTGAGGAACCCGGCCAGCAGGGCGAACATGCCCATCTGTGCAACGTCCCCGCGCCGGTCCGGGGCCAACCCGCCGAAGGAGCCGATCTGGATGGCGATCGAGGAGAGGTTCGCGAAGCCGGCCAGGGCGAAGGTGGTGATGAGGACGGACTGCGGGTCCATGTCCGGGATCGCGGGTCCGAACGAGGTGTAGCCCACGAACTCGTTGAGGATGGTCTTCTGGCCGATGAAGTTGCCCACCTGGGCGGCGTCCTGCCACGGCACGCCGATGGCCCACGCGAGCGGCGAGAAGATGATGCCGAACAGCCCCTCCAGGGACCAGCCCTCGAAGCCGAACAGAGAGCCGACCCAGCCGAGCACGGCGGAGCCGAAGGCGATCAGCGCGATGAACGCGATGAGCAGGCAGCCGACGACCACGGCGATCCGTCCGCCGTTCAGGGCGCCGGTGCCGATCGCGTCGATCACGTTCTTGGACTCGGTGTCCCGCACCTTGAGGACGTTGACGGAGGCCTCGGACTTCTCGGTCTCGGGCATCAGCGCCTTGGCGATCAGCAGCGAGCCGGGCGCGTTCATCACCGAAGCGGCCAGCAGGTACGGCAGCGGGGCGCCCAGCAGCGAGTAGCCCACCAGGGTGGAGCCGGCCGCCGCGGCGAAGCCGCCGGTCATGCACGCGAACAGCTCGGAGCGGGTGAGCTTGCTCAGGTAGGGCTTGATCATCAGGGGAGCCTCGCTCTGCCCAAGGAAGATCACGGTGGAGGCGAACACGGACTCAATCTTGGAGGTGCCCATGATCTTGTTGAGCACGGTGCCCAGCACGTGCACGAAGACCTGGATGATCCGCAGGTAGTAGAGGGCGCTGATGAGTGCGCCCAGGAAGATGATCACGGGGAGCACGTTGAGCGCGAAGACGAAGCCGCTGTTCTCGCCCATGAGCCCGCCGAAGACGAACTTGGTGCCCTCGTTGGTGAAGCCGATCAGCCCCTGGACCAGCCCGGAGAACCACTTCAGGGCCTCGTAGCCCGGCCCCCACTTCAGGATCAGCAGCGCCACCCCGATCTGCAGGGCCAGGCCCACCACGAGCGTGCGCCACTTGATGGCGCTGCGGTGGCGGGAGAGAAGGATGATGATGCCCAGGATCAGTGCGATCCCGATCAGGCCCTGGAAGCGGTCCACGGCGACCTCGGCTTTCGACTCCGGCGCGATGGCGACTCTGCCCCCGCGCGAACATTTGTCAAAACTATAGTTGACATTTTTTCCGACACGCCGCCTAGGATTGCTGGTGAACCGTGTCGCGGGTTCCGCACTCGCAAGGGCGCGGCGCCGTATCTACACGAGGGAGTGAGAACGATGGTCGAGGCGTTCGATGCCGTGGACGTGATCCGCATGAAGAGGGACCGCGAGACGCTGTCCCCGGAGGCCATCGACTGGGTGGTGGACGCGTACACGCGCGGCGTGGTGGCGGACGAGCAGATGTCCGCGCTGGCCATGGCCATCTTCCTCAACGGCATGGACCGTCCGGAGATCTCCCGCTGGACCCAGGCCATGATCGACTCCGGCGAGCGCATGAACTTCTCGGCGCTCTCCCGGCCCACCGCGGACAAGCACTCCACCGGTGGTGTGGGGGACAAGATCACCCTGCCGCTCGCCCCCCTCGTGGCGAGCTTTGGGGTGGCCGTTCCGCAGCTCTCCGGCCGCGGTCTGGGGCACACCGGCGGCACGCTCGACAAGCTCGAAGCCATCCCGGGGTGGCGCGCGGACCTCTCGAACGAGCGGATGATGGAGATCCTGGACACCGTGGGCGCAGTGATCTGCGCAGCCGGCAGCGGCCTGGCCCCGGCGGACAAGAAACTCTACGCCCTGCGGGACACCACCTCCACGGTCGAGTGCATTCCCCTGATCGCGTCCTCGATCATGTCCAAGAAGATCGCCGAGGGCACCGGCGCTCTCGTGCTGGACGTCAAGACCGGTCCCGGTGCGTTCATGAAGTCGGAGCAGGACGCCCGTGAGCTGGCCCGCACCATGGTGGACCTCGGCAAGGACCACGGGGTGGACACCGTTGCGCTGCTCACGGACATGTCCCGTCCCCTGGGGCGCACGGTGGGCAACGCCCTGGAGGTGCGCGAGTCGGTGGAGGTGCTGGCCGGCGGCGGGCCGAGCGACGTCGTCCGCCTGACCGTGGCGCTGGCACGGGAGATGCTCTCGGCGGCCGGCGTGGAGGACGCAGACCCGGAGGCTGCGCTGCAGGATGGCCGCGCCATGGACACCTGGAAGCGGATGATCACCGCACAGGACGGGGATCCGGACGCACCCCTGCCCCGGGCGAAGCACACGCAGGAGGTGCTGGCCGAGACCGAGGGCGTGCTCACCGAGCTGGACGCCATGTCCGTGGGGGTCGCCTCGTGGCGGCTCGGCGCGGGCCGGGCCCGGCAGGGGGACCCCGTGCAGGCGGGGGCCGGCGTGGAGATCCACGCGGTGCCGGGCGAGCGCGTGCGCAAGGGACAGAAGCTGTTCACCCTCCACACGGACACCCCCGAGCGCTTCGACCGTGCGCTCGAGGCCATTGCCGAGGGCGCCATGATCGACCCGGACGCGGCCGAGGGCACCGGCGCCCGGGAGGACGTCGTCCTGGACCGGATCGCCTGAGCACGCGCCCGGCGCACCCGTGCGGGCAGGGCGCCCCACGACCGCCGTTGGCGCGCACCGCGCCGCGGCACCAAAAACCACTAAGGAGAAGCACATGATCACCCGCGCAGAGCTCGCCGCCATGGTCGACCACACCCTGCTCAAGCCCGAGGCCACCGCCCAGCAGGTCGCGGACCTCGCCCGCGATGCCTCCGAGCTCGGGGCGTACTCGATCTGCGTGTCGCCCTCCCGTCTGGACGTGGAGCTGCCCGACGGCGTGAAGCTCGCGACCGTGTGCGGCTTCCCCTCCGGCGCGCACCCCTCCGAGGTCAAGGCCGTGGAGGCCGCGGACTCCGTGGCCCAGGGTGCGGACGAGGTGGACATGGTCATCAACCTCGGGCTCGCCATGGACGGCAACTGGGACGGGGTGCGCGAGGACATCGAGTCGGTGCGTGCGGCGTGCCCGGAGCCCACGGTGCTGAAGGTCATCATCGAGTCCGCGGCGCTGAGCGACGAGCAAATTGTGGCCGCGTGCCGGGCCGCGGAGGCCGCCGGTGCGGACTTCGTGAAGACCTCCACGGGCTTCCACCCCGCCGGTGGTGCGAGCGTGGAAGCCGTGCGGCTCATGGCGGAGACGGTCGGCGGCCGTCTGGGCGTGAAGGCCTCGGGTGGCATCCGCACCACGGAGGCCGCACTTGCCATGGTCGACGCCGGGGCCACCAGGCTGGGGCTCTCCGGCACGGCATCGGTACTGGAAGGACTGGATTCCTGATGAACCAGCAGCTTGCAGACCGCGTCGAGCAGTGGCTTGACCATGACCCCGACGAGCGCACCCGGGCCGAGCTGTCCACCGTGCTGGAGAAGGCCCAGGGTGGGGACGAGTCCGCGCTGACGGAGCTGGAGTCCCGCTTCGAAGGACCGCTCATGTTCGGCACCGCGGGGCTGCGTGCGGCGGTCGGCGCGGGGGAGTCCCGGATGAACCGCGCCGTGGTGATCCGGGCGAGCGCCGGGCTGGCCTCGTTCCTCGTGGAGCGGGTGGGCCCGGAGCCCCTCGTGGTGGTCGGTTGCGACGCCCGCCACGGCTCGGAGGACTTCGCCGCGGACGCCGCGGCTGTCTTCGCCGCGGCCGGTTGCCGCGCGGTGCGCCTGCCCGCCCAGCTGCCCACGCCCCTAGTGGCCTACGCCGTGCGTGAGCTCGGTGCGGACGCCGGCGTGATGGTCACGGCGTCCCACAACCCACCCGCGGACAACGGCTACAAGGTCTACCTCGGTGGGCGGGCCGTGGCTGGCGACGACGAGAAGGGCGTGCAGATCGTGCCGCCGGACGACGCCCGGATTGCCGAGCGCATCGCGGCGGCGCCCTTCGCGGATGAGGTCCCCCGCGACCCCGGGGCCGTGACCACCGCCGACGACGCCGTGCTCGACGGCTACGTGCGCCGCGCCGCCTCGCTGCGGGCCGGGGAGGGCGGGGGCCAGGACATCTCGATCGCACTGACCGCCATGCACGGCGTGGGCCTGGGCACCGCCCTGCGGGTGCTGGACGAGGCGGGATTCCCCAACGTCTCGGTCGTGGCCGAGCAGGCCGAGCCGGACCCGGACTTCCCCACCGTGGCGTTCCCCAACCCCGAGGAACCCGGTGCCATGGACCTCCTGATGGCGCTCGCGGCCCGCGAGGGATCGGACGTGGCCATCGCCCTGGACCCGGATGCCGACCGCTGCGCCGTGGCCGTCCCCGCCGGCGCGGGCACCGGCGATCCGCTCCAGGACTGGCGACGACTGAGCGGTGACGAGCTCGGAGCGCTGCTCGGTGAGGACGCCGCCTCGGACCCGGACCGCGCGGGGGACACCCTCGCGTGCTCGATCGTCTCCGGCCGCCTGTTGGGCCGCATTGCCGCGCAGCACGGTCTCACTTTCCGGCAGACCCTCACGGGCTTCAAATGGATCGCCCGCACGCCCGGGCTGAGATTCGGCTACGAGGAGGCCATCGGCTACTGCACCGATCCCACGGCCGTGCGCGACAAGGACGGTGTCTCCACGGCGGTGCGCGTTGCCTCGCTCGTGGCCCGGCTCAAGGAGCGGGGCACCACGGTGCAGGACGAGCTGGACCGGCTCGCCCGGCAGCACGGGCTCTACGCGACCGCTCCGCTGACGTTCCGGGTGGCGGACCTCTCGCTCATCGCCCGCGGCATGGCCCGGCTGCGCGAGCACCCGCCCGCGGAACTCGCGGGCTCCCCGGTTGCGGAGTTCGTGGACCTCGCCGAGGGAAGCCCCGAGCTGCTGCCCACTGAGGGCGTTCTGATCCGCACGGAGGCGGACGACCGCGTGATCGTGCGCCCCTCCGGCACGGAGCCCAAGCTCAAGTGCTACCTCGAAGTGGTGCTGCCCGTTGCCGAGGGACAGGACGTCCCGCGCGCGGAGGCCGCCGAGCGGCTGCGGGCGATCAGCGAGCAGCTGCGGGAGGTCGTGGGGCTCTGAGCCCCACTGACCCCCGCGGTACCAACCACGAAGCCCCCGTCCCCTGAATGCTCAGAGGACGGGGGCTTCGTGGTTCCGCGGAAGGTAAGGGATTTGAACCCTTGGCACGGGGTTACCGCACACTGGTTTTCAAGACCAGCTCCTTAGGCCGCTCGGACAACCTTCCAGCTGTGCTCGGCACCGGGCTGGCCCGGGCGAACGAGTCGTCATTATTCCACGCCCCGCGCCCGGGGTGCCACCGGGGGGGGGGGGGCAGACGGGCGCGCCCGTCCACGTCGGCGCGCGGGGTCGCCTGGCGCTCGCCGGGGCTGCGGCAGGAGAATGGGGTGAGACCCAGACAGCGAGTGGAAGGACGTCCCATGCGAGCCGTACGAGATCTGCGTTCCGGTGGCCCCGAGGTGCTCGAGGTGGGGGAGGCCCCAGAACCGAGCATGACCCCGGACGGGGTGCTGATCGAGGTGACGGCCGCGGGCATCAACCGCGCGGACGTCCTGCAGCGCCAGGGCAACTACCCCGTCCCGCCGGGTGCCACCGATGTCTTCGGGCTCGAGGTCTCGGGGACGGTCACTGCGCTGGGTGCGGACGTGCCCGACGCCGCCGGGCTGGCGGTGGGGGACAGCGTCGTCGCGCTCGTGGATTCGGGTGGATACGCGGAGCGCGTCGTTGCGCCGTGGCCGCAGGTGCTGCCGCTGCCCGACGGCGTGGATCCCGTGGCCGCCGCGGGTCTGCCCGAGGTGGCCGCGACCGTGTTCTCCAACGTCTTCATGGCGGCGGCCGCGCGTGAGGGCGAGACCCTGCTGGTCCACGGCGGCGCCGGGGGGATCGGTACCCACGCGATCCAGGTGGCCCGGGCGCTCGGCATGACCGTGCTGACCACGGTGGGCAACGAGGAGAAGGCGCGCGTGGTGCGCGAGCTGGGTGCCCAGGCCATCAACTACCGGGAAGAGGATTTCGTGGAGCGCGTGCACGAGCTCACCGGGGGACGGGGCGCGGACGTGGTCCTCGACGTCGTCGGCGCCGCGTACCTGGGCCCGAACCTCGAGGCCCTCGCGACGAACGGGCGGATCGTGATCATCGGCACGCAGGGCGGAGCCAAGGGGGAGCTGAACGTCGGTCGGCTGCTGCAGAAGCGCGCGGCGGTCATCGGCACCACGCTGCGCGCCCGGCCCGCGGCGGAGAAGGCGAGCATCATGGCCGCGGTGCGCGAGCACGTCTGGCCGCTCGTGGCCTCGGGGCGGGTGCGCCCGCTCGTCTCCCGTGCGTTCCCCCTGGAGCAGGCGCGTCAGGCCCACGAGTACTTCGACTCCGGCTCCCACGTGGGCAAGGTGCTGCTGACGCTGTGACGGGGCGCGGGCCGCCCGTGGGCCCGGCCCGACGACGCCGCGCGGCGGTCGGCGGGATTGCGCATGGTGCGCGCCGGGAGCCAGCCCCGACCGTCCAGCGCTCTGACCCCCTGGCCGTGGGCGTGGCGCACCTCGCATAGACTCGTGTCCGCCATCACACGCGGCACCCAGGGTGCCGGCACGAGATTCGGAGCCTTCCCCTATGAGCACAACGCACCGCCACCCGGCGGAGTCCCCGCAGCCGAGCCAGGGAGGCAGCGCCGAGCTCCCGCCCAACCATGTGACCCCCGAGGTCCTGGAACGGGAGCAGACCCGGTGGACCCCGTTGCGGATCGCCCTGTGGGTGGGCATCGCCCTGCTCGGGGGTGTGGCGTGGGTGATGATCGCCTTCGCCCGCGGCGAGTCCGTGAACGCCATCTGGTTCGTGTTCGCGGCAGTGTGCAGCTACTTCATCGCCTACCGGTTCTACTCCAAGTTCATCGAGCTGAAGCTGACCCGCCCGGACGACCGGCGTGCGACCCCCGCGGAGTACCACGCGAACGGCAAGGACTACATGCCCACCGACCGGCGGGTGCTCTACGGGCACCACTTCGCCGCGATCGCAGGCGCCGGTCCGCTCGTGGGCCCCGTGCTCGCGGCGCAGATGGGCTACCTGCCCGGGACCATCTGGATCATCGTGGGCGTGATCTTTGCGGGAGCCGTCCAGGACTACCTGGTGCTGTTCTTCTCGATGCGCCGCGGCGGCCGGTCCCTCGGCCAGATGGCCAGGGAGGAGCTCGGCGTGGTGGGTGGCTACGCGGCGATCGTCGCCACGCTGGCCATCATGATCATCATCGTGGCCATCCTCGCGCTCGTGGTGGTCAACGCCCTGGGCGAGTCCCCGTGGGGCGTGTTCTCGGTGGGCATGACCATCCCGATCGCCCTGTTCATGGGCGTCTACCTGCGCTACCTGCGCCCGGGCAGGGTCATGGAGGTCTCGGTCATCGGCTTCGTGCTGCTGATGCTCGTGATCGTGGCCGGCGGCTGGGTGGCGGACACCGAGCTCGGCTCGCAGCTGTTCACCCTGGACCGGGTGACCCTGGCGTGGTGCGTGATCGGCTACGGCTTCGTGGCCGCCGTGCTGCCCGTGTGGCTGCTGCTCTCCCCGCGCGACTACCTCTCCACGTTCATGAAGGTGGGTACCATCCTGCTGCTCGCCGCCGCCATCGTGGTGGTGCGCCCGGAGATCACAGTGCCCGCGGTCAGCGAGTTCGCCGGCCGCTCGGACGGTCCCGTGTTCACCGGGTCCCTGTTCCCGTTCCTGTTCGTCACCATCGCGTGCGGTGCGCTCTCCGGGTTCCATGCCCTGATCGCCTCCGGCACAACTCCCAAGATGATCGAGAAGGAGCGCCAGGCGCGCTTCATCGGCTACGGCGGCATGCTCATGGAGTCCTTCGTGGCCATCATGGCGCTCGTGGCGGCCGTGTCCATCGACCGCGGCATCTACTTCGCGATGAACGCCTCTCCGGCAGCCACGATGGGAACCGTCGAGGGTGCGGCGGCGTTCGTGAACTCCCTGGGCTTGTCCGGCGTGCACGTGACCCCGGAGCTGCTGCAGGGCACCGCAGACGCCGTGGGGGAGGAGACCATCGTCTCCCGCACCGGTGGCGCACCCACCCTGGCTGTGGGCCTCTCCCACATCATGCAGCAGTGGTTCGGGGGAGTATCCATGATGAGCTTCTGGTACCACTTCGCCATCATGTTCGAGGCGCTGTTCATCCTCACTGCCGTGGACGCCGGCACCCGCGTGGCCCGCTTCATGCTCACCGACACCCTCGGCAACTTCTTCCCGCGCTTCCGGGACGTCAACTGGCGCACCGGTGCGTGGCTGACCACCGCGATCATGGTCGCGGGCTGGGGCACCATCCTGATCCTCGGCGTCACCGACCCGCTGGGCGGGATCAACACGTTCTACCCCCTGTTCGGCATCGCCAACCAGCTGCTTGCCGCGATTGCGCTCGCGGTGTGCCTGGCCATCGCGGCGAACCTGCACCGCTTCAAGTACCTGTGGATCATCATGCTCCCGCTGCTCTTCGACGTGCTCGTGACCGTCACGGGGTCGTGGCAAAAGATCTTCTCGTCCGACCCCAAGGTGGGTTACTGGGCCAACCACGGCGCCTTCAAGGACGCGCTGGCCCAGGGCAAGACGAGCTTCGGCACGGCCAAGAACGTGGAGGCCATGGAAGCCGTGGTCCGCAACACGTTCGTGCAGGGGACGCTCTCGGTGCTCTTCGTGGTGCTCACGATCGTGGTGGTGGTCATGGGTGTCGTGGAGACGGTCAAGGCCCTGCGGGGCCGGGGGCGCGGCACGCACGAGGACCCGGTGGTCGAGTCCCGGTTCTACGCGCCGTCGGGCCTGGTGGCCATGCCCTCCGAGAAGGCACTTGAGAAGCAGTGGAGGGCGCTGCCGCTGGAGGAGCGCACCCCCACGGGTGGGGGGCACCACTGATGACCGGGGCCGTGGAGCAGGCGGGGCGGGGCCGCTCGGGGTTCCTCGACTGGTGGCGCGGCGCGGTGCGTTTCGGCAACGGAGTGCTCGGCGCGGACAGGTACGAGCGCTACCTGCAGTACCACCGCGCCACCGGGTGCGAGTCCGAGCCGCTCACCGAACGGGAGTTCTGGCGGGACTGGCAGGACTGGCAGGACGCCCACCCCGAGGGCCGGTGCTGCTGAGACGGTAGGATGGACCGCCGCCTGCGGATAGTGGACGGGAAAGGGATGTCGGTGGGTTTCTTCAGTGACTACAGGGCCACGCGCCGTGACGAGCGGGAGCTGGGCGAGGGCGTCTGGCGCCGGGCCCACGACCGCTTCAAGCGGGGGCTGGACCGGTACCACCAGATCCTCGAGTCCGTCCGCGACCCCGAGCTGCGCGCCATGGCCGTCCCCGTGGCGAACGAGCTCGCGGACCTGCTTCCGCGGGTGCGCGCCGTGTGCGCGGAGGCCCACTTCCGGGCACCCTCGCAGACCCAGGACATCCCGCACTCCCCGGACGGCTACGTCTCGGACGTCCACCGCCAGCTCTCCCGGGCTGGCAACTCCATGGCACAGACCGCGGAGGCCCTGACGATGGCGCGGTTCTCCGCGCGCGGCACCGCCCCGAGCGCCGTCGCCGCCCCCGGGGACGACGATGCGTCGCCCGTCCGATCGCCCCTCGCCGACCCCGCCCCCATCCAGCGCAGGGCGGCTGTCGTGGCGCAGTACGTACTGGCGGCCGAGGATCTCATGGCGGCCCGCTCCGTCAGACGCGGCCAGTACTGACCCGTGGCTGCCGCCGTTCTCCAAGCGCCGCGTCACGGGCCGGCAGGGTGGAACGGGTGGGGAGCGGGTCATGGGCTGGCTGAGCACGGAGCGGGGCCGCGGAACCCCCGGGGGCCCGCGGCCCTTCCGGTCGTGGAACCCCCGGGGTTCGCGTGCGTCCCCTGTCCGGATCATTGGGCAAGCCAGAGCCGCAACGTCCTGCTCCCATGTTATAGAGCGCTGTTCTCGCGCAACAGAGCCTCGTGGAATGGTTGTGCTCCCGCCAGGGTTCCCACCCCGGGCCCGGCAAGGCGTCACGCACCCGGGGAGTCCCCACTCATAGACTGGGGACCAACGACGAGCCCGCAAGGATATCCATGCCCCACCGGACCACGAGCCCCGCACGCACCCCCGGACGGGCCGATGACGGGACGCTGCCCCGGGAAGGCCTCAGCTCCCAGGAGGTCGCCGAGAGGGTGGAGCTCGGGCTGACGAACGCGCAGCCCAACAGCACCTCTCGTAGCCTGTGGGCGATCGTCCGCACCCACCTGTTCACCCTGTTCAACCTCGTGCTGGGTCTGTGCGGTGCCGTGGTGATCGCACTCGGGCGCTGGCTGGACCTGCTGTTCCTCGTGGCGGCTGTGAGCAACGTGGTGATCGGCTTCGTGCAGGAGTTCTCGGCCAAGCGACAGCTGGACAAGATCGCGCTGCTGCGCCGGGACCCCGCAAGCGTGCGCCGTGACGGCGTACTCACCAAGGTTCCCCTCGAGGAGATCGTGCTGGACGACGTCCTACTGCTCTCCCGCGGGGACCAGGTCCCGGCAGACGGCGAGGTGCTTGAGGCGGACGGCTTGGACATCGACGAGTCCCTGCTGACCGGCGAGAACGACCCCGTGGTGAAGCAGCCCGGGGACAAGGTCCTCTCTGCCTCGAGCGTCACCAGCGGTTCCGGCACGGTGCGTGTCACGGCCGTGGGCGGGAAGTCCCACGCCTCCAAGCTCGCCAACGAGGCCCGACAGTTCGCCCCCATCCGCTCCGAGCTGCGCGATTCCCTCGCCCGGGTGGTCCGGTGGCTCTCCACTGCCCTGGTCCCCATCATCGCGGTGGTGCTCAACGGGCAGATGCGCGCGGCCGGGGGCTGGCAGCACGCGTTCGACACGGGGGCGTGGCAGGACGCCCTGGTGGCCTCGGTGTCCTCCGTGGCCTCGATGGTGCCCCAGGGCCTCGCCCTGATGACCACGATCACCTTCGCCGTGGCCGCAGTGAAGCTGGCTCGCCAGGAGGTGCTGATCCAGGAGCAGCCCGCCGTGGAGGTACTCGCGCGCGTGGACACGGTGTGCTTCGACAAGACCGGGACCCTGACCGAGGGCGGCGTCTCCTTCGACGCCGCCCGCTGCCTCACGCCGTCGGCCCCCTCTGACACTGCCCACGAGGCGCCCGCTGCCGCCCCCGACGACGCCGCGGACCTCGCCGCTACTCGTGCGGACGTGGTCGAACCGTCCCCGGAGGCCGCCGCCGCGCTCGCGTGGTTCGGCGCGGATCCGCACGCGAACCCCACGGCCGCCGCACTGGCCGAGGGCTACGAGCACCCCAACCCGCACGAACCGGTGGCGGTGCTGGGCTTCTCCTCCGCGAACCGCTTCTCCGGCGTGGAGTTCCCGGACTCCGGCGCGTGGATCCTGGGTGCCCCGGAGGTGCAGCTTGCGGACGCAGAGCATCGTGAGGCGCGGGAGCACGCGCAGGACCTCGCCACCGCCGGGATGCGCACGATGGTGCTCTCCCGCGCCGAGCACCTGGTCCTGGCGGAGCCGGGCAAGGACGGCCGCAGACGCGCGGCTCAGGAGCTGCCGCCCGACGTGAAGCCGCAGCTGCTGCTGACCTTCCGTGAGCAGGTCCGCTCGGACGCCCGCGAGACGCTGGCGTACTTCACCGAGCAGGGGATCGATCTCAAGGTCCTCTCCGGGGACAACCCCGCCACGGTGGCCGCCGCCGCCAGGACGGCCGGGATGGACGTCTCCCACGGTGCGGTCGACGCCACCCAGCTGCCGGACGACGGCGAGGAGCTGCACCGCGCCGCGCGGGAGCACAGCGTGTTCGGCCGCGTGTCCCCGCACCAGAAGAAGAACATGGTGCTGGGCCTGCAGGAGGGCGGGCGCGTGGTCGCGATGACCGGTGACGGAATCAACGACGCCCTCGCGCTGAAGCACGCGGACCTCGGAATCGCCATGGGCAACGCGGCGCCGGCCACCAAGGCCGTCTCCCGTCTGGTGCTGCTGGACGGGCAGTTCTCGCGGCTGCCGTCCGTACTCGCTGAGGGACGGAAGATCATCGCCAACATCGAGCGCGTCACGCACCTGTTCCTCACCAAGACCGGGTTCTCGGTGCTGATGGGCGTGGTCCTGGGCCTGCTCGCCTGGACCTTCCCGTTCCTGCCCCGCCAGTACTCCACGGCGGACTTCCTGATGCTGGGCGCGCCGTCCTTCATCCTGGCGATGCTCCCCAACAGCCGCCGCTACGTCTCCGGATACCTCAAACGGGCCCTGCACTTCTCCGTGCCGAGCGCCGTGGTCGTGGCGCTGTGCGTGGTGGGGCTGAACCTCTACGAGCGCACCGTGGACCACGCGAGCTCCACGCGGGAGTTCCAGACGTCGAGCTTCCTGGTGTTGGTGCTCGTGGGGCTGTGGATCCTGTGCGTGGGCTCCCGCCCGCTGACCCGGATCCGGCTGGCGCTCGTGGTTGCGATGTACGCGGGGCTCGTGCTGGTCGTGGTGGTCCCGCTCTCCCTGACGTACCACCAGTTCGAGGTGCCCCACGCCTCCCTGCTGTGGGCCTCGCTCGCCTTCGCGTTCGTGGGTTCCGTGCTCGTGGAGATCAACTTCCGGGTGCACACGCGGTGGCTGCGGCGCACGCAGCCCGCGGCCTTCGAGGCGGCTGCCCGGGCCGAGTAGGCCTTGGGCTCCAGTCACGACGGCGTTCGGCGGGGGCGTCCCGTCCCGTGGAGGCCACCGAAGCTGTGGAGACCGCCGCAGCGGTTCGGCGCACGGGGGATGGCCGCGAGGCCTGGCCGCGAAACGGGAGAGGCCCCGTCACCTGGTGGTGACGGGGCCTCTGCGGAGCCGCCTGCCGGAATCGAACCGGCGACCTATTCATTACGAGTGAATCGCTCTACCGACTGAGCTAAGGCGGCGTGACCGGGGATGCGAGAACCCCAGATGCACGCCGAAACAGTATCAGATCGCGGCGCGGCACCACCAATCAGCTGCCCGCCCCAGCGGGCCTCAGCTCGCGTCGCACACGGCCCCCTCATCGGGCAGGGCGCCGTTCAGGAGGTAGCCGTCCACGGCGCGGGTCACGCACGTACTGCCCGAGGTGTAGGCGGTGTGGCCGTAGCCCTCGTGAGTGAGCAGTCGGGCCTCGCCGAGCTGCTTCACCAGGGACTGCGCCCACGGGTAGGGCGTGGCCGGGTCGTGGGTGGTGCCCACCACGAGGGCGGGGGCCTCCGTGTCCGCGTGGAAGTCCACGAGGGGGGTCACGGGTCGGTCCGGCCACCCCTGGCACGCGGCCGCACCGTAGCCGAGGTAGGGGCCGAACGTGGGGGCCTTGGTGGCCATCTCCTTGGCGGCGTCGGCCATCTGCGCGTCGCTGATGTCAGCGGAGTCCGTGTCCAGGCAGCTCACCGCGGTGAAGGCCATGGATACGTTGCTCGTGTACTTGCCGGAGGAGTTCCGCCCGTGGTTGGAGTCCGAGAACGCCATGAGGGCCTCGTACTTCCCGTCGAACGCCTCCTGCAGGGCACTGTCGAGCTGCGGATAGCCCGCGGTCGAGTAGAGGGGCACCAGGATCCCCTCCAGCGCGTTGGTGGCCGTCAGTGTGCGCCCGTCGGACACGGCGGTGCGGCCCTCCGAGACCTTTCGCAGCATCTCCCTGATCTTCGTCATCCCGGCGTCCACGTCGTCCTCGCCCACGGCGCACCCCCGGGTGTTCTCCTGGCAGTCCGCCACGAAGTGCCGCAGGTTGTCCTCGAACCCCTCCGCCTGGGCCAGCGCGGAAGCACGCTCGTCGAGGGTCGGGTCCACGGCGCCGTCGAGCACCATGCGTCCCGTGCGCGCGGGAAACAGGTGCGCGTACGTGGCGCCGATCTCCGTGCCGTAGGAGAAGCCCAGGTAGTGCGTCACGGGCTGGCGCAGCACGGCGCGCAGGACGTCCAGGTCCTTCGCCACGCTCTGGGTGTCCATGTGGGAGACCACGGTGGAGGAATTGCGGTGGCACTTCTCGCCGATCTCGCGGGAGCTCGTGCGCACCTCGTCCAAGGACTCCTTGGCGGGATCGAAGGCCGGCTCCTGCCGCCACTCGTCCATCTCGCGGTCCGAGAGGCAGCGGATGCCGTCCGACCGGCCGACCCCGCGCGGGTCGAAGCCCACCAGGTCGAACTCCTTGCGCACTTCCTTGGACGTGAAGTAGTCCGTGGAGGCCATCATGTCCACGCCGGAGCCGCCCGGCCCACCGGGGTTGAGGAACAGGGCGCCCTCGGGCGAGGAACCGGTGGCCTGCAGCCGGGCGATCTCCACCTGCGTGTTCCCTCCGGACGGGTTCGCGTAGTCCACGGGGACCGTGACCGCCGCGCACTGGACATCCTCCGGCAGCTGCTGGCCCTCGCTGGTGGTGCCGCAGCCAGCCCAGTCGAGGGACTGCGTGTAGTAGGACTCCAGCGCAGGGTCCGCGCTCGCCGTGACGTCGGGGTCCGCGGACCCCCTGGCCTCCTGGGGACCGCCCCCGGAGCAGGCCGTGAGGAACAGGGCGACGGCGCCGAGCAGCACGGCGGCGCGGCGGGGACGGGAGTTGTGCACGGGGTCCTCTCGGGGGGTCAGACGATGGAGACCATCATGGCCTCGAACGCGAGTTGGGCACTCACGTTGGTGCGGATGCGCTGCCGGGTCTCGCTGATCACGTCGATCTTCTCCAGCGTCTGCTCCGCGGACGAGTTCGTCGCGTAGCCCCGGATCTGTTCCCCCAGGTGCTCGTTGACCAGGGGCATCCCGGTGCCCAGCTGGACGCTCAGCACGTCCCGGTAGAACGTGGTGAGGTCGATCAGGAACCGGTCCAGGGTGTCCGTCTGGATCCGGCGGGAGCGACGCTTCTGGTCCGCCTCCAGCCGGTTCAGCGCACCGCGGATGGCCGGTGGCACGCGGCCGGTCTCCGGGGCGCCCATGGACACGAGCAGCTGGGCCCGCTCCTCGTCGTTGCGGGCCTCCGCGTCCGCCGCGGACTCGTCCACCGCCAGGCGGTGCAGCCGGTCCGCGGCCCGCACGGCCTGGGTGACCCCGTGCATGGACAGGGGCAGCGAGACCACTTCCTGGCGGCGGGTGCGGGCGTCGTCGTACAGGGCGAGGCGGGTGGCCACGCCCACGTGGCACTGGGCGAGCCGTGCGCACTGCTCAGCGCGCTGCTCCGGCACACCGTGGCGGGCCACGAGCAGCCGGGCGACGTCCTGCGCGGACGGGACCTTCAGCGTCACCGCGCGGCAGCGCGACCGGATGGTCACGAGCACGTCCATGGGGGAGGGCGCACACAGCAGCCAGATGGTGTGGGGAGGCGGCTCCTCGATGCTCTTGAGCATCACGTTGGAGGTGCGCTCCGTCATGCGGTCCGCGTCCTCCACGATCATGATGCGCCACGAGCCCACCGAGGGCCGGTCCTGCGCCTTGACCACGAGTTCGCGGGCTTCCTCGATGCTGATCTGCGGGTTCTCCGTGACGAAGTTCGTGACGTCCGCGTGCGTGCCGGCGAAGGCGGTGCGGCACGCGTGGCACTGGCCGCAGCCGGTGCCGTGCTCGCACAGCAGGGCGGCGGCGAGGGCGCGGGCCGCGGTCGAACGGCCCGAGCCGGGAGGTCCCGTGAACAGCCAGGCGTGGGTGGGGTCCTTGTCCTGCGCGGCGCGTTGTAGCTGCTCGACGACGCGCGGCTGGCCCACCACCTCGTCCCACACGCTCATCCGGCCACCTCGTCACGCACGGGAACCACACCGCGCACGCGGTCGAGCACCAGCTCCGCGATCCGCTCCGGGGGCTGGGCGGCGTCGAGCACGAGGTAGCGCTCCGGCGCCCGCTCGGCGAGCCGACGGAAGGTGGCGTTCACGGCGTCGTGGAAGGCCCTGGCCTCGGACTCCATGCGGTCCGCGGCCAGTCCCCGCAGGCCGCGCCGGGCCTCTGCGGTGTCCTGGTCCACGTCCAGCACCACGGTGAGGTCCGGTACGAGCCCGCGCAGCGCCCACTCGTTGAGCTGGAGCACGCGCTCCACGCCGAGCCCGCGGCCCGCTCCCTGGTACGCCACGGAGGAGTCCACGAACCGGTCGCAGACCACCACCTCCCCGCGCTGCAGGGCCGGGCGGATCAGACGCGCCACGTGGTCCGCGCGCGCCGAGGCGAAGAGCAGCGCCTCGGTCTCCGCGTCCACGGGGGCGTGGGCGGGATCGAGCACGAGGGAGCGTACCGACTCCGCCAGGGGGGTGCCACCGGGTTCGCGCGTGCACGTGACGGTGGCGCCGGACTCGCGCAGGGCCCTGGTGAGCGCCGCGACCTGGGTGGACTTGCCGGCGCCGTCACCGCCTTCGAACACGATGAGCGCCCCGCGCGTTGTTTGCTTCACGCGCACCACTGTAGCCACCGGTCCGGACACCCACAGCGGACGGTGCGGGGTGGGCAGGGCGCACCGCACGGTGGGCCGCCGCCGGGCCGGACGGGGGCCGGACTAGGGTGGAGGGATGCGAAAAGACACCGTGGTGGTTGCCGGCGGGCGCCCCGCACACGAGCACGACGCCCCCGTGAACCCTCCCGTGGTGCTGACCTCCACCTACCGGGGGGTGGGTGAGGTCGCGGACACGGACCGTTCCTACGCCCGGCAGACCAACCCCACGTGGGAGGCCTTCGAGGAGGTGCTCGCCGCGCTCGAGGAGTCCCCGTGCCCCGCGCTGTCCTACGCGTCCGGGCTCGCGGCCATCACCGCCGCGCTCACGCTCGTACCCGTGGGCGGCACGCTCGTGCTGCCGCGGCACAGCTACCAGGGAAGCATGCAGCTCGCCCGGGCGTGGGAGCAGCGCGGGATCTTCTCCGTGCGCACCGTGGACGTCGCGGACACCGGCGCCACCCTGGACGCCCTCGACGGCGCCGACATGCTGTGGATCGAGAGCCCCACCAACCCCATGCTGGAGGTCGCGGACCTGCCCGCTCTGCTGAGCGGTGCGCGGCAGCGGGGCGTGCTCACGTGCGTGGACAACACCTTCGCCACGCCCCTGCTGCAGCGGCCCCTGACCCTCGGCGCGGACCTCGTGGTGCACTCGGCCACCAAGTACATCGCGGGGCACTCGGACGTGCTGATGGGCGCGGTGCTGTGCGCCACGCCGGAGCTGCGCGAGCGGCTGCACGCCCAGCGCACCCTCGAGGGCGCCGTTCCCGGCCCGTTCGAGGCGTGGCTCGCCCTGCGCGGTGTGCGCACCCTGGCGCTGCGCGTGGAGCGCTCCATGGCCAGCGCCGCGGAACTCGCCCGCAGGCTCTCGGAGCACCCGGCCGTGGCGGAGGTCCGCTACCCGGGCCTTCCACAGGATCCCGGCCACGAGCGGGCCGCTGCCCAGATGGCCGGCGGCTTCGGGTCGGTGGTCTCGGTGGTCCTCGACGACGACGCCGCCGCGGCCGAGCGCCTCGTCGCCGGGCTGCGCGTGTGGACCCCGGCCACCTCGCTGGGCGGTGTGGAGTCCCTCGTGGAGCGGCGGCGGCGCCATCCGGAGGAGCCCGCCAGCGTCCCGGAGTCCCTGCTGCGGCTGTCCGTGGGGATCGAGAACGTGGAGGACCTCTGGGAGGACCTGCTGCCCGGGCTCGACGCGCTCGCGGATCGGTAGACTGCTCCCGTGACTTCCTACCCCTGGGCCCTCGTACTGGCGAACTACCTGGACTACGCCATCACCCTGGTGGTGGCGGTGCTCGCGCTGCTTGCCGCGCTGGACTGCGTGCGCCGTTCCGCGGTGCAGTTCGAACGCGCCTGGAAGCGCACCAAGACGTTCTGGCTGGCCCTCACCGGCGGTGCCGCCGTGGTCTCGGTGTTCAGCGCGGTCTTCTCCACGCTGCAGCTCGTGAGCTTCGGTGTTCCTCGCTCGGGCTCGCTGATCCTCATGCTCGTGGCCGCCACGATCGCGGGCGTGTACTTCGCGGACGTGCGACCCGCCGTGGCGGGGGAGTCCCGCAACCCCGGCCGCTGGTAGGGCCCGGAGCGTCGAACCTCAGGAGGGGGCGACGGCGTCCCAGGACACCGTGAGCTCCCCGAGCCGCCACCGCCGCGGCCCGTGCATGACGGGCCACCCGCCGGCCTTCAGGTCCTGGCACGTGGCGATCCAGCGTCGGCGCGGACCGAACGGGGACAGCGCGGCGTTGACGGACCACGCGGCGTCGGCGGCGGCCAGGAAGTCGTGCACGCGCTCGCCGGGCACGTTGCGGTGGATCAGGATCTTGGGCAGCCGCGCCGCCACGTCCGACGGCAGGGCGTAGCTGCCCGGGCGCATGCTCACGGTGAACGTCTGCGGCCCCTCCCCGGTGACGCAGATCCAGGTGGCCAGCCGCCCGATCTCGTCGCACGTCCCGTCCATCAGCACTCCGCCCGGCGCGAGCCGTGAGCACGCGAGCTCCCAGGCACAGGGCACCTCCTCCACGGGGTACTGCCGCAGCACGTTGAAGGCCCGCACGAACACGGGCCGGCGCGGACCGGTGGGGATCTCGAAGCCTCCGCGCCGGAACTCGAGACCCGGGCGGGTGTGGACCCGGGCGGCGTCGACCCGTTGCGGGTCGATCTCCACCCCCACGAGCGTCACGTCCGGGCGCGCCGTGCGGGCGCGCTGCAGCAGCTCCACGGTGGTCACGGGGGCCGCGCCGAAGCCGAGGTCCACAAGCAGCGGATCCTGCGCGCGGCGCAGCAGCGGTGCGAGCACTCCGGTGAGGTAGCGGTCCGCGCGGCGCAACCGGTTGGGGTTGGTGGTGCCGCGGGTGATGGACCCCACGGGGCGGGACTGGGCTGGCACACGCACACTGTACTGGCACCGGGTCCGCTGCCGGGCGACACCCGTTCCCCCTGCGCGCGCTGGGTGGGACAATGGGGGCATGGCTAACGATTCAGTGACCCACAAGCTCATCCTCCTGCGCCACGGCCAGTCCGAGTGGAACGAGAAGAACCTCTTCACCGGCTGGGTGGACGTGCCGCTCACCGACAAGGGCCGCGCCGAGGCCACGCGGGGCGGTGAACTGATCGCGGAGAACGACCTGCTGCCGGACGTGGTCCACACGTCCCTGCTGCGCCGCGCCATGAACACCGCCAACCTCGCGCTCGACGCCGCGGACCGGCTCTGGATCCCCGTCAAGCGCTCCTGGCGTCTCAACGAGCGCCACTACGGCGCCCTGCAGGGCAAGAACAAGGCGGAGATCCGCGAGGAGTACGGCGAGGAGCAGTTCATGACCTGGCGCCGCTCCTACGACACCCCGCCGCCCGCCATCGACGACTCCTCCGAGTGGTCCCAGGCCGGGGACCCCCGGTACGCGGACGTCGTGGACCTGCCCCGTACCGAGTGCCTCAAGGACGTCCTCGAGCGCTTCCTGCCCTACTGGGACGAGCAGATCGTCCCGGACCTGCAGGCCGGGAAGACCGTTCTGGTGGCCGCGCACGGCAACTCCCTGCGTGCGCTCGTGAAGCACCTGGACGGCATCTCGGACGACGACATCGCCGGGCTGAACATCCCCACGGGCATCCCGCTGTACTACGAGCTCGACGAGAACTTCCGGCCCGTGACCGCCGGTGGCCGCTACCTGGACCCGGACGCCGCGGCCGAGTCCATCAAGGCCGTGGCGAACCAGGGCAAGAAGTAGTCCTTCGCCCGACAACGCGGAATCCCCGTCACCCCACGTGGGGTGACGGGGATTCCGTCGTCGTGGCCGGGATGGGCCGGGATGGGGTGGCGTCGCGGACCGCGCTCGCGGTCCGGTGGGCGTGCCGGGCGCCGGGAGGGGGCGACGTCGCCGCGTCACCGGACGCCGCGCCGTCGCCCGCCGCGTCACTCGCCGGCGTCGGTGCCGATGTGGCCGTGGCCGGTGGGGCGGGAGTCGGTGGCGGGGGCCCAGTCGCCGGTGACCAGGTAGGAGACCTTGCGGGCCACGGAGACGCCGTGGTCACCGATCCGCTCGAGGTAGCGCGAGGCGAGGGTGACGTCCACGGCGGTGGGGACCGAGGAGTTCCAGCTGGGGTCCGCGAGCATCTCGAAGACCTGCTGGTGCTTGACGTTGAGCTCGGACTTCAGGGCGAAGATCTCGTCCGTCTCACTGATGTCGCGGTCCTCCAGCGCCGTGATCACGCGGGCGATGAGCTTGAGGTCGATGTCGAACATCTGCTCGAAGTGACCCCGCATGGACTCCGGGAGCACGGGCTCCGGGAAGCGCAGGCGGGCAAGCTGCGCGAGGTGCCGGGCGAGGTCGCCCATGCGCTCCAGCGAGGCGCTCATGCGCAGCGCACCCACGATCATGCGCAGGTCCGAGGCCACGGGGGACTGCAGGGCGAGGATGTCGATCGAGCGCTCATCCAGGTCGTTCTGCAGGAAGTCGATCCGGGCGTCGTTGGAGATGACCTCCTCCGCCACCTGGATGTCTGCGTCGAGGAAGGCCGTGCGGGCGCTGCCGAGGGCCTGCTGCACGAGCGTGGCGATCTGGATCAGCTCTTCGCCGACCTGGTGGAGTTCAGCCTGGAAAACCTTGCGCACAGGGCGTCCTTTCGTTCAGGGCAATTCTTGGTCCCAGAGCTTACGCGTCCAGGAGGGCACGGCTGCCACCGGGGGAGACGGCACGACGGATTCGCACACCTCCGCCCAGGTTCACAGGCGGGAGTGAACGCGCCACCATGCCCAGGTGAACGTTGGCTGAACCACCGCGCTGCGGGCAGGGATCCCGGGCCCCGCCGCGGATCCGGGCGTCTAAGCTGGCCCCGTGAGCGAGACGACGATTGCCCTGCTGGCCGGGTTCATCGGTTTCCTGCTCGGCATCAGCGGGCTGATCGCCGTGCGGGCAAGCCAGCGCCGTCGCCACTTCCTCGCGGACGTCCAGGAGCCCACACTGCCCGAGGGCACCGCGGAGATCCTCGCGGCTCTGGGCCTGGCGTACGTGGTGGTCGACGGCGTGGACGGAGTCGTGAAGGCCTCTCCCGCCGCGTACGCCTACGGTCTCGTGCGCGGGCACACCGTGGTTCACGACGAGCTGCTGGAGATGGTGCGCAGCACCCGGCGCAACGGAGTGGTCGAGGAGAGGCGCCTCGAGCTCTCGCGGGGCCAGCTGCAGCGGGGCTCCATCGTGCTGGACATGCGCGTGGTGACCATCGCGGACGAGTACATCCTGCTGCTCGCGGACGACCAGACCGAGATCGTGCGGGCCCAGTCCATCCGCAACGACTTCGTGGCCAACGTCTCCCACGAGCTGAAGACCCCCGTGGGCGCCGTCAGCCTGCTCTCCGAAGCCATCGAGGACGCCGCCGAGGACCAGGACGCCGTGCGGCACTTCGCCGCGAGCCTGCAGCGGGAGTCCGCCCGGCTGAGCGCGATGGTGCAGGACATCATCGAGCTCTCCAGACTGCAGGGCACGGACGTTGTCGCCAAGGGCACGGCGGTGGACGTCAACCGCACCGTGCAGGAGGCCGTGGAGCGCAGCAGGCTCGCCGCGGAGAGCAGGAACATCTCCCTGAAGGTGGGGGGCCACGTGCAGATCCCTGTGTTCGGGGACCCGGACATGCTGGTGACGGCGGTGCGCAACCTGATCGACAACGCCGTGCGATACTCGCCGGAGGACACCCGCGTGGGTGTGGGGCTGCGGGAGCGCGGGGGAATGGTGCAGGTCACGGTCACGGACCAGGGCCCGGGGATCTCCGATGCGGAGCAGGACCGGATCTTCGAGCGCTTCTATCGGGTGGACAGTGCGCGCTCCCGCCAGACCGGCGGCACGGGGCTGGGGCTGAGCATCGTCAAGCACGTCATGGCGCAGCACGGCGGCGAGGTGTCTGTGTGGTCGCAGCCGGGGCGTGGCTCCACGTTCACACTGCTGCTGCCGCCCATGGACGACCCCGAGGACCAGGCGGAGCCCGCGAGCGGCGGGCAACGCGACGATCGAGTGGAGGAACGCGCGTGACCCAGATTCTCATGGTGGAGGACGAGGAGTCCCTGAGTGATCCGCTGGCCTACCTGCTGGGCCGGGAGGGCTTCGACGTGAGCGTTGTTGCGGACGGGATCAGCGCCGTCGCCGAGTTCGACAGGGCCGGCGCGGATCTCGTGCTGCTGGACCTCATGCTGCCGGGGCAGTCCGGCACCGAGGTGTGCAAGCAGATCCGGCAGCGCTCGAGCGTTCCGATCATCATGCTCACCGCCAAGGACGCGGAGATCGACAAGGTTGTGGGCCTGGAGCTCGGGGCGGACGACTACGTGACCAAGCCCTACTCCTCCCGGGAGCTCGTGGCCAGGATCAGGGCGGTGCTGCGCCGCAGGGCCGAGCCCGAGGAGCTGCTCACCGCCACGGTCTCGGCCGGGCCCGTGCGCATGGACGTGGAGCGCCACGTGGTGCACGTGGGCTCCGAGACCGTGGCCATGCCGCTGAAGGAGTTCGAGCTGCTCGAGATGCTGCTGCGCAACGCCGGCCGCGTGCTCACCCGCGGGCAGCTGATTGACCGGGTGTGGGGCTCCGACTACGTGGGGGACACCAAGACCTTGGACGTCCACGTCAAGCGGCTGCGCTCCAAGGTGGAACCGGATCCGTCCTCACCGCGGCACATCGTCACCGTACGGGGTCTCGGGTACAAGTTCGAGCCGTGAACCGGTGCGGGCACGAGAAGAGGACCGTGACCTTTGGGGTCACGGTCCTCTTCTCGTCAGGCGAGAGGGCCGGGAGCGGTCAGTGACCGCCCTCGGCCTTCTCCGCGTTCGGTGTGTTGGAGGGGTTCGCCGGGGTGGAGGGCACGCCGCCGGGCATGAAGCTCGCGTAGCGGGGGTAGGTGTAGTCCAGAACGGGCACCGAGACGGTCTCGTCGTCGCTGCCGGCGCGGAAGGTGGTGTCCACCATCAGACCCGGGTTGGCGCCGGCACGCTCGAGCATCACGGGCTCCGACTTCTCCAGGACGACCTCCTTGTTGGCGGGAACGTCGATCTTCACCGTGGAGCCGCTCGCGTCCATGGTGAGTGTCTGCGCGGCATCGTCGTTGTTGATGACCGTGCCGAGCACGCGGCCCTCGGAGTTTGCATCCTTGGCGACCACCAGGACGTTGCGCAGCTTGAGGTCCCCGAGGTCCATCTGGATGCCGTCCGCCGGGGCGAAGCTGTCCGTGGTGGCCTGCGGGCTGATGTACGCGCAGCCGCTTACGCTGGTCAGGACGGCAAGCGCTGCCGCACCCAGTCCGAGGTGCTGCAACTTCTTGTGGGCGGCGTTCTTCACGGCACGAACTCCTCGGGCTCTCTGACAGCGTGTGGCAATTTGAGGTCAGTCTATCGGTTTGGCCACGGATCGTCTGCATCCCGGGCTCGTCCGTGGCGCGGCTCGGCGGCTGTGCGGGGCCGCAGGCCCGGCGTTCGAGGGGCGTCCCAGCACAGGGTGGCGAATCATACACCGTGGTAGACTTGGTGGGCTGAAAGGGGTTTGTGCATGGTATTTGAGGTTGGCGAAACGGTTGTCTATCCGCACCACGGTGCTGCAACCATCGAGGAGATCAAGACTCGCACCATCAAGGGCGAAGAGAAGATGTACCTCCGGCTCAAGGTCACCCAGGGAGACCTGATGATCGAGGTTCCCGCGGAGAACGTGGACCTCGTGGGCGTCCGGGATGTCGTGGACGAGGACGGCCTCAAAGAGGTCATCGCGGTGCTGCAGGCCCAGGACGCCGAGGAGGCCTCCAACTGGTCCCGCCGTTACAAGGCCAACCTCGAGAAGCTTGCCTCCGGGGACGTCCTGAAGGTCGCGGAGGTCGTGCGCGACCTCTGGCGTCGCGACCGCGGCAAGGGACTCTCCGCTGGCGAGAAGCGCATGCTGACCAAGGCCCGGCAGATCCTCACCTCCGAACTGGCCCTGGCCAAGAAGATCGACGAGGAAGAGGCGGAGAAGCGCCTGGACGACATCCTGTCGGCTGCCTGAGCCACCCTCTCCTCTCCTGATGAGACACCCTGATGTTGCGAGCCCGTCCACTGCGGACGGGCTCGCCGTCGTCGTGGTGGCCGCCGGCTCCGGCACGCGGCTGGGGTACGGGATGCCCAAGGCGCTCGTCCCCGTGGCAGGCAGACCCCTGCTCGCCCACGCCCTGCGCACCGTGCGTGAGGCACTGCCCGCCGCGGCCGTCGTCGTCACCGTGCCGGAGGGGGACACCGAGCTAAGCTCGCTCGCCCGTGCCGTGGGAGCGCGAGCGGTGACGGGCGGCGCCACCCGTGCGCAGTCCGTGGCCCGCGCTCTCGCGCAGCTGCCGGAGAACACGGAGCACGTCCTGGTGCACGACGCCGCCCGCTGTCTCACCCCGCCCGTCGTCTTCGCGCGCGTGGTCGCCGCCCTTCACAACGAGGCCTCGGCGGTTGTGCCCGTCACGCCCGTCACGGACACGGTGCGCGGCGTGGACGAGGCCGGTGCGAGCACCGGGACCGTGGACCGCGCGGGCCTGCGGTCCGTGCAGACCCCCCAGGGCTTCGACCGCGCCCTGCTCGTGAGGGTCAACGCGGCTGCCGGCCTGCTTCCGGTGGAGTGCGAGGCGGACGCGGCCTCGACCCCGGGTCCCGAGGGCATCACGGACGACGCCAGTCTCGTGGAGCGCCACGCCCCCGAGCACACGGTGTACTTCGTCGAAGGCCACGAGGAGTCCTTCAAGGTCACCCGTCCCCTGGACCTGCTGCTCGCACGGGCAGTGGTGGCGGCCCGCTCCGGCGTGGAACGGAGAGAATGAGCGCATGAGCACCTTGAGCCCCCTTCCGTACCCCCTTCCCCTGACCGGCATCGGCGTGGACGTCCACGCGTTCGGCCCGGAGGGGACCCCCCTGTGGATCGCAGGGCTCCTGTGGCCCGGCGAGCGCGGTCTGAGCGGGCACTCGGACGGGGACGTCGTGGCGCACGCGGCCGCGGACGCTCTGTTCTCTGCAGCCGGGGTGGGGGACCTCGGCGCCCACTTCGGCACGGACCGTCCGGAGATGGCGGGGGCCTCCGGCGTCGCGATCCTCTCCGAGGCCGTGCGCACCGTGACCACGGCCGGCTTCCGGGTGGGCAACGTGTCCGTGCAGCTGATCGGCAACCGGCCCAGGTTCGCACCCCGGCGCGAGGAGGCCGCCGCCGTGCTCACGGAGGCGGCCGGTGCTCCTGTGCACCTGAGCGCCACCACCACGGACGCCCTCGGCCTCACGGGCCGCGGGGAGGGTATCGCGGCGATCGCCACGGCCCTCGTGCTGCCGGCCTGAACGTCGGGCCCGTCCAAACGTGCCGAGCACCTGGACGTGCCGTGGGTCCGCACGCCCCGACCGCCTGAACGTCCCCGCCATCTGGACGTACCGCTGGTCCGCCTGTCCGGACGTCCTGGGCGTCCGGCGTCACGGGCCGCACGGGCGTCCCCGTTAGACTGGTCCGGTGACTCTGCGCTTCTACGACACTGCGTCCGCGACCACCAGGGACTTCGTCCCCGTGCACCCCGGCGAGGCCGGGCTGTACTACTGCGGTGCCACGGTGCAGGGGGCGCCGCACATCGGACACGTGCGCTCCGCTCTCGTCTTCGATGTCCTGGCCCGGTGGCTGCGCTTCCGCGGCTACCGCGTGACCACGGTGCGCAACGTCACGGACATCGACGACAAGATCCTCGCCAACTCGGCGGCCTCCTATCAGGAGGGCTTCACCGGAGAGCACCCGCTGGAGCAGTGGTGGGCGCTGGCCTACCGGTTCGAGGGGGTCTTCGGACGGGCCTACGCCGCGCTGGGGATCGACCGGCCCACCTACGAGCCGCGGGCCACGGGGCACGTCCCGGAGATGCACGCCCTGATCCAGGAGCTGGTCGACGCCGGGCACGCGTACCCAGCCCTCGACGATTCCGGGGACGTCTACTTCGACGTCCGCTCCTGGCCCCGCTACGGGGAGCTCACCCGGCAGCGGGTGGAGGACATGCAGGACGCCCCGGACGCTGATCCCCGGGGCAAGCGGGATCCCCGTGACTTCGCCCTGTGGAAGGGGCGCAAGGAGGGCGAACCCCTCACGGCGTCGTGGGACTCTCCCTGGGGCAGGGGCCGTCCGGGCTGGCACCTGGAGTGCTCGGCGATGGCCCACAAGTACCTGGGCGCGCACTTCGACATCCACGGCGGCGGGCTGGACCTGCGCTTCCCGCACCACGAGAACGAGCTGGCCCAGTCCACGGCGGCCGGGCGGGAGTTCGCGAACTTCTGGCTGCACAACGGGCTCGTGACGTACCAGGGCGAGAAGATGTCCAAGTCCATCGGCAACACCGTCTCGCCGGAGGCCATGCTCGAGCAGGCGCGCCCGCTCGCCGTGCGCTACTACCTGGGACAGGCGCACTACCGGTCGGTGCTGGACTACCGGCCCACGTCCCTGCAGGAGGCCACCGCCGCCGTCGAGCGCGTCGAGGCGGTCCTGGTCGCCGCGCTCCGCGCCGGACTCGCGCTGGACTGGACCCCGCAGGACGTGCCCGAGGCGTTCTCGGAGGCCATGGACGACGACCTCAACGTCCCCCGGGCGCTCGCCGCGCTGCACGAGTCGGTGCGCGCCGCCAACTCGGCACTCGCCGGTCCGGAGCCGGCGTCGGCGCGGTCCGCGGTCGCGGCCGTCGCGGGGATGAGCGACGTCATGGGCCTGCTGCAGCTGATGGACCTGGACGGCCCACAGGACGCCGACGGCGCGGAGCACCGCGCGCTCGACTCGCTCGTGCAGGACCTCCTGGTCCAGCGCGCGGCCGCGCGGGAGGCGAAGGACTGGGCCCTGGCGGACACGATCCGGGACCGGCTGGCGGCCGCAGGCGTCGTCGTGCAGGACGGCCCCCAGGGCGCGGAGTGGTCCGTGTGCTCCTGACGCTGACCTAAACTGGAGCGAAATCGCCGACCACCCCGGGGCGGCCCCGTGCCGTGACCCGTGACAGACACGGAGTGCTGACCCATGGCCCAGAACAACCGAGCCGGAGCCGTCCGCAAGAAGAAGAAGGGCGCGGTCGTCGGCAGCGGCGGTCAGCGCCGCAAGGGCCTCGAGGGCAAGGGCCCCACGCCCAAGGCCGAGGACCGCGTCTACCACAAGGCGTACAAGGCCAAGCAGGCTGCGGCCCGCAGGCAGCAGAGCTCCCACGGCAGGTCCCAGCGCTCGGGTGGCGGGCCCATCAAGGAGGACCTCGTGACCGGGCGCAACTCGGTGCTCGAGGCCCTGCGCGCGGGCGTTCCCGCGAAGACGCTGTTCGTGGCGACCAAGATCGAGGTGGACGACCGCGTCAAGGACATCCTGCAGCTGTGTGCCGAACGCCAGGTGCCCACGCTGGAGGCCTCCCGCTCGGAGCTGGACCGTCTCTCCGCGGATGCCATCCACCAGGGCGTGGTGCTGCAGGTTCCCCCGTACGAGTACCCGGACGCGGACGAGCTCGCGAGCTCCCTGATGGCACGCCGCGACGAGAGCCACCCACCTCTGCTGGTGGCGGCGGACGGCATCACGGACCCGCGCAACCTCGGCGCCATCATCCGCAGCGTCTCCGCGTTCGCAGGGGACGGCGTGATCCTTCCCGAGCGCCGCTCGGCGGGCGTCACGGCCACGGCCTGGAAGACCAGCTCCGGTGCCGCCGCACGCGTTCCCGTGGCCAAAGCCACGAACCTCACCCGCACTCTCGAGAACTGCAAGAAGCAGGGTTACTTCGTGGTGGGCCTGGACGGCGGCGGGGACATGTCCCTGCCGCAGCTCGAACTGGCGACAGAGCCCCTCGTGGTGGTCGTCGGCTCCGAGGGCAAGGGCCTCTCCCGGCTCGTCACCGAGCACTGCGACGCAATCGTCTCCATTCCCATCGAGTCCGCCATGGAGTCGCTCAACGCGTCCATGGCCGTGGGGATCACGCTGTACGAGATCGCGCGTCGCCGTGCAAGCGCGTAGCCACCCGCTGGGGGTCCACCCCTCGCCGTCCGGTGACGGCACCGCCAACGTGGCGGTCTACGCCCCCGGGCTGGACGAGGTGGACCTGGTCTTCGCCCGGCCGGGCGAGGCCTGGCAGCGGCTGCGCCTGGACGGCGTGAACCACGGAATCCACTACGCCACAGTGCCCCGGCCCCGGGGCGTGGCCTCGCTGAGCATGAGCGCTCAGGAGCTCGCGCGCGACGTGTCCCCTGCCATGCCGGCGGGCACCCGCTACGGGTTCGTCCCGGCCCGGGCGCACGGCACCCCCGTCCCGGACCCGGCGCTGGAACCGGTCCTGCTGGACCCCTATGGAAGGGGACTGACCCGCGTGGCCCCGCCGGGCGACGTTGTGGACCCCGGTCCGGACGCCTACGGCGGGATGTACGTCAGCGAGGTCGTGGCGCAGGACCACGAGTGGCACGACGAACCCCGCCCCGCCCACCCCTGGCGGGACACCGTGATCTACGAGGCGCACGTCAAGGGCCTCACCATGCTCCACCCGGAGATCCCCCACGAGCTGCGCGGCACGTACGCCGGGCTCGGGCACCCGGCGGTGCTCGAGCACCTGCGTGGGCTGGGGGTCACCGCCGTGGAGCTGCTGCCGGTGCACGCGCACCTGGACGAGGCGCACCTCACGGCCAACGGACTCACGAACTACTGGGGCTACAACACCCTGGGCTTCTTCGCCCCGCACGCCTGCTACGCCACGCGCGCGGCCCAGCAGGCGGGGCCCACCGCGGTGCTGGACGAGTTCAAGGACATGGTGGACGCCCTGCACCGCGCCGGGCTGCAGGTCTACCTGGACGTCGTGTACAACCACACGGCCGAGGGCGGTCCGGACCAGCGGGCCTACTGCTGGCGGGGGCTGGGTGAGGGCGAGTACTACCGGCACGACGAGCACGGCAACTACGTGGACGTCACCGGCTGCGGGAACTCCGTGAACTTCGCAGACGCACAGGTGGTGCGGATGACCCTGGACTCACTGCGGTATTGGGTGGAGGAGTGCCACGTGGACGGCTTCCGCTTCGACCTCGCGCCGGAGCTCGGCCGGGACGAGCACCACCACTTCACCCGCAACCACCCGTTCTTCGTGGCCGTGGCCGCGGATCCGGTGCTGCAGGGAGTCCGGATGATCTCCGAGCCGTGGGACGTGGGGGTCGGCGGCTGGCAGACCGGCCGCTTCCCCGCGGGGTGGGCGGACTGGAACGACCAGTACCGGGACACGGTCCGCGACTTCTGGCTCTCCGGCCAGCGCACGATGCGCCGCGGGGGAGGGGGCGGCACCGCCGCGCGGCTCGCGGGGGCCATGTCCGGCTCCGCGGACCTCTTCGCACCGAACGGGCGCACCACGCTGGCCTCGGTCAACTTCATCACTGCGCACGACGGCTTCACGCTCTACGACCTCACGGCCTACGACAGCAAGCACAACGAGGCCAACCGTGAGAGCAACGCCGACGGCACGAACGACAACCACTCCTGGAACCACGAACACGAGGGCTTCTCCCCTGACGTCCGCGTCCGCTCCGCGAGGGCGGCCACGGCGCGGAACATGATGGCCACCCTGCTGTTCTCCCAGGGCGTGCCCATGATCACTGCGGGGGACGAGCTGCTGCGCTCGCAGGGCGGCAACAACAACGCGTACTGCCAGGACAACCGGCTGTCGTGGGTGGACTGGGCCCTCACCCCGTTCGACCGCTCGATGCTGCACATCACGCAGCGCCTCGTCCGGATCCGCCGCGCGTTCCTCGCGGGACAGCCCCACGAGTTCCCCACGCGGCCGCAGGACGTGGTGCTGAACTGGTACGCGAACTCAGGGGAGCCCATGACGGCGGAACTGTGGCAGACGGACGGGGAGCGCGCCCTGCAGGTCGCACTCGCCGCCCGCGGCGGGCGAGTGGCCGGACTCTTCGTCCTCAACGGCACGGAGTCCCCGGTGGCCGCGGTGCTGCCGGCCTTTGAGCACCCGGCGCGCACCGAGCGGGTCCCCGGGGACCGCGACGCCCGCGTCCCAGGCGCCCGTGGCACGTCCCACGCGGCGGGAGCGGGTGACGCAACGGCGGCGAGCACCTACCGGCTGGTGCTCGCCACGGACTCGCACCTGGACGAGCTGACCGGCAACCGCTGGCGCACCGGAGACGAGGTCACGCTCCCGCCGCAGGGCGTGGCGATGTTCGCGATCACCTGAGCACGCAAGAGGCCCCGGACCAGTGGTCCGGGGCCTCTTTTCTCTGCGTGCGGGGTCTCAGTCCGCCGCGTTGCTCACCAGGGAGAGCTCAGCAGGGGAGGCGAGACCCGCGTGGCGGGGCAGAACCCGCACCGTGTACCCGAAAGGCCCCGAGCGGTCGATCGTGATGGGACCGGAGAAGAGCTGGCGGCCGCCGTCGAGGGGCTCGTCCGGCTCCAGCACGGCGTAGGAGCGCTCGTGGATGTGGTCGGTCTCGGACACCCGCCCGTAGCCGACCTCCACCGTGACGTCCTCGGGGGTGAGGGAGCCCAGGTCCACGTACGCGCTGACGGTCAGCTCGTCGCCGATCTGCGGCTCCTGGTGGACGCCCTGGGCGTCCACGTGCTCCACCCGCACCTGCGGCCAGGCCTCCCGCACGCGCTCGATCCAGTGCGCGGTGGCCCGGGCTGCTGCGCCGTCGTCCGCCGCCGCGGCACGGCCGGAGACGCACGCCGGGACGTAGAGCTGCTGCACGTAGTCCGTGAGCATGCGCCGCGCCGAGACGCGGGGCCCGAGCGTCGCGAGGGTGTGGCGCACCATCGCGAGCCACTGGTGAGGGACCGCGTCCGGGGCGGGGGCCGTCTCGTGCCGCGGCGCGAGGGCACCGGCCTCTGTGCCGTCGCCGTAGAAGCGGGGCGCCACGTGGGACTCGATGAGCTCGTAGAGTGCGGCCGCCTCGACGTCGTCCCGCTCGTCCGTGCTGGCCTTGTTGTCCGCGGTGGGGATGGCCCACCCGTTCTGGCCGTCGTACATCTCGTCCCACCAGCCGTCCAGGACGGAGAGGTTCAGACCACCGTTGATCGCGGCCTTCATGCCGGATGTTCCGCACGCCTCCAGCGGGCGCAGGGGGTTGTTGAGCCACACGTCGCAGCCCGGGAAGAGCACGCGTGCCATCGCGATGTCGTAGTTCGGCAGGAAGACGATGCGGTGACGGACCTCGGGATCGTCCGTGAACCGCACGAGATCCTGGATCATGCGCTTGCCCATCTCGTCCGCCGGGTGGGACTTGCCCGCGACCACCAGCTGCACGGGGCGCTGCGGGTCCAGCAGGATCCGCTTCAGCCGCGCCGGATCCCGCAGCATGAGCGTCAGACGCTTGTAGGTGGGCACGCGCCGGGCGAAGCCGATCGTGAGCACGTCCGGGTCCAGCACGGACTCGGTCCAGCCCAGCTCGGCGTCTGCGGCACCGCGCTTCTTCCAGGAGGCGCGCAGGCGCTCGCGGACGTCGCGCACGAGGCGCTCGCGCAGCACGCGGCGCACGGCCCACAGCTCGGCGTCCGGCACGTCGTAGACCTTCCGCCAGCGCGCGGCCGGGTGCAGGTCGTTCTCCTGCGGCTCCACGGCGAGGTCCCACACCAGCGGGTCGATCCACGAGGGCACGTGCACCCCGTTGGTGATCGAGGTGATCGGAACCTCGTCCACGTCGAAGCCCTGCCACAGGCCGTGGAACATGGAGCGGGAGACCGCACCGTGCAGCTTGGCCACGCCGTTGGCGCGCTGTGCGAGGCGCAGGCCCATCACGGCCATGTTGAACTTGCCAGGATTCCCGTCCGGGTAGGTCTCGGCGCCGAGGTCCAGTATCCGCTTGAGCGGCACGGCCGGGGTGAGCCCGGCGGAGAAGAAGTGGCTCACCTGGTCGCGCTCGAACCGGTCGATGCCCGCGGGCACGGGGGTGTGGGTGGTGAACACGGTGGCGGCGCGGACCTCCGCGAGCGCTTCCTCCCAGGTCATGGGCTCCGAGCCGTCCTCGGGGCTCATCAGCTCCTGGATGCGCTCGATGCCCAGGAACCCGGCGTGGCCCTCGTTGCAGTGGTAGACCTCCGGCGCGGCGGCGCCGGTGAGGCGGCTGTGAACGCGCAGCGCGCGGATCCCGCCCAGGCCCAGCAGCAGCTCCTGCTGCAAACGGTGGTCGCTGCCGCCGCCGTACAGGCGGTCGGTGATGTTGCGGGCGGCGTCGTCGTTCTGCCGGATGTTGGAGTCCAGCAGCAGCAGGGGAACCCGGCCCACGTCCGCGCGCCAGATCTGTGCGGAGAGGCTGCGCCCGTCCGGCAGGGGCAACGTGATCAGAGCGGGCGTGCCGTCCGCTTCGCGCAGCAGGGTCAGTGGCAGCTCGTCCGGGTCCAGGACCGGGTAGGTTTCCTGCTGCCAGCCGTCGCGGGACAGGGACTGCTTGAAGTACCCCGCCTGGTAGAGCAGGCCCACGCCGACCACGGGGACGCCCATGTCAGAGGCGGTCTTGAGGTGGTCCCCGGCGAGGATTCCGAGCCCGCCCGAGTACTGCGGCAGCGCGGGGGTGATCCCGTACTCGGCGGAGAAGTAGGCAATGGCGCGCGGTGCCTCCGGGCCCTGGGTGCGCTGGTACCAGTGCGGCTCGGTGAGATAGGTCTCGAGGTCCGCGTCCAGAGCGCGCACGCGCGCCACGAACTCCGGGTCCTGGGAGATCTGCTGGATCTCCTCGCGGGTGAGCGAGCCCAGGAGCTTCACCGGGTCCCCGTGCACAGCCTCCCAGGCATGCGGGTTGAGCGCGGCGAAGAGGTCTTCGGTGGGTTTGTGCCAGGACCAGCGGAGGTTCCTGGCCAGGCGCCCCAGCGGGGCGATCGACTCGGGGAGGACGGTGCGGACGGTGAACCTGCGGATGGCCTTCACAGTGCGAGCCTAGCGGCTGGGCACGCCGCCCGTGCCGCACGCCCCGCCGTGTGACACACCTCCGCATGCCAGGATCCCGCGGCCTTAAGAATCCCGGGGATAGTCGGTAACGTTGGTCACGTGTCGCAGCAGAACTCACAGCCCCATGGTCGCCGCCCGTCCCACGATCCCGCACCGGACGCCCACGCGGGTGACGCGCACCCGGACGTCGGCTCGCGCCTGACCCCGCCGGTGCCCGCCACGGGAGTGCCGGACGTCGCCCCGTCCGTCTCGAGCGCGGACGTCGCCCCTCACGCTAGTGCCGTGACCGCGGCGGACGACAGCCACGTCGTCGCGCGCGAGTCCCACGGGACCGGCAACGGGCGCACCGTCCCGGAGCCAGGGGTCACCCCGGAGCCGCGGCGCACCGAAATCCAGGGCACCGAGCCGCAGGACCCCGAGGATGACCCCATGGACTTTCCGTCCGCGGATCTGGTCTACGGACGCATCCCCGTGACCGACGTCAGCCCAGTGATCGAGGGCGGGCGCTTCCCGGCCACCGCGATCCCCGGCGAGGACATTCGGGTGGGTGCCACCGTGTTCCGCGAGGGCCACGACTCCCTGGGTGTGACCGCGGTGCTCTACGACCCCCGGGGGCGGGAGACCCAGCGGCGTCGGATGCGGCTCGTGGCCACCGGAACGGACCGCTACGAGGCCGTGGTGCGTCCGGAGTCCGAGGGCCGCTGGAGCTTTGCCGTGGAGGGCTGGTCCGACCTCTACGACACGTGGCACCACGCCGCCGAGATCAAGCTCGGGGTGGGCCAGGACGTGGAGCTGATGTTTCAGGAGGCCGCGCTGCTCTTCGATGCGGCGTCGAAGGAGTCGGAGCGCTCGTCCGAGGAGGTCCGTGCGTTCGAGGACGCGTCCGAAGCCATGACGGACACCTCCCGCACACCCGAGGAGCGTTGGCAGATCGCCACCTCCGAGCAGATCCTGCGCTACGTCGAGGACCGGCCGCTGCGCGACCTCGTGACCACGTCCGCGCGCTATCCGGTCGAGGTCGAGCGCGAGGCCGCCGGGCGGGGCGCGTGGTACGAGTTCTTCCCCCGCTCGGAGGGCGCGACGTACGACCCCGAGTCGGGAACCTGGACCTCCGGGAACTTCCGCACGGCCACGGCGGCGCTGGACCGTGCCGCCCGCATGGGCTTCGACGTCGCCTACCTGCCTCCGATCCACCCCATCGGGCGCAACCACCGCAAGGGCCCGGACAACACCCTGACCGCGGGGCCCCAGGACCCCGGCTCCCCGTGGGCCATCGGCGGCCCGGAGGGCGGTCACGACGCCATCCACCCGGACCTGGGCACGTTCGAGGACTTCGACGCCTTCGTGGCCCACGCCCAAGGGCTCGGTCTCGAGGTCGCCCTGGACCTCGCGCTGCAGGCGTCCCCGGACCACCCGTGGGTCCAGGAGCACCCCCAGTGGTTCACCACGCGCGCGGACGGCAGCATCGCCTACGCCGAGAACCCGCCCAAGAAGTACCAGGACATCTACCCCCTGAACTTTGACAACGACCCCCAAGGCCTCGCGGCCGAGGTGCTGCGGATCGTGGAGCTGTGGATTGGCCACGGGGTGGACATCTTCCGGGTGGACAACCCCCACACCAAGCCCCTGTGGTTCTGGGAGTGGCTGATCGCCCGCGTGCGCGAGAAGCACCCGGACACCGTCTTCCTCGCGGAGGCCTTCACCCGGCCGGCCATGATGCGCGGGCTTGCGAAGGCCGGTTTCGAGCAGTCCTACTCGTACTTCACCTGGCGCAACACCAAGGAGGAAATCGAGGAATACTTCGAGGAGATCTCCCACGAGACCTCGGGCTTCTACCGCCCCAACTTCTTCGTGAATACCCCGGACATCCTCACCGAGTACCTCCAGTTCGGCGGTCCCGCGGCATTCAAGGTGCGAGCCGTGCTCGCGGCCACGGCTTCCCCGCTGTGGGGCCTCTACGCAGGCTTCGAGCTCTTCGAGCATGTGGCCCGCCCGGGGGCCGAGGAGTACATCGACAACGAGAAGTTCCAGCTGCGCCCGCGCGACTTCGATGGTGCCCTGGAACGCGGCGAGTCCCTCGCGCCGTACGTCACCCGCCTGAACCAGATCCGCAGAGACCACCCTGCGCTGGGGGACCTGCAGAACCTCACCGTGCAGGCGACCTCGGACGACGCCGTCGTGGCCTACAGCAAGACCAAGACGGTCGAGCACGGGGGCGTGGAGGTGCGGGACACGGTCATCGTGGTCGTCAACACCGATCCCCACGCCACGCGCGAGGCAACGGTCTGGCTGGACCTCGACTCACTGGACCTGCGGGACGAGGACTTCAACGAGGACGGCTCGTTCTGGGTGGACGACCTCATCTCCGGCGCGAGCTGGAAGTGGGGCAGTCACAACTACGTTCGTCTGGACCCCTACGTGGAGCCCGCACACGTGCTGAGCATCCGCCGGGACGTCAAGTGACCCGCCGGCCGCCGCGCGCCGCGGCACTCCGCGGTCATGGCGGCGGCCCGTCGAGTCCCGTACCTTTCACGTTCGTCACACTTGTCTCTGCGAGAGGGCAGTCCCGCACACCATGAGCACCACTCCTTTCCACCTCAACGCTCCCGGGATCGCCCACGACCCCGAGTGGTACCGCAAGGCCGTCTTCTACGAGGTCCTCGTGCGCGCCTTCTCCGACGCCAACGGCGACGGCTCCGGTGACTTCACCGGCCTGATCGACAAGCTCGACTACCTGCAGTGGCTCGGCATCGACTGCCTGTGGCTGCCGCCGTTCTACGAGTCCCCGCTGCGCGACGGTGGATACGACATCTCCGACTACTACTCCGTGCTGGACGAGTTCGGCACGGTCAGCGACTTCAAGCGTCTCGTCGCGGAGGCCCACGCCCGTGGCCTGCGCGTCATCACGGACCTGCCGCTGAACCACACCTCGGACCAGCACCCGTGGTTCCAGGCCTCCCGCGAAGACCCGGAGGGCCCCTACGGGGACTTCTACGTGTGGTCGGACACGGACGAGAAGTACGAGGACGCGCGCATCATCTTCGTGGACACGGAGATCTCGAACTGGACCTTCGACCCGGTGCGCCGGCAGTTCTTCTGGCACCGCTTCTTCTCGCACCAGCCGGACCTGAACTTCGAGAACCCGAAGGTCGTCGAGGCGGTCTTCGACGTGGTGAAGTTCTGGCTGGACATGGGTATCGACGGCTTTCGCGCGGACGCAATTCCGTACCTCATCGAAGAGGAGGGCACCAACTGCGAGAACCTCCCCGGAACGCACGACTTCCTGGTGCGGCTGCGCGAGATGGTGGACCGGGAGTACCCCGGGCGGGTGATCGTCGCGGAGGCGAACCAGATGCCCCACGAGGTCGTGGAGTACTTCGGCACCGAGGAGGCGCCGGAGTGCCACATGTGCTTCCACTTCCCGATCATGCCGCGGATCTACTACTCCCTGCGTGATCAGAAGGCCGAGCCGATCATCTCCACCATGGAGAACACACCGCAGATCCCCAAGGGCACCCAGTGGGGCACCTTCCTGCGCAACCACGACGAGCTCACGCTCGAGATGGTCACGAGCGAGGAGCGCCAGGCCATGCTGGGCTGGTACGCACCGGACTCCCGGATGCGGGCGAACATCGGCATCCGACGCCGTCTGGCGCCGCTGCTCGACAACTCGCGAGCCGAGCTGGAGCTGGCACACGCGCTGCTGCTCTCCCTGCCGGGCTCCCCGTTCCTGTACTACGGGGACGAGATCGGCATGGGGGACAACATCTGGCTCGACGACCGTGACGCCTCACGCACGCCCATGCAGTGGACCCCGGACCGCAACGCGGGGTTCTCCACCGCGGACCCGGGCAAGCTGTACCTGCCCGTGGTGCAGTCGCTGGTCTACAACTACGCGCAGACGAACGTGGAGACCCAGCTGGCGTCCTCGTCCTCGCTGCTGCACTGGATCCGTCAAATGCTCATGGTGCGCAAGGCCCACCCGGCCTTCGGCATGGGCGAGTACGTCAATGTGGCCACGGACCACGAGTCCGTGCTCGCATTTCTGCGTCGCCTGGACCCCGAGGACTCGGAGGACGGCGTGGGGGAGACCCTGCTGTGCATCTTCAATCTCTCTCACGTGCCCGCGAGCTGCTCGGTGCACCTGGGCGAATACGCGGGCCGTGGCACCCGGGAACTCTTCGGCGGCGAGCCCTTCGGGTCGTTCTCCGACGAGGGCGACTACCGGATCACGCTCGGTTCGCAGGACTTCTTCTGGCTGCGGCTGCGCACTGCCCCGGCCACGGACGGCAGCCATCCGGAGACCGTGGCGATGCCCATCATCAGGCCCGCACGCAGCGAGTGAGACCGCGCGGGTCCGCCCGTGCGCGCGCGACAGACAGTTCCAGACGAAAGCGGGGAGCCCACATGACGGATCAGCAACTTCTCGACCGGCTGCGTGAGTGGCTGCCGCTCCAGCGGTGGTTCCCGTTCACGGCCACCCCGGACCAGCTGAGGCTGAACGTGGTGGGCCGCACGGACGTCGGCGGGGACGACCGCTGGGAGTCCGAGCTCGGCACGCAGCGCACCATCTACCTGGTGCAGGTCACCGTGGGCGAGCGTACGGAGCTGCTCAGCGTCCCGGTGGTGGGCAGCATCCGGGAGATTCCGGAGCTGGAGCGGTTCGCGATCGGCTCCTACTGCGTGGGCGGTCCGGACCGCCCGCTGCCCGAGCAGCTGATCGCGGGAGCAGAGGCCTCGGCGTCCTTCCTGCGCCGCGCGATCTCGCAGGCCGGTTCGCTGCTGGAGCGACGTCGCGGCTCGCGTCACGGGACCCAGGGTGGGGCTCGCAGGGCGGCGGACGACGCCGCGTCGTCGGGTTCCGCAAGGCCGGGCACTGAGGCTGCCGACCGTGTGAGTGGTACGGAGGCCGCGGACGACGGCGCCACGCTGCACCTCTACGATGCCGTGGGCGAGCCCGGTTTCCTGGACCGCGTGCTGCGGATGATGGACGCGCAGCTCACCGAGGGAGGGGTGCTGCGCCACGGCATGGGTCTGCACGGGCGCTACACGGGCGCGCTGAACACGGACTACCGGATCTCCTCCCCGGAGCAGGTGCACGTGATCTCCTCGGAGCAGTCCAACACCTCCGTGATCCTGCGTCCCGCGCAGACCGCGGACCGGACGGACGCCCTGGGCGGGGACGCCGTGATCGTCAAGTTCTTCCGCGTGGTGGGGGAGGGCCGCAACCCGGACGTCGAGGTCGGCGTGAAGCTCACCTCGCACGGCTCCACCGCGGTACCGGCCACCGCAGGCTGGCTCGACGCTCAGTGGCGCCAGGGCCTGGTCACGACGTCCGGGCAGCTCGCCGTGGCCGCGCAGTTCCTGGACCACTCCGAGGACGCGTGGGCCATGGCTGTCTCCGCCGCCACGCAGGGCAGCGACTTCACGGACCTCGCGCGGGACCTCGGGGCCACGACGGCGCGCGTGCACGCCGACCTCCTGGGTGCCTTCGAGCCCGTCACGGTCGACGACGCCGCCCGGCGTCGTTTCCTGGAGGACCTTGCCTCGCGCATCCGCTGGGCCTGGGAGTCCTGCGGGGAACGCTTCGAGTCCCTCACGCCGCAGGTCGACGCACTGCTCGAGGAGCTCTCCGAGACCCGGAGCATCCCGGCCCTGCAGCGCATCCACGGCGACTACCACCTGGGGCAGGTGCTGCACAGCGACTACCAGGGCTTCCGCATCCTCGACTTCGAAGGCGAGCCGCTGCGTCCTATCAAGGAGCGGGTGCGCCCGGACGTGGCGCTGCGCGACGTCGTGGGAATGCTGCGCTCCTTCGACTACGCCGGAGCCATGGCCGCCAAGGAGACGGAACAGGACACCGAGGAGTGGACGCGCGCGGTCTCCGACGCGTTCCTGGCGGGCTACGGCACCACGCGCGGGGACGTTCTGGACACGGACTCCGTGCTCTACCGGGCGCTGTGGCTGGACAAGGCCCTCTACGAGGTCGTCTACGAGCAGCGCAACCGACCCGACTGGGTGCAGGTCCCTGCGGCGGCCGTGGTGCGCTCGCTTGAACGTGCACGCTCCCGTAACGTGAGTCACGAAGCCCACGAGAGCCAGTCAACGCCGTCGAGAACCGAGGATTTCGTGACCACCGAGCACCCCCAGAACACCGGCCCCGCACCCTCCTCCGAGCCTGCCGCGTCCTCAGAGCCCTCACCGTCCGCTGACCCCCGGGCCACGGAGGGGACGACCGCCCGTTCCGACTCCGACGCCTCCAGCCCCGCGCGCGGGGCCCGTCACGCCACGCGTCCCTCCGGTGGAGATGCCGCGCCGGCGGCCTCCGGCCCCGCCGGCGGGCCGGTGCCTGTCGCCCAGGACGTCCTCGCGGCGGTCGCCGAGGGCCGTTACCACGATCCCCACTCCGTGCTCGGAGCGCACCCCAACCCGGACGGCTCCGTGACCATCCGCACACTGCGGCGCTTCGCGACGCAGGTCTCGGTGCGCACGCCGAACGGCACGTTCCCTCTCGAGCACGAGTGGGGTGGCATCTTCACCGGTGTGGTCCCGGCGCACGACGAGGGCCAGATCCCCGACTACCGCGTGGACGTGACGTACGCGGGCAAGGACCAGGAAGAGGTCGACGACCCGTACCGCTTCGCCCCCACGCTCGGCGAGTTGGACCTGCACCTCATCGGAGAGGGCCGCCACGAGACGCTGTGGACGGTTCTGGGCGCGCACGTGCAGCACTACCCCTCGCCCCTGGGCGACGTCTCGGGTGTCAGCTTCGCGGTGTGGGCGCCCAACGCCCAGGCTGTGCGCGTGATCGGCGACTTCAACGGCTGGGACGGCTCCGAGCAGGCGATGCGCTCGCTGGGCTCCAGCGGCGTGTGGGAGCTGTTCGTGCCCGGCATGAAGTCCGGGGACACCTACAAGTTCCGCATCTGCGGGGTGGACGGGGCGTGGCGCGACAAGGCGGACCCCATGGCATTCGGCACCGAGATCCCGCCGTCCACCGCGTCGCGGGTCTTCGACTCCGAGTACGAGTTCCAGGACGCCGAGTGGATGGCTCGGCGCGCGAGTACGGACCCCCACAACGCGCCCATGAGCGTGTACGAGATGCACATCGGCTCGTGGCGCATGGGACTCGGCTACGTCGACCTCGCGCGGGAGCTCGTGGAGTACCTCACGTGGCAGGGGTTCACGCACGTGGAGTTCATGCCCGTGGCCGAGCACCCGTTCGGCGGGTCCTGGGGCTACCAGGTCACCGGTTACTACGCGCCGTCCTCGCGCTTCGGCTCCCCGGACGAGTTCCGTTACCTCGTGGACCAGCTGCACAAGGCGGGCATCGGCGTGCTCGTGGACTGGGTCCCGGGGCACTTCCCCAAAGACGAGTGGGCGCTCGCCAAGTTCGACGGCCAGCCCCTCTACGAGCACCCGGACCCCCGTCGCGGCGAGCACAAGGACTGGGGCACGCTGATCTTCGACTACGGTCGTCGCGAAGTGCGCAACTTCCTCGTGGCCAACGCGAACTACTGGCTCGAGGAGTTTCACGTGGACGGGCTGCGCGTGGACGCTGTGGCCTCCATGCTCTACCTCGACTACTCCCGCAACGACGGCGAGTGGGAGCCCAACCAGTACGGCGGCCGCGAGAACCTGGAGGCGATCGGCTTCCTGCAGGAGGCCAACGCAACGGCGTACCGCCGCAACCCCGGCGTCGTGATGATTGCGGAGGAGTCCACATCCTTCCCAGGTGTCACCAAGCCGACCAGCGCGGGCGGTCTGGGCTTTGGCATCAAGTGGAACATGGGATGGATGCACGACAGCCTCGAGTACATGGCCGAGGATCCGATCAACCGCCACTACCACCACAACAAGGCCACCTTCTCACTGGTATATGCGTTCTCGGAGAACTTCATCCTGCCGATCTCGCACGACGAGGTCGTCTACGGGAAGGGATCGCTGCTGCGCAAGATGCCGGGCGACCGCTGGCAGCAGCTGGCCAGTGTGCGCGCCTACCTCGCGTACATGTGGGCACACCCCGGCAAGCAGCTGATCTTCATGGGGACCGAGTACGCCCAGGAATCCGAGTGGTCCCAGGAGCACGGTCTGGACTGGTGGCTCTCCGAGACTCCGCCGCACCACGGCGTCCAGGAACTGGTGAAGAGTCTGAACGAGGTCTACCGCAGCACCCCCGCGCTCTACTCGCGTGACAACGACCCATCGGGGTTCGAGTGGATCGACGCGAACGACGCCATGCGCAACACACTCTCGTTCACCCGGTGGGACGATCAGGGCAACCCGCTCGTGAGCGTGGCGAACTTCGCCGGGAACACCCACGAGAACTTCCGCCTCGGTCTGCCCTGGGCCGGCGAGTGGGAGGAGGTGCTGAACACGGATGCCGAGGTCTTCGGCGGTTCGGGCGTCGGAAACCTGGGGAAGGTGACCGCCAACGAGGGCGCTTTCAACGGTGCCCCGGCCTCGGCAGAGCTCACCGTTCCCCCTTTGGCCGTGCTCTTCCTCAAGCCGGTCAGCCACGCCGCGCTCGAGGGCGGCCGCCAGGCTCGAGAGGAATGACGACCGCAATTGTCTCCCGCTGGAGTGGGAGACAACAGACGACGAACCCGCGAACGGCCCTGAGCCTCCGCGGGTTTGTCGTTTCCCCGGGGCGCGTGTAATGTCTTCCGAGTTGCCCCGGCGACCGCGAGAGCGGGACGAAGGGCCGCAAGATCCGGGGGATCCACCCAGAGCACCCGCGCTGCACAGCAGCGAAAACGTGTGCTACGGTAGGTCCCCGCAAGCCAGCGGATGGCGGTTGTGCTGCAGAGCTTCACCGGGTGTTCACCCGGAGTTGCGAACGGCAAAGCTGAACGGTAAGCTTGCGGATCGCAACCAAGCGAAAACAGCTTGTCGAGAACAAGCCAGGTCGTTGTGGTGTGTTGTTTGT
>NZ_DGYR01000020.1:0-5740 GCF_002398425.1 Kocuria sp. UBA5001
CCAAACCTGGGACGGTTCATGGCTGGCGGGGTATCAGAAGACGCTCGCCACGAACGTCCACGCCAGTTCGTGGGAGAACGCGTGTGCGGAGACGTCGCTCTCCTGGGTGTGTGGCATGAAGTCCATGACAGCCACGGCGCCCGGCGAGATCACCGTGGAGACCGGGCTTGAGGACTCCGACAGTCAGGACGGGTGGCGGTACGCGCACACTCTCGCGGACCCGGATTGGACCGACAACAACCCGGCCACGGGTGTAGTCATCGTGGATCGGCACGGTGTCGAGCACTTTTACTCCAAGCGGAAGCTGGACCAGGGGTACGGCGGGTAAGCCCCCGCGGTCCCAGACACCATGCCAAAAACTCGACTGAACCGAACCTAGGAGCACCCCCATGCGCCGTTACGCCATCCCCTTGATCATCTCCGCCGCAGCCCTCGGCCTGACCGGGTGCGGCGCGCAGCAGGACCCGGCGCCCACCGCGACCGTCACCCTGACTGCTACCCCGTCTGCCGAGTCGTCTACGCCCACCCCGGAAGCAGCCGAGACCACCGAAGCGCAGGCTATGGAGACCGCACCACCCGCCGAAGCTGAGACCCCCGAAACCGCACCCACAGGCGCAGTAGAAGCTCCCGCGGCACCCGCAGAGACAGACGCTGCCGAGGACGAATCGCAGGGCGTCTCCATTGTCGAGTCAGAGGGGATGGAGGGAGACGACTACATCATCCGACTCCGCACTAATCAAGGCGCTACGGCGACGGAGAACTACGCCCCCAGTGTCATGCAATCAAGGATCCAGTCTCTGACTGGCACCCCGCAGGCGAAGAACATTGACCTCGTGGCCATGTACACCGCGGACGGCGTGATGATCGCTACCGGCCGTCTGCCGGACGGGAAGTACGCCGGCGTTAAGTCTGGCCTGTAGAACCACCCTCGCCCCATGAAGAAGCGGCCCCCAGCATGACGCTGAGGGCCGCTCTCTTATCCCCTGGTGTCCCCTGTTACTTGGCTACTCACCGGACCAGTACCCGGCCTGCTCCGGGTGATCCTGCAGCAGGCGTTCGATCTCTTCCCCGAGGCGCTTGTGGAACGCCACCAGGTTGTTCACCGGGTGCCCGGGGCCGTCCACTTTCCGGTCCTCGATCCTCACCGCGAGCTGCACCCCGTGTTCCGGGGACCACACCCGGGTAAGGATGAACTCGGATTCCTTGCGCTCGCCGTCCAGGCCGTCCACGTCGGTGTCCAGCATCGTCCCGAAGTGGCCGTCGTCTTCGCCGATCTCACTGGCGGCGCCGGGTTCCATTCCCGTGTCTGGTCCGCCGAAGGGGCACGCACGGGCGAGGGCGACCACGTAGACCCCTGCCCGGCCGTTCACGGGCTGCCAGTTCTCGTCGCTGAGGATCTTGTCGCGGGTGGTTTCTTCGTCACCCTGGAACCATTGGCGGTGGCGGGCCTCGAGGGCACGGCTCACGGCAGTTCGCTCGCGGTCCGTGGCGTCCTTCATGGAGTAGGCCGAGATGGTGTGACTTGTGGAGTCATAGAGCATCCCCCCGTAAATCCACATGTAGTCGCCGGTCTTGGTTTGGTGCAGGTGGCTGGTGGGCCCGGGGGTGGTGCCGAGGGTCCAGGTTTTGAACTTGGGCCAGGCTTTGATCTCGGAGGGGGTGGGCATTTTGGGTGCGGTGGTGTTCATGGTGGTGCCCTTCTTGGTCCGGTGAGGTCGTTGTAACCTCCTGACACCAAGAAACCTAAACGCGTTTTACGCAGGACCGTTGAGCCAGATCTCCTCGACCTCGGGATCGTCCAGGTACGGCTGCAGCGGCCCGTAGCCCGCGACGAGGTCCAGCACGGTCTTGCGCGCGGCCTCCAGGTCCTGGATCCGGGGCAGCCCGGCCTGCGCGGAGCGGACGTCGTACTCGGCCACGACCGCGGCCACGATCCGGCGCGTGGGTTCGACCTCGTGCAACGGGTCCAGCCCGGTACGCCGGATCTGTTCGCGGACGTCCGCCTCGATCAGTCCGATCGCGTCCTCGGCAACGGTGGCCATGGCTCCCCCTGGGGTTCCCCCGAACCCGTTACTGGCTGGTCAACTCTGGAGGGAACGCTAGGGGAAATTTCCGGCCGCGAACACGGCCCGGGGCCCGATCTGTGGATAACCCGTCATGACCTGCGCCGATGCCCGCAGCACGACGCGTCATGCTCGGACGCAGAATGCATCCTCATGCAAAGTGACACCCATCACGCTTTGGTCGGAGGGGACGGGAACACCTTGCCCCTCCGGCCACAAGACGGGGACTGCCGAAGGCAGGGTGATGCGCGGTGCTCCGAACCACAGTGGAGCACGTGCGGAAGGTCAGACGGCCGTGGAACCCCCGCGAGCGGCGTCGTCGCCGGGGGCAGCGGTGGCGGGACGCTCGACGGACACGTCCGGGCCCGCGGGCCCCACGTGGGGTGCCTCGGCGGGACGCTGCAGCGGGGAGGCCGCTGCGAAGGTGAGCACGGAGGCGCGCTCGGTGTGGGCGCCGTCGGGCTCCCACGGCTTCTCGGCCTCGGCAATGGCGATGTGCCGGGCGAGTCGCGTGATGTTGACCTCCTCGACGCGGCGGCGCTGGGCGGCGCTGTACTGGGAGACCATGAACAGCACCACGAGCGCGTAGAGCACGAGGTCCGTGCCACGGCCGATCCCCAGCAGGCGGGCCACCTGCGTGACCAGGTCCGGCACGAGGATCGAGACGGCGGCGAAGAGGAAGAAGGCGACCGCTCCCAGACGGCGGATGGCCTGGTGCTTGGCGTTGGCGCCGCCGCGCACCAGGGTGAGCGCGCCGTAGGCCACGCCCAGGATGAGAACGATCTGAACCACGATGGTCATTGCAGTGCCCCGTTACTTCACGAACAGTTCGGCCAGGATGTTCACGCCGTTGAGCAGGGACTGGCCCTTGCCGCGCGAGTAGTCCGTGTAGATGATCTCCACGGGGTGCTCCACCCAATTGGGCTGGATCTCCGCGAACCGGTTCACGATCTCGGAGGCGTGCGCCATGCGGTTCTGCTTCAGGTGCAGCTTGCCGAGCGTGTCCCGGTTGATGGCCCGCAGGCCGTTGTGCGCGTCCGAGAGGTCCATGCCGCTCGTGAACTTGGACACGAACGCCGCCGTGCGCAGCACGAGTCGCTTCAAGGAGGACACCTGTGTGCGGTCGTCAAGGAACCGCGACCCCAGGACCACCTCGGCCTCGCCGCTGCGGATGCGCTGAACCATGTCGTACGCATCGATCACGCGGTGCTGGCCGTCCGAGTCGAACGTCACCACGCAGTCCATCTCCGGATCCTGCAGCGCGTACTCGAAACCCGTCTGCAACGCCGCACCCTGCCCCAGGTTGATGGGGTGCTGGACCACCACGGCCCCTGCGTCCCGACAGATCTGCGCGGAGTCGTCCCGGGAGCCGTCGTCCACGCAGACCACGTGCGGGAAGGTCTTGCGGAGGTTCTCCAGGACCTCTCCCACCACTTGGGCCTCGTTGTACACGGGCATCACTATCCAGGCTCGACTCACACCCCTCATTGTTCCACAGTCGGCTGGGGACCTCCGGCGCGCAGGCGGGGCCCGCAGGTCGCGGGGGTGGGCGCCGGGCGGTCCACTAAACTTCCCACAGACCCTCCCGCCTTCCCCGTCTGGAGCCCTGGATCCCTTGAGCTGGCTTGAAGCACTTCCCCCCTACACCCTGGTGGCCGTCCTCATGGTCCTGCCCGGCGCGCTGCTGAGCGTGGCCCTGGGGCTGCGCGGCCTGGCGCGGTGGGCGAGCGTGGTCCCCCTGTCCGTGGCGGGGTTCAGCGCCTCCGCGGTGGTCTACGGGATGCTCGGCGTGCCGTGGAACCCCCTCACCGTCACGGCGGCGTTCGCAGGAGTGGCGGTGCTGCTGTGGCTTGTCATGATCCCCGCAAGACGCCGCGTCGCCGCGGCTCCGTGGGCGGGCACCGTCCCGTGGCGGGAGCGGATCACCGCCCCCACGGTGGGCATCTGGTGCGGGGCGGTTCTCGGCGTCGGGATCGTGGTGCAGAGGCTGTACCTGATCCTCCAGGTCCCCGACGCGCTCTCCCAGACCTACGACGCGAACTTCCACTACAACGCCGTGCGCTACATCGAGGACACCGGCACCGCGTCCTCGCTGACGATCGGCGGGCTCGGCGTCACGGACCCCTCGTTCTACCCCGCGGCCTGGCACAACTCCGTGGCCTTCGTGACCGCGGTGGGCCACCTACCCGTGGCCCTGGCCGCCAACGCGATGACCATGCTGGTGTGCGGGGTCGTGTGGGTGCTGGGCTGCCTGTACTTCACCACGCGGGTGCTGGGCTCCCGCCCTGCCGTGGCCGTGGCCACCGGGCTCATGGCCTCCAGCTTCCCCGCCTTCCCCTACCTGCTGAGCTTCTACGGCAACCTGTTCCCGAACGCCATGTCCATCGCGTTCCTGCCCCTATGGCTGGGTCTGCTCACGGACGCGCTCGGTCTCTCCCGGGGCCCCTACCTCCGGTCCAAGCTCGCCCTGTGGATCACCGTCCTGGCGGTCACGGGGGCCATGGGACTGGCCCACCCCTCCACCGTGGTGCTGGGGCTTGCGATCCTGTGGATCATGCTGCTCACCCTGTGGTGGCGGGAGTTGCGCTCCCCCCGGGCGTGGTGGCGCAAGCTGCTCGGCGCCGTCGCCCTCGTGGCCATGCTCCTGGTGCTGCAGCAGATCTGGTTCTCCGCCCGGGCCTCCTGGGACTCCTCCTCGTGGAAGCCGCACGCGACCCAGCCCCAGGCCGTGGGTGAAGCGCTCGCCACCGTCTACCCCGGCGCGCCGCACGCCCCCTGGGTGCTCATGGTCCTGGTGCTCCTCGGCGCCGCGGCCCTGCTGCGCCACACCTCTCGCTGGCTGGTGGGTGCGTGGGTCCTGCTGATGTGGCTCTACGTCCTGGTGGCCTCCTCCCGGAACTTCCCGCTGCGCTACGACTGGACCGGGGTCTGGTACAACGACTCCAATCGACTGCTCGCGCTCATCCCCGTCATGGCCGTTCCCCTCTCCGTGGCTGGCGCGCTCGCTGTGCTGCACTGGGTAGTCACGCACGTGCGCACCTTCGTCCTGAAGCTCTCCCAGCGCTCCGGGACCTCTCCCGCCGTCCGCCGGGCCGCCGAGCGTACGCGTCCCCTGATGCGCACCCGCACCGCGGCCGTGGTGGGCGGCCTCCTGGCCGTGGTCCTGGGGTGGCAGGCCGTGCAGACGGAGCCCATGACGGACGTCGTTAACTACGGCAAGTCGCTCTACGCCGGCGGCGGCGCCCACCCGTACGCGCTGCTCGACCCCGCCGAGGAGCAGCTGCTGGAGCAGCTTCCCGAGTACGTGCCGCAGGACGCCGTGGTCTTCGGCAACCCCCTCACGGGCACCTCCCAGGCCTACGCCGTCTCCGACGTCAAGGTGCTGTTCCCCCACAACGGCCTCGTCGCGGACCGGGAGGCCTCCGTGATCGCGCACCACCTCGACGAACTGACCACGGACCCGGAGGTCTGCCCCGCGCTGCACAAGCACAACGTGCAGTACGTCCTGGACTTCGGAACCCGGCAGGTGAACCCCTTCGCCTACTTCGACACGCGCGGCTACGACCAGCTCACCCCTGACAGGGGCTTCGAGCTCGTGGCCCAGACCGGCCCCGAGGCCAAGCTCTACAAGATCACCGGCTGCGGCGACTGACCCTGGACCGGATGACGACGGCGCC
>NZ_DGYR01000020.1:5821-24939 GCF_002398425.1 Kocuria sp. UBA5001
GGCGCCGTCGTCATCCGGTCCGAAACAGTGCCGAGCTCAGCCCGGCAGGGGCCCGTCCAGGTCGGGATCGTACTGGGGCACGAACTCCTCGCCGCGCTCGGCGGCCTCGCGGGCCTGCCACTCCCGCTTGTGGCGCTTGTCCGCCAGCGCCCGGGCCAAGCCCTCCTCGTGCTCCCGGCGAACGTCCTCCTCCGGCTGGTTGCGCATGTGCGCGACCGCGCCGTGCACGCTGCCGTCGAAGACCTTGGTGCCGTGGTCCATCACGATGCCGCGCTCACAGATGTCCATCACCAGGTTGAGGTCGTGGGAGACCACCACCAGGGTCTTGCCGCGTCGCACCAGGTCCTTGATGCGGCCGATGCACTTCTTCTGGAAGGGCTCGTCACCCACCGAGAGGATCTCGTCCACCAGGAACACCTCGGGATCCGTGTGGACGGCCACGGAGAACGCGAGCCGCAGGTACATGCCCGAGCTGTAGAACTTCACCTCGGTGTCGATGAATTCCGCGATCTCCGAGAAGGCCACGATGTCGTCGAACTTCTCGTCGATCTCCTCCTTGGTCATACCCAGGATCGCGCCGTTGAGGTAGACGTTGTCCCGGCCCGTGAGGTCCGGGTGGAAGCCTGCACCCACCTCAATCAGGCCGGCCACCTTCTCGCGCGTGAGGATCTCACCCGAATCCGGGTTCATCACACCGGAGATCATCTTCAGCGTGGTGGACTTGCCCGAGCCGTTGAAGCCCAGCAGCGCGACCGTCTCGCCGTCGTGGATGTCGAAGGAGACGTCGTTGAGTGCCGTGAACTTGGCGGTCAGGTCCCCCTTGCGGCCCTTCACGAGCCAGACGAAGGCCTCTTTCATGGAGCGCGTGTGGCGCAGCACGAACTCCTTGGTCATGTGGCTCACCCGGATGGCGAGGTCCGCGTCCGTGCGACCCGGTGTGTTCTCGTTGACTGCACTGGACATGGTTCACAGCTCCTGGGCGAAGTTGCCCTCGTGGGCCCGGAACAACCGGTCCGCCACGAAGAAGACGATCAGACTGGTCACGATGGCCAACGGGGTCCACCCCGTGAGCAGGTGCGGCGGGATGTGCCACGTCTGCGGAGAGTCCGTGGTGGGGAACCAGAAACCGTAGTGGAACAGCTCCACCGCCACCGTGAGCGGGTTGAGCATGTACACGTAGTACACCCAGTCCCACAGCTTCTCGTGCACCATGGTCCACAGGTAGAGCACCGGGGAGGCCCACGTGGAGACCATGATGATGAGGTCCACGATGTTCTCGGCATCCCGGAAGAACACGTTGAACGTGGTGAACAGCATGCCCAGGGCCAGGGAGAACACCGCGATGATCGCGGTTCCCACGAACACCGCGAGCAGCTGCTTGATCCCCGGGTGCCACCCTGTGACGAAGCACGCGAGCAGCAGGATGACCAGCTGCGGCACGAAGTGGATGAAGGCCACGAGCAGGTTGGAGACGGGGAACAGCTGCCGCGGCAGGTAGATCTTCTTCAGCAGTCCGCCGTTGGCCACGACCGAGCGGGACGCGTTGCCGAAGACCTCCCCAAAGAGGTTCATCACCACGATCCCGGAGAACAGGTACACGGCGAAGTTCTCGATCCCCCTGTTGAGGTCCAGGAACACGCCCATGGCGATGTAGAACACCAGGAACTGCACTCCCGGTTTGAGGTAGGACCACAGAAGTCCGAGCACCGTGCCTCGGTACCGGATCTGGATCTCCTTGTCCACGATCAGCCTGAGCAGGAACCGGTTGGCGAACACGTCCCTCAGGCCGCGGTCCTGCCCGGGTGGCCGCAGCTGAGTGGCGGGGGCTTCGTTTGGCATCTGCCGTCCTTTCCTGGCGCGCCTCACGCGCCGTGACCGGAATACACGCCGACGCCGCACGCCTGCTCAGGCGTGCGGCGTCGGGCGGGAGGGAACTACTGTGCGGGCCCGTTCTCCGCGAACGTGCGGGCCCAGGCCTGAGGGGAGGTGATCTCCGGCAGCGCAGCCCGGTACTGCTCGCTCAGCTCGTCCCACCGGGACAGCAGCTCGGCGTGCAGCTTGGTGCTCTCCGCCATCAGCTCACGCACCTGCGCAGGGTCCCGGCGATACCAGGAAGCACCCGTGCCGTCCGCGTTGGAGACGATCGCGGAGTCGAGGGTCGCCAGGTAGGACCAGTGCCCGTCCATGTGGGCGACGGTGGCCTCCGGGTACTCCCTGGCCATCTCACGCACCGGGCGCAGCGTCTGCTTGAGCACGGTGCGCAGCGCCCACGGGATGAGCTGGGCCTTGGTGGGCGACTTGGGAGCCTCCATGCGCTTGGGCGGCTTGGCGCGCCGCACCGGGGGCAGCTGGGAGAGGTCCTTGACCACGCGACCGTCGGAGTACTTGTCCTTCATGCCCCGGATCTGCGGCATGCGGTTGGGCAGCATCTCGTGCAGGCGGTCCGGGCCGTCCAGAACGTCCTGGATGGCCAGCAGCACCGACCTGGCCGGGTAGTACTGCATGGACACCACGTGCTTTGTCTCCGTGGTCATGGACTCGCGCAGCATGCGCCCGCCCTTGGAGAAGGGCGAGTGCAGCAGTGCCGCGATGAGGCGGTTGCGCTCGTGGAAGTACGCCTGCCAGTCCACGGCGTCGTCCTTGTCCGCCCAGGACACGTGCCACACCGCAACGCCCGGGAGGGAGATGGTCGGGTAGCCCGCGGCCTTGGCGCGCAGGGAGTACTCGGAGTCGTCCCACTTGATGAACACCGGCAGCGACAGCCCGATCTCCTCGAGAATCACCCTCGGAATGAGGCACATCCACCAGCCGTTGTAGTCGGCGTCCCAGCGGCGGTGCAGCCTGGGCCGGGAGCGCAGACCACGCTCGGCAAAGTCCACGGCGCCGAGGCCGTCGATGGGACCCCACAGGAAGCGGTAGGAGTTCACGACCTCCGCGTACGCGTTGAGCAGCGGCTTGTTGTACATGTCGAACATGTGCCCGCCCACGATCGACGGCGTGTGGCACATGTCCGCGAAAGCAGCCGCGCGCAGCACGCCCTCGGACTCCAGCAGGATGTCGTCGTCCAGGATCAGCACGTAATCGGACTTCTCGACGCCGTCCGGACCCTGCCGCCCCTCCACGACCTCGTACATGTTGCGGGCGAAGCCGCCGGAACCGCCCATGTTGCCCTGGCGGATCATGCGCAGTTTCCCGCCCATGGCCTTCTGCGCCTCCGCGAAGTCCGGCTCGTCCTGCACCAGCTTGTTGCCCTGGTCCACGATGATCAGCTCGTCCAGGACCTCGTCCAGGCCGTCCGCGTTCGCGATGGTCTTGATGGTGTTCACGCAGTAGTCCGGCCGATTGAACGTGGTCACGCCGAGCGTCACCCGCCCCACGGGACGGCCCTGGGAGGGCACCAGCCACGAGGCCTCGTCTAGGACCATGCCCTCCTCGTCGGAGATCAAGTCGAACCAGTACCACCCGCCGTCGCCGAACGGTGCGAGCGTGAGCTCGAACTCGCAGGTGGTCTCCCCGCTGACGCGGCGGTCCTCGACGCGCTGGGAGACACCCCGGGCGTTGCTGCGGTAGACGATCAGAGAGCCCGCACCCGTGGTGCGCACACGCAGCACCACCGAGTCCGCCACGGTCCAGCGGCGCCAGTACGAGGCTGGGAACGCGTTGAAGTAGGAGCCGAAGGACACCCGGCGGCCCGCGCGGATGCGCACCGAGCGCCGGGAGATGATGTCGTCCGGGTGCTGGTTGGCGGTGTCCGAGCCGGCGGAGGACGGGCCCTCCCTGTTGATGGGCCCGTCGATGTACAGCGGCAGCGCGTCGAGGTCCTTGTCGGCGGGGAAAATCACGCGGGCCACCTCTCGCAGATCCGTCTGCGTGCTCGGCTGGGTGTTGATCTTCGCCAGGTACTCGTGGTTCCCGTCGGCCGACTGCTCTGTCTTCTGGGCGTTATCGGCGCTCACGCGTCCACTCCTCCACTGGTCAGGGGTGCACCGGACGTGAAGTGCGGTGCGATCTTGTTGTCCACCATGGACAACGCGGAGCCGATGGCCATGTGCATGTCCAGGTACTTGTACGTGCCCAGGCGTCCGCCGAACAGCACGGAGGACTCACCGTTGGCGAGGTCTCGGTAGGCGAACAGCTTCTCACGGTCCTCGGACGTGTTCACGGGGTAGTAGGGCTCGTCGCCCTTCTCAGCAAAACGGGAGAACTCGCGCATGATCACCGTGGCGTCCCTCGTGTAGTCCCGCTCCGGGTGGAAGTGGCGGAACTCGTGGATGCGGGTGAACGGGACGTCCTCGTCCGGGTAGTTCATCACCGACGTGCCCTGGAAGTCCTCTATGTCGAGCACCTCCTCCTCCAGGTCGATGGTGCGCCAGGAGAGGTCGCCCTCGGCGTAGTCGAAGTAGCGGTCCACGGGACCGGTGTAGACCACCGGGACCTGACCCACAACGTTGTCCTTCGAGAACTCCTGGGAGTCGTCGAAGAAATCGGTCTCCAGCCGGACGTCGATGTTCGGGTGGTCCGCCATGCGCTCGAGCCACGCGGTGTAGCCGTCCACCGGAAGACCCTCGTGGGTGTCGTTGAAGTAGCGGTTGTCGTACGTGTAGCGCACCGGAAGCCGGGAGATGATGGAGGCGGGCAGGTCCTTGGGATCCGTCTGCCACTGCTTGCCCGTGTAGTGCTTGATGAACGCCTCGTACAGGGGGCGGCCGATCAGCTGGATGCCCTTGTCGTTGAGGTTCTGAGGGTCCGTGCCCGCCAGCTCGCCCGCCTGCTCGCGGATCAGCTCGCGTGCCTCACCGGGAGAGTAGGCGGCCCGGAAGAACTGGTTGATCGTGCCCAGGTTGATGGGCATGGGGTACACCTCGCCCTGGTGGCGGGTGTAGACGCGGTGCACGTAGTTGGTGAACTGGGTGAAGCGGTTCACGTACTCCCACACGCGCTCGTTGGAGGTGTGGAAGAGGTGGGCGCCGTAGCGGTGCACCTCGATGCCCGTGCGCTCCTCGTTCTCGCTGTAGGCGTTGCCGCCCAGGTGCGGCCGCCGGTCGATCATCGTGACCTTCAGACCCAGCTCGCGCGCGGCCCGTTCGGCCACGGTGAGACCGAAAAGCCCCGAGCCCACCACCACAAGATCAGTGTTCATCTGTCTCTCCTACCCTCTTCCACGTTCCATGCACGCACATCGTCTGCGCTAAAAATACCGGACCAGGCCACGAGGGCCCTGTGTGACCCGCTGGCCGTGGCGTGCCGAGTGCCCGGCATCACCCCAGGTCGCGGGGCCGCCCGAGACTTCCCGGGGCGATGCCGCCCAGTGCCAGGACATCGCCCCGGCGTCGGCACGGCCGTGGGCCGCGGCGTCGTCCCGCGTCGCGACGTCGTCGTCCAGACGGGTGCGCACCGGGCGCCCAACATGCCGCCCGGCTGACTCCCGCGGCTCAGTGGCCCGACTCCTGGAAACCGCTGAGCACCCACCGGGCGGCGGCGCGTCCAGAGGCCCCCAGGGAGGCGTGCTCCCGTGCCCACCGGCTGCGGCGCTCGCGCTGCGCCGCTCTGTCCCCGGACCGAGCATCCCCGAGCGCTCGCCGCATGGCCTGTGCCACGGCGTCGGGCGTGAACTCCACGGGGGTTCCCAGGTCGTTCTCCTCGACCAGGCGTGCCCCTACCCCCACCCCGGCGTAGATGGAGGGTGTGCCGCACGCGGCGGCCGCGTAGAGCTTGGTGGGCTTCGAGAAGTCGTAACCGGTGTGCGGGATCACCGAGGCGAGGGCGGCGACCGCCCCGCGAGTGAAGGCCGCGGTGCGAGCCGGGCTCTGGACGCCGTGGAAGACCACGTTCTGCGGGGCGAGCCGCTGTGCGATCTCCTGCACCCGCGTGAGGTCGGAGCCCCGACCCAGCACCTGGAGCGTGACGTCCGGGTGCTCGGGCAGGATCTGCGCCAGCGCCTCGATGAAGATGTCCATGCCCTGCCACTCCGAGATGGAGCCGGCGTAGACGAAATAGGGCCCGGGCACAGCTTCGGTGGGCCCGTCCGCCGTGAAGGTGTCCGTGTCGATCCCGTTCTCCGCCACGAACATCCTGTCCCAGCGGGCGCCGGTCACACGGTGGAGCTCCTCGCCCATGGACTCGGAGACGGTGATGACGCCGCCAGCGCGCCGGGCGGCGATCGTCTCCGCCACGCGCATCCCCTGCGTGACGAATCCGGGAACGTCCATGTTCAGCGTCGCGGAGGTCCAGACGTCCGGGTTGTACCAGATGTACGGCCGACGACGCAGCGCGCTTGCGAGCCACACGGCCACGCCCGTGGTGGGCGGCGGCTCGCTCACCACGATGTCCGCGTCCATCAACAGCAGACGGGTGAAGGCCTGAATGTCGAAGCTCAGGTACTGGGCGACGCCCCTGACGTAGTCCTCCTTGTCCCGCAGCACGGGCACGCGCACGATCTCGTACGGTTCGTCCACGCGCACGGCAGCCATAGAGCGCGGCGGCCGGGTGGTCAGCACCGTGACGTCCGCGCCCTCGGCAGCGAAGCCCCTGGCGAGAGCGGCGAGGCGGAAGGAGGCAGCGGCCGGTTCGGGGAGGAAGATGCGGCTGACGATGACAACCTTGCGGGGTCTCATGGGCATTACTGTCTCATGATTCACCGCGGGGTTGCGCCCCTGTGGTGGGTGCACGGCGAGCGCCCTCCCCCGATCCGCAGGGCAGCCTCGTGGGTCCTGTGCCTCCCCAAGGACGTCGGGGCGCCACCCCCGTTGATCTCGGGTCGACTGCAGTGGACCCATGCAGCTCTCCCTCCGCCTGGTCTGGCACGGGTCCCAGGATTTCCACACCGTGTCCCTCTCGGCGCCCGCCGACACGAGCGGGCAGGAGCTCGCCCGGGAACTGCTCCGGCACCTCGGTCCAGGTCACGAAGCCAGCGTGGACGGGGTCCCTCTGGAGCTGACGCGGGTGGGGCACCCGCCCCTGGACGACGGCGCCACGATCGTCCTGCGGGCCGCGGGCCCCGCTGATGGTGAGGGCAAGCTGACGGGCGCACGAGCGGATCCCCCGTGCTGCGAGGCAGGTTCCGGGCCGCATCCTGCGGACTCGGCGCATGCTGCGCCCCCTCGAGGTGAAGGGCATCCCGGGACCGGCCATCCCGGCACCCCAGAATCCCCCGCCGGCTCCGAGCGGACGGCGTGCCGCAACGGGCCCTCCACGGTGGCGTCCGAAAACGTCGCTCACCTCGTCGTCGTCGAGGGCGACGCCGTCGGGCTGAGGCTCCCGCTGCAGCGGGGCCGGTTCCGGCTCGAGCTGCTCGACGGCGTTCCCCGGCTGCTCCCGGTTCCACCCACCGACACCGGTGCCACGGACGGCTCGCGCCGCACAACGCTCGTCATGGACGGCTCCGGTCTGCGGCTTCTCCCCCGCGGGACCGTGCTCTCCCACGGGGACCGGGTGCGCGTGTCCGACGGTGAGCACGAGTCCTGGGCCCGGTGCATGTTCCCCCGGGATGTGGTGGCGCAGACCTGCTGGCCCGATCCGACGCTGCCCCCGCCGGGTTTCTCGGCGCAGGAGGCCGATCCGTCGCGCCCTCTTCGGCTGGAGCACCCGGGCCGGCACGCTGGCCGGATCGCCCTGGTGACCGGCCTGCTGCCGCTCGTGGCGGGCATCGGCATCGCCGTGGCCACCGGCTGGTGGTTCTTCCTCCTGTTCAGCGCACTCGGCGCGGCCACCTCGCTCGCGGGATGGGCCTCGGAACGGGGCGCCCGCCAGGAGCACCGGCACCGGGTGGCCGCCGCGCTCGACCGGGACCTGCGCCGCAGTGCCCACGCCGCACCGTCGTCCGCGGAGGTCGTGGAGCGGTGCGACGCGCTGCAAGGAGACCCTGCCACGCGCCAGGGACTCCACGTCCCGCTTCAGCCCTCGAACGGGCACGCCGCACCCCCTTCCGCACGCCACTCCCGCTGGGTGCGGCTTGGTCACGGGCCGCGAGCGGCGCAGCTCACGAGAGAACGCGGCACACCGCTCGCGAGTGTGAGCCACCGCCGCGCTCCCGTGCTCCTGGACCTCGCCGCCGTCCCCTCGCTCACCATCCAGCTGAACGGGCAACGGCTGCGCGGTGTCCTCGACTCCCTGGTGCTTCAGCTGTTCACCGGTCCGCAGGCCCTGCACGGCCTCGTTCTCTCCCCGGGGATCTCGTGGCATCCCCCGCTTGACCACGACGTCGTGCAGCCAGGTCCGAGACCCGCGTCCACGCGGGCCACGGAACCCGACCCGCCGTCCCTCACGACGCTCGAAGTCCTGACCCCGCAGGACGCGGGGGCATCGCCACCGGGGCCGGACGCGGTGCGGGTGGTCGTGGCGCGCGGGGGCCGTCCGGATGCAACGGCAGCCCTCCTCACGTCCCACGGTGCGCGGTACCGCCTCACGACCCCGGTGGACACCGCGGTCCCCGGTCTGTGCGCGGCAGAGCAGCGCGTCACCGTGGAGTTCTTGGCCGACACCGTGGCACGGGAGACCGCGGCGCGGGCCCTGGGAACCTGGAAGCGTGCGGTGGGGCGCGCCGGGACTGCTGGGGACCGTTCTCTCCCCCGGTTGCTGGGCACGCACGAGCTCCTGCGCGACGACGCACCGGGGCACGTTCCCGACAACCGCGCCCAACCGCGAGCGCCCGGCACCACCTCACTGCGCCTGAGCACCGCGATCGGGGTCTCTGGCACGGGGGCAGAGAGGATCGGTCTCGACGACGAGAACCCTCACCTGTTGATCGCCGGCACCACGGGGTGCGGCAAATCGGAGGTGCTGCGCACGCTCATCCTGGGGCTCGCGGCGGCCGCCCCTCCCGGTCGTCTCGAGTTCGTAATGGTTGACTTCAAGGGAGGCGCGGCCCTCGCGCCCCTGACGGCGCTGCCGCACCCCACCACGCTGCTCACCGATCTCGGCCCCGACGAGGTACGACGTGCGCTGGCCTTCCTGCGCTCGGAGCTGCAGCGCCGCGAGCGGGTCCTCGCCCGGTGCGGATTCGTGGACATGGCCCAGGCGCTTGAGCACGCTGGCCCGGACCCGGTGGTCCGGGAGCTCGTGGTCGTGGTGGACGAGGCCAAGATGCTCACGGACTCGTTCCCGCACGCCGCCGAGCAGCTGGCCGTGATCGCCGCGGTGGGCCGCTCCCTCGGCGTCCACCTGGTGCTCGCCACCCAGCGGCCCCAGGGGGCACTGCCCGCGGACGTCCGCGCCAACGTCACCCAGGCACTGTGCCTGCGGGTGCGCACGGAGCAGGAGTCGATGGACGTGCTCGGGACGTCCGCCGCCGCGGGCATCCCCGCCATCCCTGGGCGCGGGTTCCTGCACCGCGGCGACGGCAGCCCGGTGGCTGTGCAGTGCGCCGTGGCCACCCGCATGTCTCCACCGGCACCCGCACCGCTGACGATGCACTTCCATTCCCTGCACCGCCCGATGCAGACAGCGGCGGTCGACGGCGGCCATTCAGACCACACCGTGCAGGGCGTCGACGCCGCAGTGGCCGACATCCGCGCGGCGTGGGCGGGTCCCGTGGAACCGGACCCCGCGTCGCTGGCGGTACCGCTGCCCCTGCCCCGCACTGCCCGAACTGTGGAGCACGAGGGCACCGGCGTGGACCTCGGCCCCGGGGAGAACCCGGCCGAACACTGGTGCGGGCGGTCCACGTGGGAACCGTGGGCGGACGGACCACTGCTGTTGATCGGCCGGCCGTCCGTGGTGCGTGAGCCGTTTTCCGCGCTCGCCCGGCGCTGCGCGGACGCGGGTACGGGTGCGGCAGCGGCGTCGTCGGATCTCACGGCAAGCGCCCTCACCTCGCGAACCGGCGGAGGAAACCAGGCACCCGTGGTCTACCTCGTGACAGCGACCGGCACGGAGGTCCCCGGTCTCGCGAGCGCGGAGGGCTTGCCCCGGCACGGGGCGCTGCGCGGTTGGGCTCGGGCTGACCGGCCCGCGGACCTGGCACATCTGCTCGAGCGTCTGCGAGAGGCTCTCGACCGGACCGGGGCGGCAGCCGGGGAGAAACCACCGCGGGCAGTCCTGGCCGTCGACGACTGGGACCGCTGCAGCCAGATCCTCCGCTCAGGGGCGTGGTCGCACCTCGAGGACGAGCTGCTGGCACTCGTGGCCGTGGGTCCTGCACGCGGGCTCTCCGCCCTCGTCGCCGGCGACAGGGCGCTGCTCGCTGGGCGATCCGCGCAGCTGGGATCATGCCGTCTCTACTTCCCGGTGGGTCAGGCCCCGGAAGCCCTGCTGCAGTGGCCGCGCCTGCCACCGATGGCCCACCACGTCCTGCGCGCGGCCTACTTCGGGCCGGGTGCTGCCCGGTGCACCACTCCGGGCACCACCCAGCCGACGGACGGTTCGGCAGTCGTGCAGCTCGCGGTCGGCACCGCACCACTTCCCGGTCCCGGGTCACGCCCGTCACCGGTTCCCGCGTTCGCGTCAGCGGGGATCGACGCCTGGCCCCGTTCCTTCCCCCTGCCCGAGGCGTGGCAGCCGCCCGCGCGTGCCGTCCCGGGCCTGCTCCTGGGCGTCTCCCGGCACGGCGAGGTCGTCGTGCACCCGTGGGGGCCGGGCGCCACCCTCGTGGTGGCCGGACCCGCCCGTTCTGGACGCACCACGTTCCTCGACGGCGCCGCCGAACGCCTGTCGGAGTGCGAGAGAACCACACCGAGGGTCGTGGAAACGGCGACCACGCGGACCACTGCGGGGTCGCGAGCAGGCTCCGCCTGCACTGCGAACGGGCTCGGAGCCGCTGCGGACACCGGGCCCACCGCGCTGACCCCAAGCCATCGCGTCGTGCGGGCATTACCCAGGACGACGGCGGAGGTGGAGACCCTCCTGCGGCAAGCCCGCGCGATCCCCCGCCCTGTGACCATCGTGATCGACGACGCTGACGCCCTGCCCATCGAGGCGATTCGTGCCCTGGCGGCGGCGTGGGAGCCGCGGGTTTCCGCGCGGGAGGATTTCGGCCGGGCGGATTCCGAGCGGCCGGACGGGGAGGCGCAGGGCCCACCCGGGAGCCGACCGGGCCCGCGCCTGGTGCTCTCCGTGCACCTGAGCGACTCGGTGACATCCACGTTCCCGCCCCTGCTCTCGTGGCGGCACCGCGCGGATGCTCTCCTGCTCCGGCCCCGCCGCGCGTTCGACGGCGACCTGTTCGGAGCACCGCTCACGGGACAGCCCCTGGGCGGCCCAGCGGGCAGGGCATTCTGGGTGCACCGCGGCCTCGTCGAGCTGCTGCAGAGCCCGGCACCCGTGCCGCGTCCGTCTGGGGGGAGCGGTGCGTGAGCCCGCGGCGGAGCCGACGGGGTCAGCCGTACGGGATGGTTTCAGCACTTGCGGGCCACCCGACCGAGCGTTGTCCATCCGGGAACGGGTCCCGAGCGAGCGGCGCCACCGCCGCCGTGCCGCGTCGATTCAGCGGGCGGCATCATCGCGGGTCCGGTGCATCCACGCCGTGGTGGGCGGGGCGAAGAGGCACAGGATGGTCATGACGGGGACCGCCGCGATCAGGATTCCCCACCACCCCAGCGTCACCCGCAGGAGGGACATCGCCACGATCAGGAGGAACGCCTGCGACACGAGGACCGCGGCCCGCGGCCAGCGTCGGCCACCCCACGTGCCCCGGGCGGCCGCCGCGAGCCACAGGCTTCCCCCGGCCATCACGAGGGTTGCGAAGACGATGCCGCCCACAGGTAGGACGTGGACCGAGAACAGCGATGCGATCAGACCCACCGCGACGGCCAGCAGCGCCACCGCTTCCAGTGCCACGAGCACAGTCACCACCCCTGCCGTCCGCGGGCGGACCTCGGAGAGCTCCGGGGAGGGACGGGACGCCGGGCTGAGCATGAACAGGACCTTTCAATGGAAGAACGACACGTTCCACTCTAGTGACCGCCCGTGCCCCCCCCCCCCGATCCCCGTGCGGCTGGGGCGTGAGCAGAGGGCTGCGGGTAATCCGCGACAACCACCGCGCAACGCACATCCCGCCCACGCCCACGGGGAGGTCAGGCAGTCTCCACGGACCCTCGGTACGCGCGAGTAACCCGCATCTTTCCCACCTGTGATGTAGCGCTCACACTCTTGTTTCCGGTGTGTTTACGTGGGAAACTACCAAAAGATCCCAAAAGGCCCGATCCCCCGGGCCTTTTCTGTGTGCCCCTCCCCAGCACCCCCTGCCGCGACGGCCCGCCGCGCACTGCGGCACGTGCGCGGACCGGCACACCCGAACCTGAAAGGAGCGGTGTAGCCATCATGGATTGGCGTAGTCGCGCAGCCTGCCTCGAGAAAGACCCCGAACTTTTCTTCCCTGTCGGCAACACGGGCCCCGCCCTGCTGCAGATCGAGGAAGCGAAGTCCGTGTGCCGCACGTGCGAGGTCATGGACACCTGCCTGCAGTGGGCCCTGGAGTCCGGTCAGGATGCCGGCGTCTGGGGTGGCATGAGCGAGGACGAGCGTCGCGCGCTCAAGCGTCGCGCCGCCCGCGCCCGCCGCGCTTCCTGAGCAGCCACGCACCGGGGACCTGACGTCCCACACTGCGCGGCCCGCGCACCCTCTCGGAGAGAGACGTGCGCGGGCCGTCGGCGTGTCCGGGGCACCTCACCTGGTTCCTGCCCACTCCCCGGTGCGAACCCGCGCGCCCTCGCTCGGATGGAACTGGCGCGGCCGCTGCAGGGCAGCGCCGGGAGGTGATGGCCCCGCCGCGGCGGGCGCCCCACGTGTTCGACTCAGCGCCGCCCCGACGTCTGCTGGGGGAACCGCGCCGTGATGACCACCCTGGTCCCACCGGTTTCTCCAGGCTGCCACCTGATGCCGCCGCCCAGCTCGCTCGCCACGAGCGTGCGCACGATCTGCATCCCGAGCCCCTCCCCCTCGGCCGGAGGGCGGTATGCGTTCACTCCGGACTCCTCGATGACGGTGTCCCCCATGCCCCTGCCGTCGTCGTCGATCGTGATCTCCAGGACCCGGTGGGTGGTCCCCGCGGCGTCCACCTCGTCCTGCAGGTGCGCCACGCTCAGCTCCACGGTGCCGTTGCTGTCCCTGAGCCCGTGCTCCACCGCGTTCGCGACCAACTCGTTGACCACGAGCGCCACCGACGTCGCACTCTTGGACGGCAGCCGTCCGAACTCCCCGTGCACCTCGGTGCGCACGTGCTGGGAGGCGGAGGCCGTCTCCACGGCGAGCTTCACCTGGTGCCGGATGAGGTCGTCGAAGTCCACGTCCTCGGAGATCTCGTGTGAGAGGGATTCGTGCACCCGGGCGATCGAGCTCACACGGCGCATGGCCTGCTGCAGACCGTTCCTGCCCTCGGCGGAGTTCATGCGCCGCGACTGGAGCCGTAGCAGGGCGGAGACGGTCTGGAGGTTGTTCTTCACCCGGTGGTGGATCTCGCGGATCGTCGCGTCCTTGGAGACCAGCTGCAGGTCACGACGCCGCAACTCGGTCACGTCGCGGCACAGCACGAGTGCACCCGCGCGCTCCGTGCCGCGACGCAACGGGAAGGCCCGCAACGAGGCCGAGGCCTTCACTGCCGAGAGCTCCGCGCGCCAGGGCATGGTCCCGGCCAGCACGGGGGCCAGGGTCTCGTCCACCCCCGGGGCGTTGAGGTTCAGCTGCCGAGCCGCGTGGAGCAGGTTCTGCCCCGTCAGGTCCCCCTGCAGGCCCAGCCTGCGGAACGTCGAGAGGCCGTTGGGCGAGCAGAACTCCACGACCCCGTCCGTGTCGAGACGGATCAGGCCGTCGCCCACCCGTGGCGCTCCACGCCTGGAGTCGATGCGCACGGCGAAGTCCGGCCACGTGCCCTCGTTGGCCATCCGCAGCAGGTCGCTCGCCGACTGCCGGTACACCAGCTCCATGTGGGAGGGCAGCCTGTCGTGGTGGGGTTCGGCCGTCAGGCTCACGACAGCGATCGTCCGGTTGTTTCGCACGAGCGGAACCAGGGTCACGGACCGCGGCGCGAGGCTGGACCACTCCGAGGGACCCACCTTCTCGATGCGCTGGTCGATCCACGCCCTGCGCAGGGTCCGCGCTACGTCCCCGCCAACGGTCTCTCCCACCATGTCCTTCTGGTACGCGGTGGGCCCGGTCGTGGGCCGGGCGTGGGCCAGCACGAGGAAATCGCTGTCCTCCGTGGGGATGGGCCGGCCCGTGGGACTCTGCGCGGCGGAGACCACCGAGCGGGGGAAGCACAGCAGCAGGTCTCCCACGCCGAGGTCTGCGACCATCTGCCAGTCGCCCACCAGCAGGTGCAGCCACTCGGCGTCCCCCGCATCGAAGTCCGGGACGCTTCGCAGGGGGTCCGTGAAGGACATGGCAGGCTCGCTTTCCGACCGTCAACCGCGGCGCAACCACGCGCCCATTCGACGCCCCAGCCTAGTCCCCCTGACGGTGGCCTGCGCTGCACCCGAGTCTTCCTCCGGGTGCTCCAGCACGCGCACGAGGGCGGCCAGCCCGACCCGCAGTGCGCTGCGCGGGGCCGTCTCCGCGAGCACCGCGCCGGCGAGCAGCGCGCCGTCGCACGCGGCCGGATCCCACGGAAGAGTGTGGGCCACGGGGTGGCCAGGCGAGAACCGGTCCCAGGCCTCCCGCACGGCCTCGCCCGCGGAGCGCCCCGCGGCCGCGGGTCGCAGCTTGTTCACCACCACCACGAGGCGGGCGGAGGGCGTGGCCTGCCAGAGGTCGGGCAACGCCTTCACGAGCCGGGGCACCCCCAGGGCGTCGGCGCCGCCGAGGGCGATCACCGTGTCCGCCGCAGCGACTGCGCCGAGGGCCGCGGCGTTGCGGCGCGGGGCCAGGAAGTCCGTGCTGATCTCCTCGTCCGCCTCGAGGCACGAGGAGACGTCTACCACCACGAGCTCGTAGTCCTGCCGTGCCCGTTCCAGGACGCTCTCAAGCGCGGACCCGCGGATCTCGGGCCACCTGTCGTGGCGGGTGATCCCGGTCAGCACGTCCATGGAGGCGCCCGCCACCGAGACCGCTGTGACGCTGCGTCGCAGCCCCGCCTCGTCCATGCGACCCTGGTCCGCCAGTCGGCAGGCCTGGGCGAGCCCGGCGGCCTCGTCCAGCATGCCGAGGCTCGCGGCCACCGAGGCGGCGTAGGTGTCCGCGTCCACGAGCAGCACGCGCACGCCGAGGAGAGCGGCCTCCGCGGCGAGGTTCACGGCGGTCACGGTCCGGCCCGGGGAGCCGGCGGGGCCCCACACGGTCACGAGACCGCGGGCCCCAGAACCGACCTCGGCCGACCCGGGGGATGCGGACACGGCGTCAGCATCCGGCCGCCAGGTGTTCCCCCCGGACCGCAGGCCGAGCTCGTTCATCTCCGGACCAGCCGAGGTGGCGGCTCCAGCCCCCTCCGTGGGCTGTGCCGCTGACGGGGAATCCCCACGCGCCGAGGCGCTGCCACGTGCGTCGTCGGAACCGTCCGCCCGACCTGCGGCGCGGCCGCGTCCCCTTCCGCGAGCGCTCTTGCCGGGGGCCTTCCGCCCCGTGGCGTCGGACGAACCGCCGCCCGCACGGCCCACGGCCTTGCCGCGCTTGTCCCGGCCACCACCGACCGTGCCGGTCCCGGCCGTGCCCCCGCCGGCACTGCCCTTGTCGCCGCTGCACCCCTGTCCCGCCGAACCTTCGGATCGACTCCCACGGGAACGGCTGCCTCCGGCCGCACCGGGTTCGGCGGGTGCGAGTCTGGGATCAGGTGCGCCAGCGACGTCGTCGCGTGCTGGAGTACGGGCCGATGCGCCCTCCGCGTGGCGCGCCGCAGCGTCATCGTGGGCTGTGCCGTCGTCGTCTTCCGCCGCGGCCGCCGACGTCGCACCGACCGCCCGCGCGCCGGCCCCGTTCCCGGCGTGGCCGCTGGCTGGTCCTCGCACCGCCAGGCGGATCCGTTCCGCGAGGTCCTCGCCCGAGGCCGCCACGGCCACGCTGCCCACGCCGAGCCGGGACAGCCGTGAGCTGTCGTGCCCCTCGACCACGAGCACGCTCACGCCGTTGCCGCCGAGCTGCTCCAGCAGACTCCCTGTGAGCTCCTCGGCGCCCTCCGCGACGAGTGCCACGTCCGCCATCCCGGTGTGCGAGCAGGCAAGCAGCTCCGACAGGTCCATGCAGCGCCGCACCACCGTGACGTCTCCGTGCAGCCGTTCGAGCCGGTCCACCAGCTCCCACGTGCTGATCCCCAGGGTGGCTACGGAGATGCTCACGAGCCGCTCCCGGTGACGTCGAGCACCAGGGTGACCTTGGCGTCGTTGCCGAGGGCGTCCACCAGCGGGCCCACCTGCGCCTGGCGGACGAGCACGTGGACGGTGACGCCGCCCGTGCCGCCGAGCGCGGTGTCTGTGGTGTCCACCCGGGCAATCTCCGCGCCCGGAACGAGCCTCCTGGGCTCCTGGTACCCCCGACCCGTGGGCTTGGGCTGCGCCACCCACACGTCCACGTGGGAACCGGGCCCGGCCTGGGCGGGGACTGGTGTCTCGAGCTTGATGCCCACCGGGGTCCTGTCCAGCTCGTCGGCAGTGCCCAGCGAGGTGGCGGGGACCAGCTCTCCCTGCGCCACGCGCTGGGTCACCACGGTGTTCTCCTGCAGCTCCCGAGAGGCGGAAAGGTAGCGCTCGGACGCGTCCTGGAGGTGCGCGTCCACGGTGGTGAGGTCCTCTCGGGTGATCCGCTGCCCCACCGCGAGGTCCCCGGCGGCGGCGTAGTACGGCTGGCTCCTGTTGGCCGCGGCGACCAGAAGCACCACGCCCATCACGGAGACGAGCACCAGCAGCAGACCCACGAGCAGCCGCGGGTCACGCCAGGACGGTTTCCGGAACCTCGCCGCCGTGCTGGATGCCCGCCCCTGCGATGCCGAGCTGCCCATGTGCTCATCCTTTCCCCAGTGCCCGGCACCCACCGGATCCACCCGAGTGTGCCCCGCGCGGACGTGCGCTGGAAAGTGTGACGGGACACACTGTGGACAGAGATGTCCACGCCTCCATGCCCGGTCGATCCTGTTGATAGCCGGTCCCCACTCACCCCACGTGGGACAATGTCCGGTGAACTCCGATGATTCGACATCGAACAGCACCAAAGGAAGTGAGACAGGGCCGTGACGCAGCAACGATTCCTCACGCTCGCCGACGTCGCGGAGATCCTCTCCGTCTCCGTGGCGCAGGCCCGCGCGATGGTGCGCTCCGGAGAGCTGCCGGCCATCCAGGTGGGGGGCCGCGGACAGTGGCGCGTGGAGAAGAGCAAGCTCGAGGAGTACATCCAGCAGGGCTACGAGCGCACGCAGACCGCGGTGCGCGAGGGCACCCTGCACTGAGCTCGGCCGAGATTCACAGCGCGTCCGACCCGGTGTCGAGCGAGGAGACCAGGGCGACCGCCGAGAACCCGACCGTGCGCACCGCTGTAACCGCGCGGCGTCGCCGGAACTCGTCCTCGGGGTGCACCGCCACGTCGAAGAAGTCCTGCCCCACCGCGTCCAGCGTGCCCTCCAGCTCACCCTGACCGGCTGGATCCTGCAGCAGCACGCGCACGTGAACCCGCGCCGTGCTCAGGGCCCGCAGCACGTGGCCCATGCCGAGTCTGCGGATCGTGGACCTCTCGGGCAGCACCTCGAAACGCCGCGGCAGCCCCTCCCACCACGCCACACTGTGCAGCGGAACCAGGTGCTGCAGATGGCGTTCCCGCACCACGACCCACCCCGCGCCAACATCCGCCAGGACGCCCTCCAGCGTGTCGCCCCGTGTGGGTCGCAACCGTACCGGGCGCTCCCTGTGCGCGGCCAGCCGCTCCAGCAGCGACAGCCGCGAGAGCTCCGCCCGCGCCGTCTCCACCGCCTCCTGCTCGACGGTGCGCACGTGCGCCTGCTCGAGCTGCGCCTCCATGTCCTCGAAGAGCTCGTCCCACCGCATGTCCAGCTCTGCCTCTCCGTGCCGATCCCTGCCCAGCTGCCACCCTCCGGGGCGGCGCCCCTGCAGGACCTGCGCTTCACCGTAGGGCACCGGGCCCTCGGGCCCCAGCCGCTCTCCCGTTCCGGCTCCATGCATTTGGTTCTTTGATTGACTCCCGAGTGAAACCTCTGAATGATCTAAAAATATCAAACGACATCAAACAACATCATCAGGAGTCCGACATGCCACGAGCAATGATCGAATCCTCCGCACCGTCACCGCGTGCGGCGCTCTGGCTCGTGGTTCCCCTCGCGGCTGCACCTCTGGGAGCCCTCGGATGGGTGCAGGCCGATCGCCTCCGTTCCGCGGGCGCCACCGACGACCCAACCCTGGCCGTCGCCGTGCTCGCCGCCGGGACGTGCCTGGCCGTGGCCGGGTGGTGGATCGGCGGACTGGCCATGCTTTACGTCGCCGCGGTCGCGAGACGGCTGCGCTGGGCCGGCCTGGAGCGCTGGGCCACTCGGCTCACCCCGGGCCTTGTCGCACGGACGACGGCGGCCGCCGTGGGCATCCAGCTCGCGGTCCTCGCTCCCGCCCACGCCGACGACGCCGCACTGGACCCGTTCTGGGGTTCCGCGGCCTCGGGCACGGAGCAGCTCGCAGCACCCGGCGAGCAGCCCAGCACCACGGATGCCACGGCGTCGGAACCCGACACCGCGACAGACCCTGACGCCCCGGAGAGCCCCGACCTGCCCGCTGACGGTTCGCCCACCGCCGGAAGGAGCACGGCTGAGACGCCCGCCGCAGGCACGCCCTCGACCACGGATCTGCCGCTCGGCCAGAGCACAGACCAGGCTGGCACGCGGGCAGGGGCGCCGCTCGGCACAACGAGTCCGACCACCAATCCTCCCGCCCGGGATCGCGTGGCGGACGGGGTCATCACCGTCATGGCCGGGGACACCCTCTGGGACCTCACGTCCCAGCTGCTGGGCCCAGACGTCTCGGACGCGCTCCTCCCCCAGAACCTCAGCGCCTGGTTGGAGCACAACGCCCTCGCCGAGCACGGGGACCTGATCCACCCCGGGGACCAGCTGCGCGTGCCACCGCACTTGCTGACAGCGCAGGCAGGACGAGGCTGAATCCGCAGACCGCACGCCGCGCAGCCCCGATGCGCCAGAGGCCCCATCGCACCAACCAGCAACCAGCAACCAGCAACCACGAACCAGCAACCACGAACCACGAACCACG